>JAEZGJ010000211.1 GCA_023416965.1 Pseudomonadota bacterium | reverse complement strand
GCCCTGAACCATCAGCGCCCGCGGCGCGACCCATGGTCAAGTTCATCGTCCAGCGGCCATAGCCCAGCGCCGCCGACCAGGAGACAGACCATGTCCCTCATCCGCGCCACCGCGGCCGCCCTCGTCCTCGCCGCCGGCTTCGCAGCCTCCGCCCAGGCCTCCTCCGCAGGCCAGTCGCCCGCGCAGTCCCTCGGCTCGCGTCCCGTCACCTACTGCGGCGCCTGCCTCTGCACCGCGAATCCGCCCGCCATGACGGTGGCCGGCGACTGGGTGCCGAACGGCCAGCTCCTCGGCGGCTCGACTGTTCTGAAGTTCCGCCCGGCCGGCCAGGCAGTTTCCGCCCCCACCGCCTGCCTGCGCTGAAGCCGGGCTCAGGCGGGCCGCGGCCCCATCGCCATCAGCCTCTCGCGCATCTTCTCGTGCACGAGGTTGATCGCCTTGAGCGGCCGGATCATCACCTTGAAATGTGTGATCCGCCCGCCCACGTCCCAACTGATCATGTCGATGCCGTTGACGGTGATGCCGTCGATCTCGGTGACGAATTCCAGCACCGCGGACGACTCGCCGAACCACTGGTTCGGATAGTGGAACGCCTCGTTGTTGAGAACGTCGAAGGCGGCCGCCAGATAGCGCGTCACCAGGGGCTTGCCGGCCTGCGGCGTGTGCACCACCGGGCTCTCGAACACTGAATCCTCGGCGAGCAGCGCCTCGAGCCCCGCGAGGTCGCGCGCCACGGCGATCTCGTGCCAGTGGCGGATCGCCTCCGGCATGGCGGCATGGGCGGACGGACCGGCGGTCGGCATGGGCGCTCTCCTGTTCTCGTCCACAGGCTAGGCTTCTGTGCTTGGCCCGCAATCCCGCCAAACGCCTGATACGGGATCGGCCGTTAACCAGTTCTTAACCTTGTCGTTGTCGGCGCCTGGCCAGGCTCCTAGGGTCGCCTCGGGAGTTCGGGAGTACGGCATGCGACGCCTCGTCATCACCTTCTGCGGGATCTATCTCGCAGCGGCGGGCCTCGCCGCCCTCACCACCGGCTGGGGCCTGATCGAGCCTGTTCCGCACTACCGCCTCGCCATCTTCTGGATGTCGCCGGACACGCTCGCCGCTCGGGTGGACGTGCTGCTCGCCGCCAACCGCATCTTCGAGGCGCAGGTCTATGCCGGCATGCACGCGGTGTCCTGGGCGGTCGTCCTGACCCTCGTCCTCGTCGGCGCTCTGCGTCCGCTCCTGGGGCCGAGCGTACCGCTCGCCAACATCCGCTCCACCGCCATCGTCATGGCGGGCGTCGCCGGTCTCGTGGTCCTGTCGGTCCTCGCCCAGCCGCTGCTCGACCAGGCCTCGCGCATCCCCTCGCCCACCAATGCTCTCTCCTCCATGCCTGGCTACTGGCTCTTCGGCATGGCGTTGTCGGCGGCGATCACGGCGGGCCACCTCTCACTCTTCGCTCACGATGTGGTGCTGGCGGCGAAGCGCCGCTGGATCGGCGAGGATCTCTCCGCGGCCGCCTGACGGCGCGTCAGACCGGCACGCGCACCGTCACCCTGAGGCCGCCTAGCGGGCTGTCGGACAGGGTGATCTCGCCACCGTGGGACCGCGCGATGTCGCGGGCGATGGCGAGGCCGAGACCCGAGCCGCCGTCGTCCACGTTGCGCGCGTCGTCGAGCCTCAGGAAGGGCTTGAACACGTCCTCGCGGCGGTCCACCGGAATGCCCGGCCCGTCGTCGTCGACGGTGACTGTCAGCCAGCGGTGGTCCCGATGGCCGGACAGGACGATGGTGTTGCCATGCCGCGCCGCATTGACCACAAGGTTCGAGATGCAGCGGCGGAAGGCGTCGGGCCGCACCTTCACCGTGGGCACCCCGTGATAGGTGACGGTGGTCCTGGCGCCGGAGCGTTCGGCATCGGCGCCGATCTCCCGCAGCGACGTCTCGATGTCGGTCGGCGCCGGCATTTCACCGGCATCGCCGCGGGCGAAGGACAGGTAGCCCTCGACCATCCGGCCCATCTCGTCGACGTCGCGGCGCAGCGCCTCCGTCTCGGGCCCCTCGGGCAGCAGCGCCAGTTCCAGCTTGAAGCGGGTGAGGATGGTCCGTAGGTCGTGGCTGACGCCGGCGAGCATCGTGGTGCGCTGGTCGATCTGCCGTTCGATCCTGCGGCGCATCTCGATGAAGGCGAGGGCCGCCTTGCGCACCTCGCTCGCGCCCCGCGGCCGGAAGCCGGCGACGTCGCGTCCCTTGCCGAAATCCTCGGCCGCCGCAGCCAGCGCCTGGATCGGGCGGATCTGGTTGCGCAGGAACAGGATGGCGATGCCGATCAGCACCAGCGAGGCGATCACCATCCAGACGAGGAAGATGTGACTGTTGGAGGCATAGGCCATGCCGCGGCGGGCAAAGACCTTCATGATCTTGCCGTCCTCCAGCTGGATGCGAATCTCGATCAGGGCCGAATTGCCGACGGTGTCGACCCAGAACGGCCGGCCGACCTGCAGGGCGAGTTCCCGAGAAAGCGCCGCATCGAGCACGTCGAAAAAGGGGCGCGGCCCCGGCAACGGCAGTGGCTCCGGCGGCAGGATCTCCACCATCAGGCTCAGGCGCTCGCGCGCGATCCGCCGCAGCGTGGCGTAGTCCCGGTCCTGCGGATAGGTGCGCTGCACGTCGATGAGCGCGGCGATGTCCTGGGTCACCGCCGCGGACAGGCGATGGGTCACCAGCTGCCAGTGCCGCTCCATGAAGATATAGGCGACGACCGACTGCAGGATCACGATCGGCGCGATGACGATGATCAGGGAGCGGGCATAGAGCCCCTTCGGCATGAGGTCGTTGAACCGCCGGCCGAACCGCTCCGCCAGGGCGCCGAGCCCCGACGCCGTGTTGGCGATCAGGCCCCTGAGGCCGCCATGGGTGGATCGGGCGCGCTCGACGGTCGACATGGTCCGAGCTTATCACCCCGCGGGCGCAGCGTCGCAAGCAGCGGCTCTGTTCACGTCCGGTAAATCTCCGTTGTGGTTTTTCGCGACAGAGCGCGGACAAATCACTTGAAATGCACGTTTGATCACGTTTCAGTGAGCTGCGCGGACCGTCATCGGGTCCGGGGGGGCAGGTAGTGTCGTCGCAAGTCATGGTTCGTGCCACGGGTCCCGGCGCGCCGCCCCCAGTGCTTTCCTCCACAATATCGGGCTGGCTCCGCCGGTTGGCCGGCTCGCCGCGCGCCGGGCTGTGGGTGGCCCTCCTCGCCGTCACGGGCATCTGGACCGCCGCCTGGATGCAGTGGTGGCTCTACGACCTCGTCGTGCCGTGGGACTCGAAAAACCAGTTCTACGCCTTCTTCCGCTTTCTCGCCTCCGCCCTCCATTCCGGCGCCACGCCGTTCTGGAACGCCTATCACTATGCCGGCCACCCCAGCATCGCCGACCCGCAATCGCTGATCTTCCAGCCGCCCTTCCTGGTCTGGGCCTGGTTCGACGCCGAACCCTCGATGTTCGCCTTCGACTTCATCGTCTATGCGCATCTCCTGGTCGGCGGTCTCGCCCTCGTCGTCCACGGACACCGCTTCGGGTGGCCAGCCGCGGCCACGGTTCTGGCGGCCTGCATCTTCATGCTCGGCGGCGTTGTCTCCGGCCGCATGAACCATGTCGGCATCATCACCGCCTTCGGGCTCTTCCCCTTGGCGCTGCTCCTTCTCGACGTGGCGCTCGACCGCCGCTCTGTGCTGGCCGCCGTCGGTTTCACCGTGGTGGCGGTCATCATCGCCCTCGGCCGCACCCAGACCCCCATGCTGCTCTGCGTGCTCATCGCCGTGATGGCGGTGCGGCAGGTGGTGATCCATCCGCAGCCAGGGCGCTATCTCCTGTCCCGCCTGCCCGTTCTCCTGCTCATGGCGGTGCTCGGCGCCGCGCTGATGGCCGTGCCGCTTCTGCTCACCGCCCAGTTCGCCGCCTTCTCCAACCGGCCGCAGATCGATCTCGCCTATGCACTGACCTCGTCCTGGTACCCCGTCAACTTCGCCAATTTCATCGCCCCCGACATCCTCGGATCGCTGCAGCCGAGCGCCACCGGCGACTGGGGCCCGAGCCACGGCACGCGGCCCGGCATCGACAGCACCGACCGCGCCTTCAACTATCTCTTCGCCGGGTCGCTCACCGCGCTGCTCGTGCTCTGGCACGGCATTGCCGGCGGCCGCATCATCGCCACGGGCCGGCGCGTCTTCGCGGCCATAGCCCTCGTCGCGCTGTGCTATGCCCTCGGCCGCTACACGCCGCTCTTCCCGCTCCTGTTCCAGTATGCGCCTGGCGTGTCGCAGTTCCGTCGCCCGGTCGGCGGCCTCTTCATCGTCGTCCTGGCGCTGGCCTATCTCTCCGGCTTCCTCGTGGCCGACTACGTGCGCAACGGCCTGCCAAAGCTGCACCGCTTCGTCGCCGTCCCCTTGGCCCTGGCGGTCGTCGGCGTGCTCGCCTGGGCGGTCCATTTCTCCACCTTCTCGGGCAAGGGCTGGGACTCGGCGCTCGCCCTCGCCAGGATCGCGCCGATCTACGTGGCCCTCGCCGTGCTCCTCGCCTGGCCCAAGACTGCGCGGCTGCGCCTCGCAGCGGCCAGCCTCGCCGTCGCCTTCACGGCCGGGGAACTGGTCGTGCGCAATGCCGGCTCGTCCATGAACGCCGAGCCCCGCGCCAATTACGCCTTCCTCGAGAAGCCCGCTGGCCGCGACGCGCAGATCATCGCCACCCTGACCCGGGAGATGAAGCGCCATGGCGCGACCGCGCGCCCGCGCGTGGAGATCGTCGGTCTCGGCGGCCCGTGGCAGAACGCCGCCATGGTCTATGGCCTGGAGGCTACCAACGGCTACAACCCGCTCCGCATCGGCTCCTACGACCGGCTCGTCGCGCCCGGCGAGAGCCCCTATACGGTCTTCCACCGTCGCTTCCCCACCTCCTTCCCGGGCTACAGCTGCGACCTCGGCAAGCTGCTCGGCATCGAGTTCATCGTGCTCGACCGGCCGATCGAACTGATGCCGCATCTCGCCCAGTGGTCGACGGTCGAGACCATCATGGCCGGACCCACCGCCTGGATCTACCGCCTTCCCGACGCCGCGCCGCGGGTCGCCCTGGCCAGCGTGGTGCGGGTCGCGGACGCCGACGCCTTCGTCGATGCCGGCCAGTTCCCGCGGCTGAACGGCACCTCCGAGGTGATGATCGACGATGACGACGAACTCAGCCCGGCCCGCGCCATGGCCTCCGCCGGTGCGGCGGGAGGTGCGGCGTCGGGTCAGGCGGCCGCCCGCCCGGCCAATATCCTCGCCCCTGCCCTGCAGCAGATGATCCGCTCACCGGGCAAGGCCGAGATCACCGCCTGGCGCCCGGACCGGGTCGAGATCGCCGTCGAGGCCCGTGTCTCCACGGTGCTGACCCTGCACGAGCCCTGGTATCCCGGGTGGGAGGTGGAGGTGAACGGCGAGCGCAAGCCGCTGCTGCGCGCCGACATCCTGTTCCGCGGCGTCGAGGTCCCCGCCGGCACGAGCAAGGTCGTCTTCACCTATCGCCCGCTGTCGCTGGAGAACCTGACGGCCGCCCTCAACGGCGTCCTCGGCCGCGACGAGTAAGGCCTCAGCCCGCCGCCGCGCATGCGGCGGCCGCTGCCGGCCGGAGCAGGAAGACGCGGTCGTCGCTGCGGGCGAGATCGGGGCTGGCGCCGCGCGCGCCCTCCACCTCGAGCCGCTCGACCTCGATACGCAGCACCTCGCCGGCGAGGATGATGCGGAAGGCGCCCGTGTCGCCCTCTCCCGTGCAATCCGCGACCGTGCCGCCTCCCGTGCAGACCGCGTGGGTCTCGTAGCTGTCCCGGTCGGCGCGCAGACGGAACCCGATGCGGACGGTGAAGCGCTGGGGACCGTTCTCCTCCGCTACCTCCACGCGCTCGCGCGCCAGATGGATGCGCACCACCTTCTGCCGCGGGTTGCGCCTGAGATGGTCGGCGTCATAGACGCGGGCGAAACAGGGATCGCCGCCCGCCGTCCCCGTCAGCCGGTCGAAGACAGGCCCCGCCCCGGCGCCCGTCGTTGCCAGCGCCATCGCGAGGATCATCGCCGTCCGCATGTCATGCCTCCCTCGGCGCCCGGCCGGTCGCTTGCCACGGGGGGCGTCCGGCCCGCGTCGCACCTCCCGCAGCCTCGACCCTGCCACGGCCTCGTGTCCATCCCGCTGCGCCCGCGCGCATCCCGTGTTGCGCCGCGGCCGCCTGCTTGCTCCCCTCCCCCTTTTCGGCTATAGGCCGCCGGTCCCGTGGCATCTCCGCACCCCTGGAGGCTCCCGCCGCGGGTCTTTCTTTTGGAGAACTGAGACCATGGCTGCCAACGAGACGTTGTCGGCGACGGTCCGCGCGAAGGGCGGCAAGGGGGCCGCACGCGCCGAACGTCGTCAGGGCCGCGTGCCCGGTGTGATCTACGGGGACAAGAAGCCCCCCGTCCTGATCTCGCTCGATTACAAGACCCTTCACCTGCGCATCTACGCCGGTCACTTCAAGTCGACCGTGTTCGACCTCGAGGTCGACGGCGAGAAGCACCGCGTCATCCCGCGCGACTACCAGCTCGATCCCGTCAAGGACACGCCGGTCCACGTCGACTTCCTGCGCCTCGGCGCCGGCGCCGAGATCAGCGTCGACATCCCGATCCACGTGAAGGGCGCCGAAGTCTCCCCGGGCGTCAAGCTCGGCGGCACGGTCAACCTCGTCCTCCACTCGCTGACGCTGCTCTGCAACGCCGACAACATCCCCGACGGTGTCGATGTCGACATCTCGGAGCTCGGCATGGGCGCGACCGTCCACATCGAGGACATCAAGCTGCCGGCCGGCACCCGCCCCGCGAGCAAGGAGAACGCCACGATCCTGTCGATCGTCGCTCCGGTCGCGGCCGAGGAGGAACCTGCCGCCGAGGCGGCTCCGGCCGCTCCCGCCGCCAAGAAGTGATGCGTCGGGGCCCCGGCCCCGGACGTTTCCGCACCGGGGCGCCCTCCAGCGGGGCGCCCCTTGTCGTTTCGAGCAAGGCCTTCGGCCCGTGACGGACCCGGCGCGATGATCCTGATGGCGGGCCTCGGCAATCCCGGGGCGAAATACCAGAACAACCGGCACAATATCGGCTTCATGGCGGCCGAGGCGATCCATCGCCGCCACCGCTTCGGCCCCTGGCGCCAGCGCTTCCAGGGTCTGTGTGCGGAAGGCACGGTCGGCGTCCACAAGGTGCTGCTGATGATGCCCGGCACCTTCATGAACGAGAGCGGCCGCGCCGTCGGCGAGGCCATGCGCTTCTTCAAGATCCCGCTCGGCGACGTCGTCGTCTTCCACGACGAACTCGACCTTCCCCCCGCCAAGCTGCGGGTGAAGACCGGCGGCGGCAATGCGGGTCATAACGGCCTTCGCTCCATCACCGCCCAGTGCGGCAACGATTATCGCCGCGTCCGCATGGGCATCGGTCATCCCGGCGACAAGGCGCTCGTCCATTCCTACGTGCTCAACGACTTCGCCAAGGCCGAGATGCCCTGGGTGGAGGACCTGTGCGACGCCTGTGCCGACCATGCGGAAATGCTGGCCGCCGGCGAGGATGCCGCCTTCCAGAACCGCATCTACCTCGCCATGGAGGGACGCGGCTGGACCGAGGTGAAGCGGCCCGGCGAGGCCAAGGACGCGCCGAAAGCCTGACCCCTCCCTTGACACCCCCCGCCTGCCATTCGACAAGGCGCCACAGCTTCAGATCGGACCTCCCATGGGCTTCAAATGCGGCATCGTCGGCCTGCCGAACGTCGGCAAGTCGACCCTCTTCAACGCCCTGACGCAGACCGCTGCGGCCCAGGCGGCCAACTATCCCTTCTGCACCATCGAGCCGAATGTCGGTGACGTCGCGGTCCCCGACCCGCGCCTCGACCAGCTTGCCGCCATCGGCAAGTCGCAGCAGATCATCCCGACCCGCATCACCTTCGTCGACATCGCCGGCATCGTGCGCGGCGCCTCGAAGGGCGAGGGCCTCGGCAACCAGTTCCTCGCCAACATCCGCGAGGTCGACGCCATCGCCCATGTCGTCCGTTGCTTCGAGGACGGCGACATCACCCATGTCGAGGGCAAGGTCGATCCGATCGCCGACATCGAGACCATCGAGACCGAGTTGATGCTCGCCGACCTCGAGAGCCTCGAGAAGCGCGTGGTGAGCCTCGAGAAGAAGGCCAAGGGCGGCGACAAGGAGGCCAAGGAGCAGGTCGACCTCATCAACCGCGCCCTGGTCCACCTGCGTGACGGCCGGCCCGCCCGCATGACCGAGCTCAGGCCGGAGGAGGAGAAGGCCTTCGCCATGCTCAACCTCCTCACCACCAAGCCGGTGCTCTACGTCTGCAACGTCGAGGAAGCCTCCGCCGACAAGGGCAACAGCTTCTCGGCCAAGGTCTTCGAGCGGGCGAAGCAGGAAGGCGCCAGGGCCGTCGTCGTCTCGGCCAAGATCGAAAGCGAGATCGCCGTGATGCCGGCCGAGGACCAGAAGGACTTCCTCGAGGCGGTGGGTCTCGAAGAGCCCGGCCTCAACCGCGTCATCCGCGCCGGCTACGAACTCCTCTCCCTCGTCACCTACTTCACCGTGGGGCCGAAGGAGGCGCGCGCCTGGACCATCACCAAGGGGACCAAGGCGCCGGGAGCCGCGGGCGTCATCCATTCCGACTTTGAGAAGGGCTTCATCCGCGCCGAGACCATCGCCT
>JAEZGJ010000159.1 GCA_023416965.1 Pseudomonadota bacterium | reverse complement strand
TCCCCCCCCCCGCCGCCGCCTGTGGTCGGCGCCCCGCCCACGCCCCGCCCCCCGGCCAGGCCGGGCGGTACGGCGCCGCGCCGCCATCTCCCGAGGCGAGCAGGACAAGCAGGCAGGTGCTCGAAATAGATGAGCGGCACCGTGTAGCGCAGGTTGCGGCGCGCCTCGCCCAGCAGTGCCGGGTAGCGCATGGCTCGACGAGCCATGCTGACTGAGCAGCAGGTCGAGCAGGAGAACGAGGACGAGATAGAAGTAGCCCATCGAGATCATCGTCGCGATGGGCGAGTTCATCGAGATGGAACCCGGAAAGCTCGACTCGAAGGTGAAGCTGAGGGCGGCGAGCGCCAGCAGCGAGGAAAAGACGATGGGCGCGCGCTGACCGACCCGTGAAGCCGGCATTCAGGCCGGACCTTCCGACTGGGCCCGCAGGCGGGCCCGGTCGGTGGCCGGAACCGGTCAGTAGCGCGCCGAGATCGGCCGGCGATAGCCGTGACCACCATGGTGATGCGGGTGGCGGTACGGACGCTCGGCATGGTGGCGACCGACCGGCACCCACTGTTCGGTGGCGGGGGCGACCTGAACCCGGCGCGCCACGACCGCGTACTGGGCCGGCTCGACCGCGGTCTCGACGCTTTCCGGCCGGACCACGACCGTACGCGCGACGGTGCCGTAGCGCGCGGGAAGGTGCTCGTGGACAATCCGCTCCGGTCGCACCATCACCTGCCTGGCGACGGTTCCATAGCGGGCAGGCTGGGTCGTCTGGCAGAGGACATCGCGGCCGTGAGCGTCTCGGCGATAGGTCCAGCCGCGGGTCGCGGGAGCGATCTGGACGGTCTCGTGAACCATCCGGTACTCGGCGGGAATGCGGCGGGCCAGCGTCATGGCGGGGCTGACCTCAACGGTCTGGTGGACGACGCCGAGCTGGGCCGGGACGCGGTAGGCGACCGTGCGGGCAGGACGGGTCATGACGGTTTCCTGCACCAGCCCATACTGGGCCGGGCGGACCTCGCGGCGATAGCAGGTCTCGCAGTTACCGGACGCGACGGCGGGTCCGGCGACCGAGACGGATATGGCGGCGACCGCGCCAATGGTGAACCAACGCATGGGCTACTCCCTCAATCCGGTCCCGGGTCCTGATCGCCCGCAAAGGCCGGGCGTGCCGGGCCGGCTTCTCTCCTCTGGTCACATAATACCGCAATCAACAAGATCGTCGCGGAATTTACCCTAAGGATCGACGTTAACGGTCGGCGGCAGGAGGACTAAACCTCCCGTTAAGCCTGCCGGCAGGAACGGACGCGCAAAAATGTCGCATTAAGGAGCGCGGGGTAGACAGGTTCTGCGGAAACGTCTTGCCCCGCAGGAGCCCCTCATGGCCGATTTCGACGTCGCGATCGTAGGCGCAGGAGCCGGCGGCGCGCTCGCCGCCGCCATGCTCGGCCGCGCCGGCCACCGCACCTGCCTCATCGATCCGGTGCGCGAGGTGGGATCACAGTTCCGCTGCGAGAAGCTGGAGGCCGCCCATATCGGCGCCCTGCGGCGCGCCGGGCTCCTCGCGGAGATCGCGGGCCAGGGCGAACGCTACGACACGATCTGGATCGCGCGGCAGGGCCATCTGGTCGAGCGCCGCCCGCGGACCGAGTACGGCTTCGACTATGCGCAGCTGGTGACCGCCCTCAGAAACAGCGTGCCGGAGACGGTCGAGCGCATCGTCGACCAGGTGACGGCCGTGACGCCGGGGGCGGATGCCTCCACCCTGACCCTCGCGGAGGGGCAGGCGCTCAGCGCGCGCCTCGTGGTCCTCGCCACGGGGCTCCAGCCGGCCCTCGCCGAGAGCATGGGCATGAGCCGCCGGGTGGTCAGCGCCAACCACTCCATCTCCATCGGCTTCGACGTGGCGCCGGTCGGCCGCACGCGGTTCGACTTCGACGCGCTGACCTATTTCGGCGAGCATCCGGAGCACCGGGTCTCCTACATCACCTTCTTCCCGGTGCAGGGCCACGTCCGCGCCAATCTCTTCGTCTATCGCGACAGGAACGACCCCTGGCTCGCGGATTTCCGCCGCGACCCCGTCGCCGCCATCGGCGAGGCGCTGCCGCGGCTCCACAAGCTGACCGGCGCGTTCGAGGTGCTCGACACGCCCCGGATGCGGCCGGTCGACCTCGTCGACACGGTGTGCCTGGACAAACCCGGCGTCGTGCTGATCGGCGACGCCTTCTCCACGGCCTGCCCGGTGAGCGGCACCGGCGCCGCCAAGGCGCTGGTCGACGCCGAACGGCTGTGCAACGGCTTCGTCGCCGAATGGCTGCGGCAGCCCGAGATCCTTGCCGCCGACATCTCCCGGTTCTACGAGGACCGCGAGAAGGTCGCGAGCGACCAGTATTCGCGCAATCTCTCCCTCTCGGCGAAGAGGCTGGCGCTCGAGCCGAGCCTCGCCTGGGAGGCCTATCGCTGGGTGCGCTTCGCCGGATCGATCGGGCGCAATGCTTTCGCGTCGCTGCGCCACCCGCATGGCTCCCATGGCGTGGCGAGGTCCTGATGAGCGCGATGGCCCTCCACCTGCGTGAACCCCTGGCAGCGGACGCGGCCGCGCCGGCCACGACCTGGGCCGGATACGCGCTCCACCGTGCCGCCTCGCTCCCGTCCCTGGAGGGCGACTGGCGCCGGCTCGAGACCTGCGGCGGAACGACCCTGTTCCAGACCTATGCCTATGTGAGCGCCTGGGTGGCGCATGCGGCCGCCGGGCACGGGGAGACGCCGGTCTTCTTCACCGGCAGCCGCGACGGCGCCGTCTGCTTCATCCTGCCCATGGCCATCACCCGCCGCGCAGGGGTCAAGGTTCTCGGCTGGCTCGGCCAGGCCCATGCCAATTACGGCATGCCCGTCGCCGCGCCCGGCACCTTCGCCGAGGCCGCCGGCGATGTCGGTGCGCTGGTCCGGCAGGTCGCCTCGCTGGCCGGGGCGGCCGTCGTCCATCTCGACAGGCAGCCGGAGGAATGGGCCGGCGCCGCCAATCCCTTCGCGACAGGCCCCGGCAGCCGCCGCGGAGCCAACGACACCTTCGTCCTCCGCCTCGGGGAGGATTACGCGGCGCTGCACGGCCGCCTGTTCTCCTCGCGCACCATGTCGGGCCTGAAGCGCAAGCAGCGGAAGATGGAGGAACTCGGTGGCGTCTCCTTCAATGAGCCCGCCGAGCCCTCGCGCCGCCATGCCATCTTCGACTGGTTCTGCACCGAGAAGCGGGAACAGCTGGCGCGCACCGGAAGGGCAAGCCCCTTCGACGATCCACAGATCCAGGCCCTCTACAAGACGATGGCCGAAGACGAGGCGATCTTCCAGACCGACGAGCTGGTGGTCGGCGACGAGCGCGTCGCGGTGGGGCTGACCGCCTACCATGCCGGCGTCGCCTCCCTCATCAACACGGCCCATGTGGGCGGTGCCTTCGCCCGCTTCTCGCCGGGCACCCTGCTGATGCACCACATGGTGGCCGCCGCCCACGCGAAGGGCGCGCGCACCTATGATTTCGGCCCGGGCGAACTTCCCTACAAGCTCGAATGGGATCCCCAGATCATCGGCCTGAGGTCCACGACGCTTGCGACCCGCTGGACCGGTCTCCCGCTTGCGGCACTCCTGCGCACGCTCGGCTGGGCCAAGTGCCGGGTGAAGCGGGACCCGCGGCTCATGGCGCTGGTTGAACGACTCCGTTCGGCTCGTTCGGCCCCGGGCGCCTGAAGCGGCCGGACCTGACGCCGGTCGGCGAGATACGGGTCTGTCTGCCCCTTCCCGGCCCTCCGCCGCCGCTGCGACGAGCGGCGATTGGAACGCCCCCGCCAGGGTTCGGTTGTCCTCCCGAGAGTTCATCACCAGACCCCTTGGGAGACCGCCATGCGGAGAATCAGGCCGTCCAGCCGGCCCGGACCGTCTGTGGCCTGGGCCGTCGCCGCTTTCGCCCTGCTCGCCGCGATCGCTCCGCAGGAGGCCGCGGCGCAGGCGCATCCGCCCGTCAACAGCCCGCAGCAGGGCCCGCCGACGGGTGCTCCCTCGGCCCGGCCCGGCGACTACCGGGTGGTGGTCGGAGACGCCCTCGTCAGCCGCGCCAACAGCTACACCCAGGCGCAGGTGGAGGACCTGCTGCGCGGCGCGGGCTTCACCGCCATTCGCAACATCCGCAAGGACGATGACGGCATCTGGCGCGGCTCGGCCGAGTTGCGCGGCCAGCCCGTCGAGTTCGGCGTCGATTACCGCGGCAGCATCGCAGCGCGCTAGGAGGCTCATGTGACGACCGTGATATCCGCCCTCTACCCCTCCCATGCCGCGGCGGAGGACGCGGTGGAGCGCATCAGGCAGGCCGGAATCGGCGAGGAGTCCATCTCCGCCGTCTGGAAGGAGGCGGGCTCCGACGCGCGGGAGGACCCGGTGCGGGACGGCGCTCCCGTCGGCGCCCTTGCCGGTGCGGCCGCCGGGCTCTTCGCAGGGGTGGGTGCCATCGTCATTCCCGGATTCGGCCCGGTGGTCGCCGCCGGATGGCTCGCCTCCACCCTGTTCGGAGCGGGGCTCGGTGGCATTGCCGGGGGGCTCGTCGCCGCCGGCTGGGCCGAGACGGACGCCACGCGCTATGCGCGGCTGGTGCAGGACGGCGGGCGGCTCCTCGTCGTGAGGGTCGAGCCGGCCGAGGCGGCACAGGTGCGTCACCTTCTCTCCACCGACGCCATGGAGGTGCATACGCGGCCGGCATGAGGCTGTGCAGGCCCGCTCAGGCTCCCTCGGCTGTCTCCAGCCGCGCCTTTGCGAGCCCCCCGCGTGGTTCGGGCGACAGCGGCGGCGCCGCCATGCGCTTCAGCCCGGTGATGGCGCCCACCGGCTGGGGCCGGCCGAGCAGGAAGCCCTGGGCCTCGTCGCAGCCCTCGCGGGCGAGCAGGTCGAGCTGGTCGGCAGTTTCGACGCCTTCCGCCAGGACCGGCACGTCGAGGCTGCGCCCGAGTGCGAGGATGGCCCGTACGATGGCCTTGGCCTGCGGGCTCGTCTCCACCTCGGTCATGAAGGAGCGGTCGAGCTTGATCTTGTCGAAGGGGAAGGAGCGCAGGGTCTCCAGCGATGAATAGCCGGTGCCGAAATCGTCGATCGCCACGGTGACCCCGAGGGCCTTGATCTCGCGCAGGGCGGCGAGGGCCCGCTCCTTGTCGGCGATGATGGTGGATTCGGTGATCTCCAGCTCCAGCCGCTCCGCCGGCAGGCCGGCCTCGGTCAGGATGGCGGAGAGCCGGGCGACGAAATCCGGCGCGGCCAGCTGCAGCGGCGAGAGATTGACGGCGATCTTGCAGTCGGAGTGCCATCCCGCCGCCTCCCGGCAGGCCGTGCGCAGCACCCATTCGCCCAGCGGCAGGATGGCACCACAGCTTTCGGCGAGGGGGATGAACTCGGCCGGCGGCACGTTGCCCCGTTCCGGGCTCTGCCAGCGCAGCAACGCCTCGTAGCCGGTGACCTCGCCCGTCGCCACCGCCTTCTGCACCTGGTAGTGCAGGCGGAACTCGTCCTCGGCGATGGCAGCCCACAATTGCTTGGTGAGCGCGCGGCGCTGGCGCACCTGCTCGTCCATCCGCGCCTCGTAATAGGCGGTCGTCCGGCCGATCGTCGCCTTGGCGCGATACATGGCGAGATCGGCATTGTTGATGAGCTGGTCGCGGCTGGTGGCGTCCTCCGGATAGATGGCGATGCCGATGCTGGCGCCCGCGGGGATGGCGTCGTCGCCGCCGACGACGGTCCCCGACAGGGCGGTCTCCAGCCGCTGGGCGAAGTCGGCGAGTTCGTCCTGGTGCCGGAAGCGCTTGAAGGCCGCGAACTCGTCCCCGCCGAACCGTGCCGCCATCTCGCCAGGCGCGAGGCATGCGCCGAGCCGGGCGGCGAGCGCCTGCAGCATCTTGTCGCCGACGGCGTGGCCGCGCAGGTCGTTGACCTCCTTGAACTTGTCGAGATCGATGCCGACCACGGCGATCCTGCCGGAACCCTCGGCGAGCGCCGCGTCCAGCGCAGCGTTGAAGCTTAGCCGGTTGGGCAGGCCGGTCAGCGCGTCGTGGCGGGCCATGTGGGCGATGCGCGCCTCCGAGCGGCGACGCTCCGTCACGTCCTCGCAGGTGGTGACCCAGGAGCCGTCGCCGATAGGCCAGTGGGAGAGCGAGATGATCCGGCCCTCGCCGAACTGCTCGGTCAGCGTCTCCGGCTCGCCGCGGCGGATGATGGCGAGGTGTCGCTCGGCCATTTCGTCGGCGGAAGCCTCGTCCGGGCAGACGACCCGGCAGAGGTCGCGGAAGGACTGGCCGGTGACGCAGGCCCCGTCCGCCCACGCGAAGATCGTGCCGAGCCGGCGGTTGCGCAGGATCAGCCGGCCTCCGGCGTCGAAGAGGCACAGGCCCTGCGACATGTTGGAGAGGGCGAGGTCGAGCCGGCGGGAGCTTTCCCGCAGATCGTCCTCCCAGGACTTGCGCTCGGTGATGTCGCGGCAGATCTTGGCGAAGCCGACGAGTTCGCCCCCATCGCCGTGGATCGCGTCGATCACGACGTGCGCCCAGAACCGCGTGCCGTCCTTGCGCAGGCGCCAGCCCTCCTGTTCGAAGCGCCCCTCGGTGCGGGCCGTGGCGAGCGCCGCCCCGGGGAGGCCGGCCTCGCGGTCCTCCGCGGGATAGAAGCAGGAGAAGTGGCGGCCGACGATTTCCGCCGCCGCGTAGCCCTTGGCGCGCCGGGCGCCCTCGTTCCAGTTGGTGACGGTGCCGTCCGGGGCGAGCATGTAGAGCGCGTAGTCGGTGACCCCCTCCACAAGGATGCGGAACATGCGCTCCTGCTCCGCCTGGGCGGCGCGGCTGCGGCGCGACATGACCGCGGTGAACAGCGCGAAGGCGAGGACCAGCATGGCGCAGAGGCCGACCGCCAGGGCGAGGGATTCCGGCGCCATGGTCGCGGGGGAGACCGGACGGGCGGGATCGGGGCTGATGGTGATGGCGCCCATGCCGGTGAAGTGCAGCGAGCAGACCGCCAGGGTGAGCAGCAGGGCGCCCTGCCACTTGCCGAGGAGGTCACGCCGGCGGGCCGAGAGGAAGGCGGCCGCCGACAGCGCGGCGCCCACCACGACGGAAGTCACGACCAGGTCCCCGGCCCAGTCGATGCGGCCGGGAATCTGCACCGAGGCCATGCCGAGATAATGCATGGTCGCGATGCCGAGGCCGAAGACGACGCCGCCGGTGGCCGAGCCGACGGGGCCGGGAACCGAGAGCGCGACGCTCATGCCGGCCGCGGTGATGAGCACCGCGATGGCGAGCGAGGCGGCAGTGAGCCCGGTGTCGTAGCCGATGACCACGCCGGGATCGTAGGCGAGCATGGCGATGAAATGGGTCGCCCAGACGCCGAAGCCTGCCGTGCCACCCGCGGCGGCGATCCAGCCGAGGCGGCTGCGCCCGCGGGCACCCTGCGCGAGGCGCCCGATGTCGATCACGGCGTAGCTGGAGACGAGGCAGACGAGGGCGGCCATTCCGACGAGCCACCAATTGTGCTCGTCGGCAAGACAGGTCAGGACACGGTACATCGGGGGAAAGCACCTGTGAGTTTCCCCAGAGCTAGCCGCCACCTCTTAAGGAAAACTCTCACCGGGGGAGCGCCGCCGCGCAGGGTTAAGCGCGGCTGAAGGCACGGTCCCGCAGAGGATCGGTTGCCCCCGCCGGACGGTGGCTTGACTTCACGCCCCGCCGCTTCGTCATTACCGATGAGTGAAGCAAGGCTCCGCCGAGAGCCATGGGAAAGGGACGACGTCCATGGGACGGCCGGCGAGGGGTGAGGGGGCGGTGAGCGCTCACTCCGCGCCCCGACGGGTGTTCCGGGCGGCAGCGTGGCGCACGCGCCTTCACGGCGCCGCCGACGCCGGCGGCAGGCAGGCCGGACCGGAACCCGCCGGTGGGGTATGTCCCACGCGGACGTGCACCACCGCGATGTCGTCGCCATAGACGCGCGTCCATCCCGGCAGTCGGTCGAGATAGGCGACGAGGGAAGCGCCTGTCTCGATCAGGGTCCAGCCGGCCCTCCTGTCGTTGAGTATCTCGTCGAGGGCGTCGAGATCGCGAAGGTTCAACGCCGCCACCACCCGCGCCGTGAAGGGACCACCATAGAGCTCTGTCCGCCCGTCGATCAGGGTGGGGATGTCGTTGGCGATGAGATAGCCGCCGAAGCCGTAGGCGTTGATCACGCAGCCCTGCGCCCCGGCCTGTCGTGCGGCTGCCACCGCGGCCGTGGGCCGGAACCGCGGGTTCGGCTCATAGGTCC
>JAEZGJ010000127.1 GCA_023416965.1 Pseudomonadota bacterium | reverse complement strand
CCCCCCCCCCCGGGGGGGGGGGGCCGCTTGGCTGGACCTGTCGCGGTTCAGCGGGACCGACGCCGCATGCGGCGACGGCGGCGCGTGCGACGCATGCGCGGGGCAACGGTCGGCGAGGTGGGATTGGGGCTGGCCCGTCCGCGCGCGGAACTGCCGGCACCCGTATCAGGGCCACCGCCGCCGCTGCCGCCACCCGCCCCCGAGCCGCCTGCGCCGGCCTGCATCTCGAGCGGGGCGGCGTCGGCAGCAACGCCAGTCGCGGCCACCGCGAGCAGGGCTGCCGAGAGAGCGAAGAAAGTCCGTCTGGTCTGCATCGTGTTTCCTCCGGACCGGACGGTCTCGTCCGGCATGGAGACGCAACGCGCCCGATCACGTGATGTTCTTTTGCGGCCAGGCGGGTCTGCCCTGCCGTCCGGTTTTGGAACCGTTCCCGGAGCCGCCGGTTGTCGAGCGTCTCTACACCAGCACGGACAGCATCATGGCCCCCTCCGACGTCTACCACCTCGCCGAGATCGACCAGATGATCGAGCGGCTGCGCGCCGACCTGCGCGACACGAGCGAGCGGGCGGCCAGCGCCGACGGCAATGCCAGCGAGGAGCGGCTCGCCGACATGATGGCGGACCAGGAGGCGCGGCTTCAGGAACTCCTCGCCCGCCGGGAAGACATCACCGCCAGGGCCGAGAAGGATCAGGGCGGACAGAGCCCCTCGTGATCCGTCGGCTACGGGGCGCTTGGCCGGCGCTCCGGCTCGATTAGCAACAGCAGCCTTCCCGCGTCCGTTTGATCCCGAATGCCTCATCAGATTTCATTTCTTGCCGGCACCGGAGACGCGGCGATGGCGAGCTATCTCTTCGATCTCGACGAAAACGGATCCCCTGTTCCCGCCGACCAGTCGCTCGATTTTCCCGACGCCCAGGCTGCCTGCAGCGAGGCCGTGCGGGCGTTGAGCGAGATCATGGCCGAGGCGCTGCTCTCCAATGGCCACAGCCGCTATTTCGCAATCACGGTCCGCAACGGGGCAGGGGCGGCCATTTTCAGAGCCTCCCTGAAATATGACGCGCAGACACTCTGCACCGAACTCCTTTCCGAGCCCGAGTGATGGCCGAGCCGATCCAGCCCCTGGTCAACGCCCTGTCGGTGCGCGACGATCTCACCGCCGACGAGGTGCGCGCCCTCCACGAACTTCCGATTCACCTGCGTTCCTTTCCGCGCGGCTCGGAGATCGTCGGCGACCATACGCGGCCGGGTCGCAGTTCGCTGGTGATCGAGGGCATGTGCGGGCGTGTCGTCCAGGCGCGTGAGGGACGGCAGATCACGGCCGTCCACGTGCCCGGTGACTTCGTCGACCTCCACTCGCTGCTGTTGAAGGTCATGGACCACTCGGTGATCGCGCTGAGCGACTGCCACGTGGGGACGGTCTCGCACGGCCATCTCGTCGCCCTGGGCGAGCGCCACCCGCACCTGGGTCGCCTTCTGTGGCTCTGCACGGTGATCGACGGCGCGATCCAGCGCAGCACCATCGCCAATATAGGGAGGCGTTCTGCCATGCAGCGCCTCGCCCATCTCGTCTGCGAACTCCACACGCGCCTGAGCATCGTCGGTCTCGCGGCCCCCAACGGGTTCACCTGCACCTTCACCCAGAACGAACTCGGCGACATTCTCGGACTTTCCGCCGTGCATGTGAACCGCACCATTCGCGACCTCAGGAACCGCAGGCTCCTCTCGTGGTCCGGCAATCAGGTGCTGTTCGCGAGTTTCGAGAGCCTCGCCGCATTCGCCGACTTCGACCCCACCTATCTCAATCTGCGCAAGGAACCCCGCTAGCGACGCCCCGCGCCTGAATTAACAAATATCAACCCGCGCCCGCGGTCATGCCGGTATCATGCATCATCGGAGGATGCATGAGCATCAGGCGGCGGCTATTCGTACTCGGTGGCATCTTTCTCCTCCCCGTGCTCGGGGTCGGCGCCTGGAACGAAGTCAGCGACTACGCATTGCGGGAGCAGCAGGTCCGTCGGGACGTCGCGCAGGAGGCCCGCTATGTGGCGGCCGAATTCGAGCGCCTTCTCGATGGCGCCCGCAGCCTCGTCGAGACCATCGCCTATGTGCCTGCGGTGCGGCAGGGGGAATGGGCGGCATGCGCCGAACTCCTCACCACCCTTCGGCCCTTCAACGCAGGCGTGCTGGCCCTCGCCGCAACCGATGCGGCCGGCACGGTCATGTGCGCTTCCGACCAGCCTCCCGGCGCCATCCTGCCTTCGGTGGCGGACCGCCCGCATTTCCAGCACGCAATGCGGCAGGAGACCTTCGTGGTCGGCGGCTATGCCTATGGCCGCCAGACGGCAGGCCATGCTCTGCACGTCGCCATCGTCCGCCGCGACGCGGCCGGCGCGGCGGCGGGCGTCGTCTTCGCCACCATCAGCCTCGACTGGATCGCGGAGCGCTACGGCCGCTCGCCCTGGAGCAGCGATCACGTCGTCACGGTCGCCGATGCGGGCGGCACCATCCTCATGCGCCAGCCGGATCACCCCCGCTTCGTCGGCAAGGCCATTCCAGAAGGCATGTGGGCGGACCTCCGGCAGCTCTCCGGCAACGGCAGTTTCGAGGATGTCTCGCCGCTCGACCGGGTGAGGCGGATCTTCGGCTATGTCGCGAAGGCGGGCCCGGCGCCCGGCCTGTTCATCGGTGTCGGTGTGAGCCGGCAGAGTGCCTTCGCAGATCTCCACGCGGCGACCCTGCGCGCCGTCCTCGGCTCCCTCATCGGCCTCGCGGCGGCCTTCGGCTTCGCCTGGATGACCGCCCGAAACCTGATCGCGCGGCCGTTCCGCCAGATCCTCGCCGCAGCGCAGTCCCTCGCCGCCGGCAAGCTCGATGCCCGCTCCCCTGTCTCCGGCCGCGGCGAGTTCGGTCAACTGGCGGAGGCCTTCAACGTCGTTGCCGACCGGCTGACCTCGGAGATCCGCGGCAAGGACATGCTGCTGCGCGAGCTCAGCCACCGCGTCATGAACAGCCTGCAGATGCTGAACTCCACCGTCATCCTGCAGCAGCGAGCGGTGAAGGACGAGCCCACCCGGGAACTGCTCGGCCAGATCGGCGGCCGCGTCATGGCCATCGCCGAGGCTTACCGCCAATTGCACAGGGTGGAGGGGGAGGACGTCATCGATCTCGGCGACCTCATCGCCCAGGTTGCCGAACAGACCTGCCAGTCGCTGCTCGCCGATGCCGGGCAGTGCCGCATCACCGTGGCGCCGCTCACCCTCGCCCCTGACCGGGCGATCCGGGCCGGCCTCATCGCCAACGAGCTGGTGATGAATGCCATCAAGTACGGCGGCGGGCCTCAGGCCATCGTGCGGGTGGACTTTGCACCCGAGGCCGGCTCCGCGGTCCTGACCGTGCGCAACAGCCGGGTGGAAAGGGACGGGCAGGCGGGGGGCGGATTCGGCTCGCGCATGGTCGCCCTGCTGGCCACCGACCTCGGCGGGACGGTGGACATGCGGGATGACGACGGCGACGCGGTGGTGACGCTGCGCTTCCCCGTCACATCCGCTCCGCTCGCCGCCGCGCCGTGACCGGCGGGGTGTGTTGCCCGAGAAAGGAACGGGCCCCAGCGCCGTCTGTTGATCGTGACAGGCCGGGCGCGGTGCCGCGCACCGGCGAGGCTGCGGGCAGACCATGATCGATCTCGTGGAAGTCGTGATGGAGGCGCTGGGCGGGCGCGACTGGACACTCGCCTGCGCGGAATCCTGCACTGCCGGCCGTCTGGCGCAGACCCTCGCCGGCGGACGCGGCGCGTCCAGGATCTTCCTCGGCGGCGTCGTCGCCTATACGCCGTCCACGAAGGAACGCGTGCTCGCCGTGTCGCCCGAGGTGCTGGCGCGGCCCGAGGGCGCCGTCAGCGAGGACGTGGCGGTGCAGATGGCAAGGGGCGCGGCGGAACTCACCGGTGCCGATCTCGCGCTGGCGACGACGGGAGTAGCCGGCCCGGCCACCGATGACCAGGGCAACCCCGTTGGCCGAGTCTACATCGCCCTTCACGACGCCACTGCGAGCGACGCCAGGGGCGCGGTGCGGCGGTTCGATTTCGGTGACATCGGCCCTGACGAGGTCACGGAGCGCACAGTCGATGCGGCGCTCATCCTGCTGGCTGGCCATCTGGCGGCCAACCCGGAAGAGGAGCCGGGTCGGCAGGCCGAGCCGGGCGGCCGCCGCAGCGGCAAGGGCGGCGGGACGTGACCCGCCGCCGTCCGTTCAGGCCGCCTTGCGGTTGACGGCGCTGACCGCGATGTCGGTCAGCTTCTCGTCGGTCGCCTGCTCCTCCTTCAGCGTCTTCTCGAGTTCGGCGGCGCAGTCAGGCCGCCCCAGCTGCTTCGCCCAGGCGACGAGCGTTCCGTAGCGGGTCATCTCGTAGTGCTCCACGGCCTGCGCCGCGGCGATGAGGGCGGCGTCGAGGACCCGCTTGTCCTCCACCTCGCCGGCCACCTCCTCCGCCTCCTCGATGATGCCGTCGATGGCGGGGCAGTCCTGGCCCTTGATCGCCGCGCCGTGCATGCGGAACACGGCCTGCAGGCGGGTGATATGGGTCTCGGTCTGCTTCCGGTGGTCCTCGAAGGCCCGCTTGAGCTGGGGATCGGTGGCCTTGTCGATCATGCTCGGCAGTGCCTTCAGGATCTGCTGTTCGGCGTAATAGATGTCCTGCAGTTGATGGACGAACAGGTCGTCCATTGTCTGGATGTCCTTGGAAAACCAACCCATGGTTCTTCTCCTTCGCGAGGTGACGATGCTGGAGAAACGGCCCGCCGGAGGCGATGTTCCCCTTCCGCCGGACCATGGAACCGCACCGGGCGCCGGCCTGTTCCTCCTTCGTGGCTCCCTCGGCGGGGCCGCAGAGACAGGAGGGCGACATGGCCGACCAGGACCGCATTCCGAACGAGGAAGACGGCAAGAAGGCCGGTTTGACACACTACAACGGCACCAAGCCGCATGAGGGCGACCGCTTCTCCGTGCCGGGTGCGAGAGGACGCGCGGATCCGCCGGAGTCGCGCGACGAAGACTATGTGGAGAGCCAGCCGGGTGGCCGTCGCGACGACCTGATGGACCGGCCGAACCAGCCCCCCGGGCGCAAGTCGGAGGGGCGGGGGGAATGAGCGACGGGAGCCTGTCGGCGTCCCCGCCGGCCGGGCCTCAACCCTGGCCGATGTCGTCGCGGGTGCCGGTCACCGTGGTGCCGCCGGTGGCGCCGACGCTGCGCGAGACGCCCACCCCGTGGCGGTAGGCCATCTCCCCGCCGAACCAGCCTCCGGCGAGGATCAGCACGATGGTGACCGTCGAGAGGATCACGCCATAGGGCACCACCGGCTCCAGTCCGTCCTGGAGGCGGACCCGGAAATTCGCCACCATCAACAGCAGCGCCAGCACATTGCAGATGACGTGACCCCAGCCGATTCCGAGCGTTCGCGCGCGGGATGGAGATGAACTCGACCGCGCCCAGCACTGCGGCCAGCGCGCCGGCAATCAGCGCTACCAGCAGGGCCAGCCGAGTGACCTCGAGATAGAAGGGCCTCTCGGTGACGAGATAGGCGCAGTCGGTCACGAAGGCGAAGAAGGCCATGCCGACCACCACCGCACGATCATCGGATGCAGCGGATGGCCGAAGAACTGCACCACGCTGCTGGTTCCCTGGGGATATCGCGGATCCATGGGGCCCTCCGTCGGTCAGGCCATACCGGACGCGACCCCGCGGCGATCTCCCCGTTCCTACTCACCGGGGCGGGCAGCCGTCCTTCGACCGGCCGTCCGCCGAGCGGCTGTCCTCAATGAACCGGTCCAGCATGCCGCCCGCTTCCGTGCGGTCCTTTCGCGACAGCATCGTGCGCCCGCCGGCGGGAAAGACCTCCGTCTCGTTGACCGGGGCGTCGAGATAGCCGTGACGGGCCGCCCAGTCGTGGAACGCGAGGCGAAGCGCGTCGTAGCGGCTCATCCCGGGATGTTGCTCGGCGATGAAGGCGTCGAGCGCCCTCAGCAGGTCATCGGAGAGGAACTTGTCGACCATCGTCCACCCCACAGGCACGTCGGACGCGCCGTGAACGCGACGCAGGCCGCCGGGTTCCCTCTGCCAGCAAGTTTTTTTCATGAGGGGACTCGCGGCCTGCCCCGGGGAACATCGCGGGTCTTCCGGCGTCTCCCCCTCAAGGAGGCGCCCATGGCCGATCGCATCGACGCACAGACGGAAAAGGCGGACCGCAGCGAATTCGCCAACGAGGCGGAAGTAGCGCGTAACGACGGGGCGCTGCTGGAGACGCCTGGCGGCACTTCAATGGACAAGGACCCGGGCGAAGAGAGCCTCGCGGAGGCGGAGGTGAAGGGCATCTCCACGGCGCGGCCGACCAGTGACGTCACCGGCGTCGCGGATTCCGGCAGCGACGAGGAAACCTCCGACGGTCTCAATTCGACAGAGGAATCGTTGCGCCAGGCGGCGGAGGATGCGCCGGTCGGCGACGACGACCCCACGCCCGACGGACCGGTCTTCGACCGCGGAGACGCCGCGCCGCGGATCTAGCCGGGGCTCCTGGCCTCGTCCTCTTCCGGTGCGGACCGCGCGCCCGTGATGCCGAGGAGGCGCGCGGCGAGGCCGATGGTCGGCCCCTGGATCACGCTGGACACCACGACCACGAAGAAGACGATGTTGAAGATCGTCTGCGCGCCCTCGATCCCGGCGACGATCGGAAACGTGGCGAGGACGATTGGCACTGCGCCCCTGAGGCCGGCCCAGGAGACGAAGAGTTTTTCCCGCCAGTGGAAGTCGCGGAACGGCGCGAGGCTGACGAAGACGCTCAGGGGTCGCGCCACCAGCATGAGCACGGCGGTGATGGCAAGGCCCGGGCCCGCGACGGCAGGCAGTTGCGAGGGGAAGACGAGCAGGCCGAGGGTCATGAACATCACCACCTGGGCCAGCCAGGCCGCTCCGTCCTGGAACAGCGAGACGGACCGCTTCCCCGGGAAGTCCCTGTTGCCGGCCACGATGCCAGCCAGATAGGCGGCGAGAAAGCCGTTGCCGCCCGCCACTCCGGCAAGTCCGTAGGCCACGAGCGCGGCGCCGACCGACACGACGAGCGCCAGGCTTCCCACCTGCAGGCGCACATGGCGGAGCAGGGCCGGCATTCCCGTTCCGACGGTCAGCCCGACCCCCGCGCCGACACCCATCTGGACGAAGAAGCTCGGCACCAGCCCCCATACGCCGGCGGCCGGGGCGGTGATCAGCAGGATGCCGGCACCGACCAGGAAGATGGCCATCGGATCGTTGGAGCCGGATTCCAGTTCGATCAACCCGCAGGCGCGGTTGTCCAGCGGCAGCCCATGCGAGCGCATGATGGCGAAGACCGCCGCCGCATCGGTGGAGGCGATCACGGCGCCGAGAAGGAAGCCCTGGAGCGGCGTGAAGTCCAGCAACAGGACTGCGGCAAGGGACACCACCGCCGCGCTGATGGCCACGCCCAGCGTCGCCAGAACGAAGGCCGGCCGTACGACCCCGCGCACCATGGCCCAGTCGGTGTCGAGCCCGCCCGAGAACAGGATGAAGACGAGGCAGGCAACGCCGACGGTCTGCGCCACCCCGTAATTGTCGAAAACGATCCCGCCGGGGCCGTCGGACCCGGCCACCATGCCGAGCGCGAGGAACCCGATCAGCGCGGGCAGGCCGAACCGGCTGGAGAGATTGCCGGCGAGGACCGTGAGAAGGAGAAGCGCGCCGAGGCTGAAGAAGAGGAGTTCGGGGGAGGGGGATGCCATGCCCCTCATCAAGCGGCCGAACCTCCGCTCCGCAAGCGGAACTTGCCCCGCGACGGCGGCCATTGTGCCGCAGGGGACGCGCGCCGGTCTGCCGAGGGAGCGACGTCCGCTGTCACAGCGCCATGCTTCGCTCCGGCGCCGTCCGCGTCATCAGGCCGGCGGCGATCTCGAAGAGGCCGACGATCAGGTGGGGCCAGAAGACGAGGCTGGCGAAGCCGAACAGCCAGGGCGAGGCCGCCAGAAGCACGCCCCCCGCGATGTCCAGGCCGAGATGGGCGGGCATGGGCAGCAGCCGGGCGACGCCGAGTTCATAGTCGGTCACCAGGCTGTAGAGGATGACGCCCGCGCCGAGGATCACCGGAACCCACTGGGCCGGTCCGCCATTGGCGAAACCCAGGAGCCAGGGCGCGAGGATCAGAAGGGCGCCGGTCGCGTAGTCGAGGGCGCCGTGGACCTTGGTCGGGATGAATCGCATGTCGCTGTCCTCGCGGCTGGGCGTTCCTAGCAAACCGGACGGGCAGGCGAAGGTTGCAATTGCCGGGCGGCTCCCGCCGGAGCCGCTCAGGTTCTGTCGCCCCGGCGGGCGGCCGCGGCCGGCGCGGCCCTTGTCGTCGCCTCGGGCATGGTCCGGTTCCGTCCCTGCTCCTTGGCGAGGTAGAGCTGGCGGTCAGCCTCGCGGATGATCTCGTCGAGTGTGTCAGGGAATCCGGCGCTGGACGCGACGCCGATACTCACCGTCAGCGGATGTTCGCCGGCCAGGCTCCGGCGGGCGATGGCGAGCCGCAGCTTCTCGGCGACGGCGACGGCGTCGCCAAGGTCCGCGTCGGGGAGCAGCGCGATGAACTCCTCGCCACCCCACCGGCAGAAGAAGTCCGCCTGCCTCAACATCGCGGCGCAGGTACGTGCGACGGCGACGAGGGCTGCGTCTCCCGCCGCATGGCCGAGCCGGTCGTTCAGCGCCTTGAAGTGGTCGATGTCGAGGATGAGGATGCTGAAGCCGCGCCCGCCACGCGCCACGCGCGCCATCTCCCGGCCGGCCTGGTCGGTGAAGGCGCGGCGGTTGCCGATCTGGGTCAGCGGGTCGGTATGGGCGGCGCGTTCCAGCGCCGCTCTCGTCTCCATCAGGCGCGAGGCCAGCGAGAGCACCGCAAAGGTCACCGCGGGGGCCACGATGGCCGGGACGGTGATGGCGGTGAACACCCAGTGCTCGTAAGGCACCGGCACCGCAAGGAAGAGCCTCAGGTGGAGGCCGGTGATCAACAGCGAGAGGGCAATCGACACGGCCGTGACGGCGAGGACGCCGCGGAGCACGCCGATCCGGACCAGCCACTCCAACCCTGCAAGCACGCGTTCCGCGTTCGTCGGCATCGCCACCGTCACATCTGCGGGTGGAAGAACCCGCACCAGGCATGCGCCGGGCCGGTCAGGGGACGGCCACATGCCTATGCGTAACGGAGTGTATTTAAATTACGCTAAACCAGTGTGATTAATTCGAGCCGCGCGGCTCCTGTCGCGCCCTGTCAGGATGCTCGGCCGTACGGTCAGGCAGGGCATCCACCGCCGCGTCGACGCCCTCGTCCTGGCCCGTCGCTCCACGCTTCAATACCTTCGTCGCCGCCTCGTCCTTGGCATGCGGGTCGGTCGTAACCGGCGCGGTGTCGGAATTGGCCGTCAGGCCGAGGTCCGCAGGTTTCTTGCCGTCGGCACGGGCGGCCTCGGCGAAGGTGGCGAGTGCTTCCGGCTGCTGGCCGTCGCTCTTGTCGGTGCTCATCATGTCCCCCTTGTCTGTCGCATCGTCTCTTCAGCCCAACGGTAAAGCGCCCGGCGAGTTCCCCGACGGCCGATCTGCCGATTGTTGACAATCGACAATGCCGCCTGTTCACTTCGACGTTCGAGCCGGCCGGCTCCGCGACAGACGCGACCTGGAGGGGGATCCATGACCATCGACCGACGCAGTTTCGCCTCGGCTCTCGGACTGACGGCGGGCGGCGCCCTCCTCGGCGCGCCGGCCTTCGCCCAGGCTGGCGGCACGCTGGACCAGGTGAAGCAGCGCGGATCGCTGCGCGTCGGCGTCACCCAGGCGCCGCCCTGGTATTCGAAGGATGCCCGCACCGGGGAGTGGTCCTCCGGCGTCGGCGTCTCCCTCGGCAAGGCCATGGCCGCCGCCTTGAACGTGAAGTTCGAGCCGGTCGAGGTCACCTGGGGCACCGCCATCGCCGCGCTCCAGGCCAACCGCATCGACATCATGTTCGTGCTCGACGCGACACCCGAGCGCGCCCAGGCCGTCGATTTCCCGAAATCGCCGCTGCTCTACTATTCGCTGGCGGTGCTGGCGAAGGACGATCTCGCCGTGCGGACCTGGGAGGATCTCAACAAGCCGGAGCTCCGCATCGCCGTGCCGCAGGCGACCAGCATGGACCGCTTCCTCACCGCCGAGGTGTCCAAGGCCGCCATCCAGCGCTTCCCCGGCAACACCGAGGCCATCGCCGCCTTCCAGTCCGGCCGCGTCGAGGCCGTCTGCCTCTTCCACCCGCCGCTGATCGCCGCACGCCAGCGTCTGGGCTCGGGCAAGATCGTCGTGCCGCAGCCGACCCAGTCCAATCCCTCCAGCGCCGCCGTGCGCAAGGGCGACACGGCCTTCGTCGAATGGGTCGACGCCCGCATCGCCGAGTACTACCGCACCCGGCAGATCCAGGCCTGGTACGAGGAGTTCCTCACCGGCTTCGGGCTCGACCCGAAGGCGGCGCCGCCGATCATCAAGGAAATGCTCGGCTGACGCGGCTCCCGCCATGTACGCCTGGGACTTCGGGCCCGTCCTCGCCAACAGCGACCTGCTGTGGGCGGGGCTGCGCAACACGCTCGCCCTGACGGCGGTGGCGCTCGCCGGCGGATTGCCGGTGGGCCTCGCCCTGGCGCTCGGACGGCTGTCGGGCCTGAAGCTCCTCTCGGTGCCGGCCGGCATCGTCATCGAGGTGTTCCGCACCACCCCGCCGCTGGTCCAGCTCTTCTGGTTCTATTTCGGCCTGCCCATCGTGCTGAAGGTGGAGATGACGCCCTATCTCGCGGCGGCCCTGACCTTCACCATCCAGTCCGGCGCCTTCTTCGCCGAGATCTTCCGCGCCGGCATCGTTTCCGTCGATCGTGGGCAGCGCGAGGCGGCCCGCGCCATCGGCATGAGTTCGTCCCAGACCATGGTGCGGGTCGTCCTGCCGCAGGCGGTGAAGCGGATGTTCCCCGCCATGATGGAGCGCTCCATCGAGCTCATGAAGACGACGACGCTGGTCGCCACCGTCTCCTATGCGGACCTCCTCTATCAGGCGAACGAGCTCGCCCAGAAGACCTTCCGTCCCCTCGAGGTCTTCACCGTGGCGGCGCTCATCTACTTCGTCACCATCTCGCTGTTCAGCGCCCTCGGCGCGCTCCTCGAACGGCGCATGGCGGCGAGCGGCGAAATGGCGGCGCGCTGATGGCCTATCGCTGGGACTTCGCGCCGGTCCTCGACAACTGGCAGGCCCTCGCCGCGGGGGCGGCCGGCACGCTGCGCCTCTTCGCCATCTGCCTCGTCCTCGGCCTCGGCTCGGGCCTGTTCGTCGCGCTGGTGCGACGTTCCCGCCATGCGCCGCTGCGCTGGCTCGCCGTCGCCTTCATCGAGTTCTTCCGCAACACGCCGGTTCTGGTGCAGATCCTCTGGTTCTATTTCGCCCTGCCCATGCTGGTGCCGGTGGAGATCACCCCGTTCGGGGCCGCCATCCTCGGAATCTCGCTGAACTCGGCCGCCTATTCCGCCGAGATCTATCGCGGCGGCATCCAGTCCATCGAGCCCGGACAATGGGAGGCGGCCCGTTCCATCGGCATGAGCGGAATGCAGACCCTGCGGCGCATCGTCCTGCCCCAGGCGCTGCGGCGCGTCCTGCCGGCCCTGACCAACCGCGGCATCGAGATCTTCAAGATGACGACGCTCGCCTCCGTCGTCGCCTATGTCGAGCTCCTCCACCAGGGCAAGCTGGTGGCCTCGCTGAACTTCAACCCGCTGGAGGTCTATACGGTCGTCGGCGCCCTCTTCTTCCTCTTCCTCTACCCGCTGGTGCGCGCCACCTATGCGCTCGAGCGGCGGCTGGCGCGGAGCGACTGATCCATGGCCGACACGCTTCTCCAGCTCAGGGGCCTCGGCAAGCGCTTCGGCGCGAGCACCGTCTTCTCCGGCGTCGACCTCGACGTGGCGAGAGGCGACCGCATCGCCATCATCGGCGCCTCGGGCTCCGGCAAGTCGACGCTCCTGCGTTGCATCAACTTCCTGGAGCGCCCCGACGAGGGCCGTGTCATCCTCGGCGGCGAGGCGGTGGGGGAGGCGCGCGAGCGCGGCGGGACGACCGAGATCCGCTACGACGAGCGGGCGCTGAACCGGCTGCGCCAGCGCGTCGGCATGGTCTTCCAGCAGTTCAACCTGTTCCCCCACATGACGGTCGTCGGCAATGTCATGGAGGGCCTCGTCACGGTGAAGCGCCTCGCGCGCGATGACGCGCGCCCGCGCGCGCTCGCTGAACTCGCCCGCGTCGGCCTCGCCGACAAGGCGGAGGCCTACCCGGCGCACCTGTCGGGCGGCCAGAAGCAGCGCGTCGCCATCGCCCGGGCGCTCGCCATGGAGCCGGAGATCCTGCTCTTCGACGAGCCGACCTCGGCGCTCGACCCGGCCCTCGTCGGCGAGGTGCTCAACACCATCCAGTCGCTCGCCGAGGACGGCCGCACCATGCTGCTGGTCACCCACGAGATCGGCTTCGCCTACCACATGGCGACGCGCGTCGTGTTTCTGGCCGAGGGCGGCATCTACGAAACGGGAACGCCCGACGAGGTGCTGAAGAGCCCGCGCCGGCCGCTCACCCAGGCCTTCATCGCCGGCCACCGCCGGTTCAGCTTCTGACAGGAACAGTGCCATGAGCAGCACCGCGGGCAGCGCCCAGGGCTATCTCGAAGATCCCCGCAACGAGAGCGTCCTCGTCTATGTCGACGGCGCCTTCGTGCCCCGCCACGAGGCACGGGTCTCGATCTTCGATTCGGGGTTCGTGCTGGGCGACGGCGTCTGGGAGGGGCTGCGGCTGAAGAACGGCCGGCTGATCCAGCTCGACGCCCATCTCGACCGCCTGTTCGAGGGGGCCGGGTCCATCGCCCTCGACATCGGCCGCAGCCGCGAGGAGGTTGCCGCCGCGGTCGCAGAGACGCTGGATCGCAACGGCATGACCGACGGCGCCCATGTCCGGCTCATGGTCACCCGCGGCGTCAAGGCGACGGTGAACCAGGACCCCCGCTTCGTCATCGGCAAGGCGACAATGGTCATCGTCGCCGAATACAAGACGCCCCGGCCGGAATCGAAGGCGCGCGGCCTGTCGCTCTTCACCTCCACCTTCCGCACCAGCACCCCGGACGTCTTCGCCCTCCGCCTCAACTCGCACAGCCGGCTGAACCTCATCCAGGCGCTGATCCAGGCCATCAATGCCGGGGCGGACGAGGCCCTCATGCTCGACCCGAATGGCTTCGTCGCCAGCTGCAACTCCACCAATTTCTTCATCGTCCGCCGTGGCGAATTGTGGACCTCCACCGGCTCCTATTGCTTCAAGGGGCTGACGCGGCAGGCGGTGATCGACGCCTGGCGGGATGCCGGCGCCACGTGCCGCGAGAAGGACTACACCCTCGCCGAGGTCTATGCCGCGGACGAGGCCTTCGTCACCGGCACGCTCGGCGGCGTCACGCCGGTGACGCGGATCGACGGGCGGGTGATCGGCACCGGCAAGCCCGGCCCGCTGACGCAGCTCGCCTCCGAGCGCTACCAGGCGTGGGTCGCCCGATGAGCCGCGCGGCGTCGCCCGCTCCCGCGGAACCGATCGCCCAGCTGCGGCGGGCGACCTTCCGCGACCAGATCGCCGAGCGGCTGCGCCACGCCATCATCGACGGCCGCATCCCGCCCGGCGAGGCGGTGACCGAGCTTCAGCTCGCCGCCGAGTTCGGCGTCAGCCGCGGGCCGCTGCGCGAGGCCATGGGCCTGCTCGCGGAGGAGGGGCTGCTGATCACCGTGCCCTATACGGGAACGCGGGTGGTCGGCCTCTCGGCCGGCGACATCAGCGAGATCTACTCCCTGCGCACGGCGCTGGAGACCCTGGCGTTCCGCGAGATCTGGGAGCGGCGGACGCCCGCCTTCGCGCGCGCGCTCAAGGCCCGCCACGCCGCCCTTCTCGAAGCGCTCCCCAGAGGGGACGGCTATGCCTCCTCCCTGGCCGAGGTGCAGTTCCACTCCACCGTCTATGAATATTGCGGGCACGCGCTGCTGCTGGAGACCTGGCGTCGCATCTCGGCGCGTCTGCATCTCTATCTGGCCGTCCACCAGAAGGCGCACGGGCGATCCGGCCCGCTGGGCGATGCCCACCAGCGCTATGTCGAACTGGCCCTCGGCAATGAACTCGCGCCGATGATCGCCGAGATCGAGCACCACATGCGGCGCGGCGTCCTGCAGCTCCAGGCCTATCTCGGCGGCCTGACCGCCTGAGGGCCCGGGGCGTTCAAACCGCCGTGATCCCGGTGTGCCGTTCACCGTGAAGCCCTATTCTCCGGGAGAGTGGACAGACGTGGACGCCGAGGAGGACCGCCTTGACCGACGACCGATCGACCCGCCGCCTCTTTCTCGTCCGTAGCGCGGCACTGGCCGGCGCGGCGGTGACCGCGGGTGGCATCGCCCTCCCGGCTGGCGCGCAGGGCCTCGCCCCAACCCCCACGATGCGCGGCGGCGCCAACAACTACATCCCCGGTGCGCCGGTGGTGCAGCGCATCGGCGGCGGCGGCTTCTGGATGACCGGCACTGTGCGGCGGGCGGGCGACGGCGCGCCGCTCTCCGGCATCCGCATCCAGATCTGGGCCCATACAACCGAGGGGCGGGAGTCCGACCGCCACAGCCACGGCGCCACCCTGACCGCCGCCGACGGCAGCTTCCGCCTGGAGATGCCGCAGATCGTGCCGGCCTTCGGCCAGGCTCACGGCCATCTCGCCTATGAGGGCGAGGGCTTCCGGCCAGTCTTCCTGCGCCCGGTCATGGCCAGCGCCCGCGACACCAGCCTCGCCGCCCATTTCGTGCTTCAGCCGGTCTGAGCCGCTTGCGGACAACCCGGGTCGCCCTGGTCTGGACCGCGCTGGCGGTCGCCATCCTCGTCCCCGTGGTGATCGCGGCGCGCAGCCCGCTGCTCGCCTGGCGGGACGGGGTCTATATCGCGGCCGGCTTCGCCGGGATCCTCGGGCTGGCGCTGCTGCTCGTCCAGCCGCTGCTCGCCGGCGGTCACCTGCCGGGCCTCGCGCCGCGCCGGGCGCGGCAGGTTCACCGATGGCTCGGTGTCGTCCTCGTCGCGCTCGTCGTCGCCCATGTCGCAGGGCTGTGGATCACCAGCGCCCCGGACGTGATCGATGCCCTGCTCTTCCAGTCGCCGACGTCTTTCTCGCCCTTCGGCGTCGTCGCCATGTGGGCGGTCTTCGCCACGGCCCTGCTGGCGGCTGTCCGTCGCCGGCTGCGCCTGTCGCCGGCCGCCTGGCGGATCGGCCATACGGCGCTGGCACTGGTGATCGTCGTCAGCACCATCGTCCATGCGCTGCTGATCGAGGGGGCGATGGGCACCGTCTCGAAGGCCGCTTTCTCGCTGCTGGTCGCCGCCGCCACGGCGCGGCTCGCCTTCGACCTCGCGGTCTGGATGCGGGCGCGCCGGAGGGCGCGAGGCTCAGCGGAGCCCGAAGAGCGGCCGGATTTTCACGCCCAGCCAGGCGCCCGGCAGAGCGGCGGCGATCCACAGCCAGCCGTGCAGGCTGCCCGAGGCGATGCCGGAGAAGAAGGCGCTGATGTTGCAGCCCGTGGCGACGATGGCGCCGGCGCCGATCATGAGGCCGCCGAGGACGCTGCCGAGCACCGCGCCCAGGGGAATGCGCAGGCTCGGCGATAGGCGGCCGGCGAGCAGCGCCGCGGCGAGGGCGCCGGCCATCACGGCGAGGTTCATGACCGTCGTCGCGTCGCCCGCCAGCGGGCGCATCAGCATCTCCACCCGCGTCGGCTCCTCCCAGAAGGCCCAGAAGACCGGATCGGCGAGCCCCGTGGCTTCCGCCGCCTTGGAGCCCCAGAGGGCGAAGGCCTGCGTCACGCCCCAGGGGCGGCCGGCGACCAGCAGCGTCGCGAAGTTGAGGACGGCGAGGGCGAGCGCCGTCCAGGCATAGGGCCAGGGGCCGGTCAGCCAGGGGCCGCGTCCGCCGATGCTCTCCACGGCGCCGGTGCGCCGGCGCTCGAAGGCGAGGAGCCCTGCATAGGCGCCGGCGAAGAGCGCGGCATGGAGGAGGAGCGCCGGGCCGAGCCCCAGCACTGCCGGCAGCGAGACCGCCGGCCCTTGCGGCAGGCCCTCCCAGAGCGGCGCGGCGAAGGCGGCGAGCGTCGCGCCGGCGACGGCCGAGGCGAGCGTGATCCACATGCGCAGCGACCCGCCGCCGGCGCTGTAGAGCGTGCCGGAGACACAGCCGCCGGCGATCTGCATGCCGATGCCGAAGGCGAAGGCGCCGATGACGACGCCGAGGCCGAGCGGGAAGACGAAGCCGCGGACCGGTCGCCCGAACACCTCGCCCATGGCGAGCGCCGGCAGGAAGAGCATCACCGCGGCGGCGAGCATCAGGATCTGCGCCCGGACATGCGCGCTGCGGCCCTCGGCGATGAGCACGCGGTAGCCGTGGCTGAAGCCGAAGGCGGCGTGGTAGAGCGCGAGGCCCATGGCGAGGCCGATGAGGCCGAGCAGCACGAGCCGTCCCGATCCGGTCGCCGCCAATGCGGCGAGGGCAGTTGCCGCAACGAGGCCTGCTGCGGCAAGGCGGGCCGCGGGGAGGGTGCCGGCAGTGGCGAAGGCGGTTTTCGGCGCGAGTGTGGCGAGTGACATGCCGGCTTAAGAAGCGATCCGGCCGCGCCTTGGCAAGAGGCTGAAAAAGAAAGAAAAACCGCCTCTGCGGCAGGTCCGTGCGGGAGAAGAACGGCCTCTGTGCGGCACGCGGCACGAAGGTTTCTCTCTCCCCCTCTCCGGCCTACCCGGCTGTCGAGGCGCCCACCGTGTCCGCCGCCACGGCGCCGCGGGTGCCGAGGGGGCGCGGCACGCCCTCCGTCGTGTCCTTCAGGGTCTGGCGCTCCGTCTCCGCATTCAGCTCGGCACCCATGAGCAGGGCGATCACCGAAACCCACAGCCACAGCATGCCGGCGATGAGGCCGCCGAGGGGACCGTAGGTGGCGTCGAAATCCGAGAAGCGGCTGATATAGAGCGAGAACAGCGCCGATCCCGCCAGCCAGCCCGCGGCGGCGGCGAAGGCGCCGAGCCAGACCCAGCGCCATTGCGGCGGGCGGCGGCTCGGGGCGTAGCGGTAGAGAACGGCGAAGGCGAGGGTCGCGGCCGCCGCGATGACCGGCCAGCGGCCGAGGACGAGCGCCTGCCGCAGCGGCTCGCTCCCCAGCGCCTCCAGGAGCGCCGGGATGGCGACCACCAGCCACAGCGCCGCGAGCGCCGCCCCCAGCGCGCCGAAGGTCAGCGTCAGCGAGATCAGATTGAGCCACAGGAAGCTGCGCTTCTCCCGCTCGCCATAGGCGACGTTGAGCGCCTCGATCACCGCCTTGGTGCCGGCATTGGCGCTCCAGAGCGCGAAGCCAAGACCGACGGCGAGGGTCAGGCCGAGCGCCGCATCGTCCTGCGCCACATGCCGGTCCACCTCGTCGAGGATGAGTGTCCTGAGGCCGTCGGGAAGGAAGCCGACGAGCTGGGCGATGTCGCCGGCGATGGAGCCGCGGTCGGCGAAGAGCCCGGCCAGGGACACCAGCGCCGCGATGGCGGGAAAGATCGCCATCAGCGCAAAAAAAACGACACCGCCGGCCACCGCCGCCACCCGGTCGTTCGACACCTCGCCCGCAGTGCGCCAGAGGATGTCCTTCCAGCCGGCGGCGGTGATCTCCCCGAGCCTGCGTGCCTGCCGTCCGCGCCCTGCCTCCAGCGCCGCCTGCATGGGCACCGAGCTCTTCGTGGCGCGGGACACCGGTTGCGGCATGGCGAGCCGGACCGCGGCGGCGGTCGCGAGGCCGGCGGCCAGGGCGATGGCGAGGGAGCGGAAGAGCGGATGCATGGGGTGCCTCGGCGGATGGGGGGCGCCGGCGACCGGCGGAGCGGACGGGCGGGCGGTTAGTCCCAGAGGAGCACGATGCCGGCCGCTTCGCCGTAGACCGGGTCCCTGTCGGGAGGCGGGCAGGCGGTGATGCGCTCCTTCGCGTCGAGCCGCTGGCGGCTGTCGGTCACCTCGTCGTACTTGCCCTTCTCGGGATAGGCGCCGACGACGAGAAGGTCCTCGCTCGCCGAGACGAGCCTGTGGCCCGTCCCCGCCGGAAGGACGGCGACGTCGCCGGGCTTGAGGGCGTAGACGCGCCCGCGCGGGCCGCCGAACTCCACTTCGGCGGTGCCGCACGCCACGCCCAGCACCTCGTGGGTCTGCGCGTGATAATGGGTGAAGTCGTAGATGCCGTTGCGCCAGGAACGGCCCCAGCCGTTCTGCGCGAAGAGCGCGTCGAGGGCGGCGGCAGGATCGGTGTCCACCACATCGAGGTCCAGCGGGGCGCGGTAGATCACCAGCGGCCAGTGCGGATGGTTGGGAATGGTGCCGTCGTCGCGGAAGAGGCGGGTGATCGGCTTGCGGCTGCGCAGGTGGTCACGCAATTCGTCCGGCCCGGGCCGCGATTCCATCAGCTTGCGGGCGACGTTCTTCACCTGGTCGATGATCGGCATGGCGGGTCTCGTTCGGGGCTCCGGCCGACAGCGCCGGGCGCGGAGATGAACGAGCCGGCCGACCGCGCGGTTCCCGTGAGGGGCGTCAGCGTTCGGCCCGCGCCTTGATGGTGGCGAGCACGGCGATGAGCGAGACGGCCACGACGTTGGAGGCGATGATCACCCAGTCTCCCTGGCGGACGCCATAGACGATCCACAGCGACAGGCCGGCGCCGAGCACCGCGAGCATGCCGTAGGAGATGTCGGCGGTCTCCTGCGTCTGCCACGCCTTCCAGATCTGCGGCAGGTAGGAGAGGGAGGTGAGCACGGCGGCGAGCCCGCCGATGGCCGTGGTCAGCATGGCGCACCCCTGTCGGGGCAGCTCGGTCGCTTGCGACTCATTCCGTCACCTCTGCCGCGCGGGGGGGCCGGCGGGGTGCCGGACTGCTCGTCAACGGCGCCCGGATGACTTGGTTCCTCACGCGCCGGGATAGTCGGGGTCGCGCAGGAAGGGGAAGGGCCCCGGCGCCTTCTCGACATAGGCGGTGTGGCTGACGAGGCCGGCGCCCTTGGTCCACAGGTGCAGGTGGAAGGCCGCGGGCTCGAAGTTGAAATGGGCGGGCGGCCGGTCGTTGAGGTCGAGCACCACCTGGTGGGCGACGGACGGGGCGACCATGGCGAGCGTGCCGGCGAAGAGCGCCTGGATCGGCCGGTGGTGATGGCCGGCGAGAACCCGCACCACTTGCGGGTGCCTGCGGATGACGGCCTCGAACTCGGCCGTGCCCTCGACGAGACTGATCCGGTCCATGTGGTGGATGCCGCAGACGAAGGCCGGATGGTGCATGGCGACGATGGTCGGCCTGCCCGGCGCCTCGGCGAGACGCTCCTCCAGCCAGGCGAGCCGCTCGGGGCAGAGGCGGCCGGCGCCCGAGCCCGGGACGACCGTGTCGAGGCCGATCAGGCGCACGGGGCCGAGATCGGTCGCCCACTGGGCGAAGTGCGGATGGTCCGACAGGCCGGGATAGCCGGCCAGGATCGCCTTCAGGTTTTCGCGCCGGTCGTGGTTGCCGGGGATCAGCCAGACCGGCATGGGCAGCCGGGACAGCATCCGCTTCAGGTTCTCGTATTCGGCGGCAAGGCCGTTGTCGGTGAGATCGCCGGTGATCAGCACCGCATCGGGCCTGGGATCGAGGGCCAGCACCGCGTCGATGGCCCGCTCCGTCAGCATGTTGGTCTCCGCCGTGCGGTAGGCGGGAAGCCCGTGCGGGCGCACGTGGAGATCGGTGAGATGGGCGATGAGCATGGCGCGAATCCGGATGGAGGATGCCGGCTGCCTAGGGGCGGTGCATGACAGCGCGACGACAGCGCCGGGGCGCGCGGCGCTGTCATGAGTCCGTCGTCCAATCGTCGGTGAATCGTCACCCGCCCGTTGCCGTTCCGTCGTCGAAGCCGCGTAGGCCAGCCCCATCACGGAGCGGGTGGCCATGTCCGGTATCGTCCTCGACGCAATCGAGAAATCCTTCGGCGAGACGCGCGTCCTGAAGGGCGTGAGCCTGTCCTTCGATCAGGGCGCCTTCGTCTCCCTCGTCGGCCCCTCGGGCTGCGGCAAGACCACGCTGCTGCGCATCATCGCCGGCCTGGAGAGCGCCGACCGCGGCCGCGTCGTCGTCGGCGGCGCCGAGGTCACCGGGCGGCGCGCCGCCGACCGCGACGTCGCCATGGTGTTCCAGAACTACGCCCTCTATCCCCACATGACCGTCGAGCAGAACATGGCCCTGCCGCTGGTCATGCGCCGGCTCTCCACCCTCGAACGGGCGCCTTTCCTCGGCCGCCTGGTCTCCGGCACGGCCGAGCGCCGCGCCGCCATCCGCCGCGAGGTGGAGGAGGCGGCAAGGCTCCTCTCCATCGACCACCTGATGGAACGCCGGCCCGGCCAGCTCTCCGGCGGCCAGCGCCAGCGCGTCGCCCTCGGCCGCGCCATCGTCCGCCACCCCAAGGCCTTCCTCATGGACGAGCCGCTGTCGAACCTCGACGCGGCGCTGCGCCATGACATGCGGCGCGAACTCGTCGACCTGCACCGGCGCGTCGGCGTGACCACGGTCTATGTCACCCACGACCAGGCCGAGGCCATGACCATGTCGGACCGCGTGGCGGTCATGCTGGGCGGCGTGGTTCTGCAGTTCGGCTCGCCGCGCGAGATCTACGAGCAGCCGGCGACCGTCGACGTGGCGAAGTTCATCGGCTCGCCGCGCATCAACATCCTGCCCGCCGAGGCCGACGCCGAGGGGCGCGTCGTCGTCGCCGGTCACGCCACGGGCGAGGTGGCGCCGCGGGCCGCCGGCCGGATCCAGGCC
>JAEZGJ010000100.1 GCA_023416965.1 Pseudomonadota bacterium | reverse complement strand
CTCGCGCGAGAAGCCCATGACGGTGTCCTCGCCGCGGCCGCGGCGGCCGTCACGGCCCTCACGCCCGTCGCGGCCCTGCCAGCGGTCGAAGCCGGGGCCGCGGTCGTCGCGTTCGAAGCGGCCGCCTGGCCCCGGGCCCGGTCCTGGACCGAACTGGGCTGAGGCGATGGACGGCGTCAGGGCGAGGGTGGCGAGAGCCAGGGCGACGGCTCCGCCGCGCAGGGGCGACAGTGCTTGGACGGGCATGTGATCCTCCCGGGATCGTGATGGTCTCGGCCGGTCTTGTCGTGCCGGTCGCCGAAAGCTCACCATCCGCCCTGTGGAGGGTCAAGCGCGCGCCTGCGGCGGCTGCCGCGCGGCGGACGCAGGGAACCGGATCAGTCCACCATGCTCATGGCGCGGAAGGCGTCCTGCTCGGCCTTGCTCATCAGCGCCGCCTTGTCCTTGGCGCGCAGCCGCTCGGTCTCGCTCTTCAGCTGGCCGCAGGCGGCGAGGATGTCGCGGCCGCGCGGCGTGCGCACGGGCGAGGAATAGCCCGCCTCGAACACCACCTCGGAGAAGCGCTCGATCTGCTCCCAGTCCGAGCATTCGTACCTGGAGCCGGGCCAGGGATTGAACGGGATGAGATTGATCTTGGCCGGAATGCCCTTCAGCAGCCGCACCAGCCGCTTGGCGTCGTCGATGGAATCGTTGACGCCCTTCAGCATGACGTATTCGAAGGTGATGCGCCGGGCGTTGGACGCAGCGGGATAGGTGCGGCAGGCATCGAGCAGCTCGGCGATCGGATATTTCCGGTTCAGCGGCACCAGCTCGTCGCGCAGGTCGTCGCGCACGGCGTGCAGCGAGATGGCCAGCGCCACGCCGGTCTCCTCGCCCACCCGGCCGATCTCCGGCACCACGCCCGAGGTCGACAGCGTCACGCGCCGCTTGGAGAACTGCAGCCCGTCCGGGTCCAGCAGGGTGTGGAGCGCGCCGGTGACGTTCTCGACGTTGTAGAGCGGCTCCCCCATGCCCATGAAGACGATGTTGGAGACGAAGCGCCCGCCATCCGTCGGCACGAAGGCGCCCTCGGGCGGCTCCTGCCCCGGCCAGTCGCCGAGCCGGTCGCGGGCGACGATCACCTGCGCCACGATCTCGGCGGCGGTCAGGTTGCGCACCAGCTTCTGCGTACCCGTGTGGCAGAAGGAGCAGGTGAGCGTGCAGCCGACCTGGCTGGAAATGCAGAGCGTGCCGCGGTCGCGCGTCGGGATATAGACCGTCTCGATCTCGTGCCACTTCTCCCCCGCCATGGAGGGCGGGATGCGCATCAGCCATTTGCGGGTGCCGTCCTGCGACACCTGCTCGGCCACCACCTCGGGCCGGTCGAGTGTATAGGCCTCCGCCAGCGCCTGGCGCAGGTGCTTGGAGACGTTGGACATCTCCTCGAAGGCCCTGGCGCCGCGCTGGTAGATCCAGCCCCAGAGCTGGGAGACGCGCATCCGCGCCTCGCGGCCCTCGATGCCGATCTCCGCAAGCGCCGCCTTCAGCTCGTCGCGGCCGCGGCCCACAAGCGAGGGCTTGGCCGGCAGGGCGCGGGTGTCGGAGGCGGCGGGCGGCGGCGCCACGGGCTTGGCATTCGCGAGATCGAGCGTCGGCATCGGGTCGAGTTTCCTGGCAAGCGCGGGCCTATAGCACGAAAAGCCGGGTCCGGCGCAGGATTTTGGCGCGGCCGCGGCCTCAGCTCGTCGTGGTGGGATCGGCGCATTCCCGCCGGGCCCGGGCGAGGGCCTCGGCGAAGCCCTCGAGGGAGTAGGTGTCGAGCGTCTCCTCGCCGAGCATGGAGGTCGAGCGGATGATCATATGGGTCTGGCTGCGCATGGCCGCCACCAGCCGCGTCTCGTCGGCGAGATCGCGGATCCAGGCCCCCACCGCATCCCCGGCGAGGGCGAAGGTCTCGTCCCCGACGGTGAGGGAGGAGCCGGCGGCCGCCTCGAAACCGAACTCGACGGAGAACTCGTCGCGCACCTGATCGGTCGGCCGTGTGGTGACGAAGGCGAAGGCCCGTGCCCTCACCGCCCCTTCCGGGCGGCGCGTCTGCGGCGAGGCGGCGGCGTAGCAGTGCTTGCCGCGGTCGGTCTCGGCGACGACCACCGACCAGTCGGCATGACGGGCGACGATGCGGGTCGTCCCGGTCGGGCGCGTGTCGGCCGCGGCGGTGCAGGCCGCGATGGCGAGGGCGAGAAGAGCCCCCGCCGCCCTCAGCGGCATTCCTGCGCCACGCGGTCGAGCGCCTGGGAGAGGCCGTTCAGCGAATAGGTATCGGTCGTCACGTTGCCGCGGCCCGAGGTGGAGCGCACGGTGAGCTGCGATCCGCCGCGCATGGCCTGGACCAGGCGGCCCTCCTCGGCGGCGTTCTTGATCCAGGCGCCGGTCGCCTGGGTGTAGAGGGCGAAGCTCGTCGAGCCGATGGTGGCTGTGGCGTCGCCCTTCAGCGGGAAGCCGAGGGTGAGCGAGACCTCGTTGCGGACGTTCTCGCCGGGGCGCGAGGTCAGGAAGAAGAAGGCCGGGTCGCGCTGCAGGTTGCCGGGGGCGCGGGTCTTGGGCTGCGAGGCAGCGTAGCAGACCTTGCCGCGCGGCGTGGTGGAGGTGAACACGCCCCAGTCGCCGAACTGCGCCACGGCCGAGCCCTGCTGCGCCCCGCCGCCCGCGGCCGGGCGGCTCGCCTGGGCCTGCTGGCGCTGCTGGGCGCCGGCGCTGGTGACGGCGAGGGCAACGGCCGAGAAGGCCAGGACTGAGAGGGTTCGGGTGAAGCGCATCGCAATACTCGGCTCTGGAAACGGGCGAACGGGAACGGCGGCCCCGCCGGACTTGCCCCGTAGGTGTCGAAGATCAGGGTAAACAGGAGGTTAATCCGTGGGCGAATCCTGTGCGAATGGCCCCTCGAACGGCAAATCCCGGCCCTGACGTCGCTCCCCGGACGGTAATCTACGGCCAAACCGGGCAAGACTAGGGCGGAGGGCCTCCCGCCGCCCTGTCGAGGGTTTCAGACCGTTACGCCACCGGGGGCCGTCGTTCCCGGGGCAGGTATCCGCCCCGGATGCGCCGCATGCCGGGACCGTCAGCCCCAGGCGCGGATGTCGACGAAATGCCCTTCGATCGCCGCCGCCGCCGCCATGATCGGCGAGACGAGATGGGTGCGGCCCTTGTAGCCCTGCCGGCCCTCGAAGTTGCGGTTCGAGGTGGAGGCGCAGCGCTCGCCCGGCTGCAGGCGGTCGGGATTCATGGCGAGGCACATGGAGCAGCCAGCCTCGCGCCATTCGAAGCCCGCGGCGATGAAGATCTTGTCCAGGCCCTCCTGCTCGGCCTGCTCCTTCACGAGCCCCGAGCCCGGCACGATCATGGCCGACACCGTGTTCGCCACCTTCCTGTCCTTCACGACGCGGGCGACCTCGCGCAGGTCCTCGATGCGCGAATTGGTGCAGGAGCCGATGAACACCTTGTCGAGGCGGATGTCGGTGATCTTGGTGCCCGGCTTCAGGTCCATGTATTCGAGCGCCCGCCACTTGGAGAGGCGCTTGTTCTCGTCCTCGATCTCGTCCGGGTTCGGCACCACGCCGGCGATGGAGATCACGTCCTCCGGGCTCGTGCCCCAGGTGACGATGGGCGGCAGGGCGTTGGCGTCGAGCACCACGGTGCGGTCGAAATGGGCGCCCTCCTCGGTGAAGAGCGTCTCCCAGTACTTTTGCGCCATGTCCCAGGCCATGCCCTTGGGCGCCTTCGGCTTGCCCTTGAGATAGGCGTAGGTCTTCTCGTCCGGCGCGATCAGGCCGGCGCGGGCGCCGCCCTCGATCGACATGTTGCAGATGGTCATCCGCCCTTCCATCGACAGCGAGCGGATGGCCTCGCCCGCATATTCGATGACCGAGCCGGTGCCGCCGGCCGTGCCGATCTCGCCGATGATGGCGAGGATGATGTCCTTCGCCGTGACGCCGTCCTTCAGCTGCCCGTCAACGCGGACGAGCATGTTCTTCGCCTTCTTCTGGATCAGCGTCTGGGTGGCGAGCACGTGCTCGACCTCGGACGTGCCGATGCCGTGGGCGAGAGCGCCGAAGGCGCCGTGGGTCGAGGTGTGGCTGTCGCCGCAGACAATGGTCGTGCCCGGCAGGGTGAAACCCTGCTCCGGCCCGATCACGTGGACGATGCCCTGGCGGATGTCGGCGGCGTCGTAATATTCGATGCCGAATTCCGCGGCGTTCTGGGCGAGGGCCTCCACCTGGGTGCGGCTCTCCTCGTCCTTGATGCCGAACTTGCGGTCGGGCGTCGTCGCGATGTTGTGGTCGACGACGGCGAGCGTCTTCTGCGGCGCGCGCACCTTGCGGCCGGTCGTGCGCAGGCCCTCGAAGGCCTGCGGGCTCGTCACCTCGTGGACGAGGTGGCGGTCGATATAGAGAAGGCAGGTGCCATCGTCCTGCGTCTCGACCACGTGGTCGTCCCAGATCTTGTCGTACAGCGTGCGCGGCGCGGCCATGGCGGACCTCCCGTTCGAAAAGGTGGCGGGTCTCTTAGCCTTGAATGGTTCCGGAGAGAAGAGCCGTCAAGCGGCGGGGGCCACAGGACCGCGCGGCGGTGCGTGGGAACCGGGACGGGCCGCGGCGCATTCCTCATCGGAGCACCACCAGAGGACACAGCCGAAAGCGAAGCCGATGACGAGAGCGTACCAGACCAGCCCCGGCTCCTCCACGGCTGCCGCCGCCGTCCCGGCGGCCGCCCCGCCGCCGCTGCGCCTTCTCGCCATGGAGGTGCGTGCCCTTGGCGAGTTCGCGCGGCTCGCCGTGATGCGCCGGGCGCTCCGGCAGGCACCGCCCGGCGACGGTCATCCCGTCCTCGTCCTGCCGGGCCTCATGTCATCGGACTGGGCGTCGCTTCCGATGCGCCGCTTCCTCTCCGGTCTCGGCTATGCCGCCCATGGCTGGGGCTTCGGCGTGAACCGGGGTCCGCGTGGCACGCTGGAAGCCGATCTCGCGGCGCTGCTTGCCGCCCTTGCCGACCGCCATGGCCGCAAGGTCAGCCTCGTCGGCACCAGCCTCGGCGGCATCTATGCCCGCCAGCTCGCCAAGGCCTTCCCGCAGCTGACGCGATCGGTCGTCACCCTCGGCAGCCCCTTTGCCGGCTCCCCCCGCGCCACGCGCGCCTGGCGCATCTACGAAAGGGCCTCGGGCCTCGCCGTCGACGGCTGCGACGAGCACATGGGCGGCCGCCTGTCGCTGCCGCCGCCCGTTCCCACCACGGCCATCTACAGCCGCACCGACGGCATCTGCGCCTGGCAGTGCTGCGTCGAGCGGCAGGGCCCCTTGTCGGAAAGCGTCGAGGTGGCGGGCAGCCATATCGGCCTGCCGCACAATCCGCTGGTCTTCCAGATCCTGGCAGATCGGCTGGCCCAGCCGGAGGGGCGGTTCAGGCCCTATCGGGCCGAGCCCTCCGAAAGCCTGCTGCGCCGCGCCCTGACACGCGGCGGGGCCGCGACCGCCGAGGCGCCCGCGGGTTCAGCCGGAGCCGGTCTCCTCCCCGCCCGCGCCGGGGCGAGGAGCGGCACGCGCTAGACCCCGAAGCACCAGGCCAGCACGCCCTTCTGCGCGTGCAGGCGGTTCTCGGCCTCGTCGAAGACCACGGATTGCGGGCCGTCCATGACCTCGTCCGTGACCTCCTCGCCGCGATGGGCCGGCAGGCAATGCATGAAGATGGCGTCGGAATTGGCGGCGCTCATCAGTTGCTTGTTGACCTGGTATGCCTTGAGGAGGTTGTGGCGGCGTCCGGCATCCTCGTCGCCCATCGACACCCAGCAATCGGTGACGACGCAGTCCGCGCGCTCCACCGCCTGGTAGGGATCGGAGGTCCAGGACACGTCGCCGCCCTCGCGCTGGGCCGCCGCGATCACCTCGCGGCGCGGCGCCAGCTCCTCGGGGGTGGCGATGTTCAGCTTGAAGCCGAAGCGCGGCGCCGCCTGGATCCAGGAGGCCAGCACGTTGTTGGTGTCGCCCGCCCAGGCCACCGTCTTGCCGCGGATCGATCCCTTCTTCTCCTCGAAGGTCATGATGTCCGCCATGATCTGGCACGGATGCGACAGCTTGGTGAGGCCGTTGATGACGGGGACGGTCGCCGCCTCCGCCAGCTCCCGCACGGCGTTGTGGTCGAGCATGCGGATCATGATGGCATCGACATAGCGCGACAGGACGCGGGCCGTGTCGGAGATCGTCTCGCCGCGGCCGAGCTGCATCTCGGCGCCGGTGAGCATGATCGTCTCCCCGCCGAGCTCGCGCATGCCCACGTCGAAGGAGACGCGGGTGCGGGTGGACGGCCGCTCGAAGATCATGGCCAGCACCTTGCCGGCCAGTGGCTTGCCCGCCTCGGGCGTGCGGCGGACGCGCTTGAGCGCGCCTGCCTTGTCGAGAATGGCCTTCAGCTCGGCCCCGCCGAAATCGGCGAGGTCGACGAAATGACGGGGAGCATGGGTCACTCGGCCGCTCCCTTGACCATCTGCGCCTCGAGGCTCGCCGCCGCCTTGTCGAGCATGCCGACGGCGAGGTCGATTTCCGCGTCGGAGACGATGAGCGGCGGGATCAGGCGGATGACGTTGTCGCCGGCCGGCACCACCAGCAGCCCCTCGCGGCGCGCCTCGGCAGTCACCTCGCCGTTCGGCACCACGCATTTGAGGCCGGTGAGCAGTCCCGCGCCGCGCACGCTCTCGAAGACCTTCGGATGCTGGTCGACGAGCCCGGCGAGCTTCTGCTTGAAGACGAGGGCCTTGCGCTGCACCTCTTCCAGGAAGCCCGGGGCGAGGATGACGTCCAGCACGGCATTGCCCACCGCCGCCGCCAGCGGATTGCCGCCGAACGTGGTGCCGTGGGTGCCGGGCGTGAACACGGCGGCGCATTTCTCCACCGCCAGCACGGCGCCCATGGGGAAGCCGCCGCCGATACCCTTGGCGATCGCCATGATGTCGGGGGAAACGCCCGCCCATTCATGGGCGAAGAGCTTGCCCGTACGGCCGACGCCGGTCTGCACCTCGTCGAAGATGAGCAGCAGGCCATTGGCGTCGCAGAGCTCGCGCAGGTAGCGCAGCTCCTCGGTCGGAACCTCGCGCAGGCCGCCCTCGCCCTGGATCGGCTCGATCATCAGCGCCGCCGTGTCCGGGCCGATCATCGCCTCCAGCGCCTTGCGGTCGCCGAAGGGCACCTGGTCGAAGCCCTCGACCTTCGGGCCGAAGCCCTCCAGGTACTTCTTCTGGCCGCCGGCCGCGATGGTCGCCAGCGTGCGGCCGTGGAAGGCGCCCTCGAAGGTGATGATGCGGTAGCGGTTCTCCTCGCCGCGCACGGCGTGGTACTTGCGCGCCATCTTGATGGCGCCTTCGTTCGCTTCCGCGCCCGAATTGCAGAACAGCACGGAGTCCGCGAAGGTCGCCTCGATCAGCCGCTTCGCCAGCCGCTCGGCCTCCGGCACGTTGTGCAGGTTGGAGACGTGCCAGACCTTCTGCGCCTGCTGCACCAGCGCCTCGACGAGATGCGGGTGCGAATGGCCGAGGGAGTTGACCGCGATGCCGGCGCCGAAATCGAGGACTCGTCGCCCGTCCGCCGTCACCAGCCAGCAGCCCTCGCCCCGCTCGAAGGCGAGTTCGGTCCGTGCATAGTTCGGCATCAGCGGCGTGATCACTTCGACCTCCCGTCGAAACTCCCGGAAACCCAGAAAAAAACGGCCGCCCCGAAGGGCGGCGCGGTGAATTCTATGCGATCGGGGGGGCGGAAAGTCAAGGATCGCGCCATCCTCGGCGTGTTGCGCTGCACTATACAGGGAGAAGCTCCCGGCATTGCGCGGACCACCCCGCCGTGCGGTCTGGATATGCTCCCGGGGGAGTGTCGCGGGGTGACGAAACCGGGACGGCGGCACGGGCGCGCCCTTCAGAGCCAGGCGTTCTCCCTGAGCCAGCCCTCGAGCGCCGGTCGCACGCCGGGATGAAGGGCGCCGCCATGGCCTGGATCGGCCGGTCCGGCAACCGCCTTGAGAGTGTGGCCGGCATCGGCGAGGACTTCAACCGCGTGCCGGGCGGCTGCGTTGCGCCGGGCCAGTGCCGCAGCAAGCGCCGGCACATCGCGGTCCGCCAGCACCTGAACGTCGGCGCTCCCGGCCAGAACGAGGACGGGACAGGCGCAACGCGAGGCGAGGACAGCCGGGTCGCGGGCGGCAAACCCCTCCCAGTAGTGCCGGAGATAGGGCGGATAGAGCTCCGCGAGCCCGGGCGACACGGACTCGGGATAGCCGGCGCCGGCAGCCAGCCCCGCGAGGATCCGGTCGTTCTCGTCGAGCAGGGCGTCCAGAGCCGCCCCCGGAGCGCCTTGCCGGCGCCCGAGCCTTGCGAGCTGGTCGCGCAGCACGGCGGCGATGGGACGGCCCGTCGTCGCGGCGAGGATCAACATGGCCGGCCGCGCGCCACCGCCCGCGGCGAGGTCGAGCGCGATCAGCCCGCCCTCGCTGTGGCCGAGAATGCCGACCCGTCGTGCGTCCACGCCCTCCTGTGCCGCAAGTTGTGCGAATGCGAGCCGCGCATCCTCCACGAAATGCTCCCAGCGCACGAAGTCGGCGAGTGCGGCCGGCTCCGTCGGCAGGCTCGCGGCAACAGCGCCCATGCCGCGCTTGTCGCAGCGCAGGCTGGCAATGCCGAATTCCGCCAGGAGCCGCGCCAGGTCCTTGAGGAGGTCCGTGACGATCTGGGGCGGCTGGTTGCCGTCCCTGTCGGTGGGGCCGCTGCCCTGGATCAGCAGCAGGCCGGGTACGCCGTGCCCGGCGTCCGGCAGGGTCAGAGTTCCGGCGAGCGGCGCACCGGACGCCCCTTCGAAATGCAGGTCTTTCTCGATGTACGGCAATGGCATGTCGGCACCGGTTGAAGGGAACGGACGGGCTCGGGGACCGTTTCGATCTTGCAGGCCGGCACGCAGCCGATGGGCGGCAAAAGATCCCGCGAGGAGTGACTCAAAAACAACACCCACCTTAAGGCCTTGGTAAGACTCAACCATCGGTGTGCGCCACACGCCCTGCGAGCTGTGGACGGATTCTCCGAGAGCCCGACGAGCTTGGGGAAAACGACAGCGAGATTCGCCGGACTCTTGCCGCCGATTCAATCGATAGCGTAGTGTCCGGCCGTCGGCATACGACATCTCGTGCGGCGGACCTTAGTGACAAGGGTATCGGCAGTGCAGCGACGCCTCGGTCGGGGCGGCGGTGAGTTGCGGATTCCGGCGGCCCGCGGCGCCTTCCAGGAGGAGACAGGAACATGCAGCAGTTGCAGTGGACCGACGAGCGGGTGGAGCTCCTCAAGAAGCTCTGGAACGACGGACTGAGCGCCAGCCAGATCGCCGGCGAGCTCGGTCAGGTGACCCGCAACGCCGTCATCGGCAAGGTCCACCGTCTCGGCCTGTCGGGCCGCGCCAAGGCGCCCTCCTCCACCGCCCCCCGCGCCCGCAAGGCTCCCCGCAGCGCGCCCTCGGCGCCGCCGCGCCCCTCCATGCCGGCCTCGCGCTCCAACCTCGCCTTCAAGCCGCGGCCGGCGCCGGACCTGGTACCGGAGACCGAGGTGGCCCGCCTGCCCGAGGTCGACAATGTCGTCCCGATGGGCGAGCGCTGCACCATCATGGAGCTGAAGGAATATTCCTGCCGCTGGCCGATCGGCGAGCCGGGCAAGGACGACTTCCGCTATTGCGGCGCCCGCTCCGGCACCGGCATCCCCTATTGCGCCTACCACGCCCGCATCGCCTACCAGCCGGTGGCCGACCGCCGCCGCGACCGCAAGCAGGCCGGCGGGCGCTGAGCGCCGGGCGCAGACGCCACAACCAGAAAAGCGATGCAAACCAACGACCCTCTCCGCAAGGAGGGGGTTTTTCTTTGGAGGCCGGGCACCCGCCGGGGCCGCCGTCAGAAGGGCATCATGCGCTCGACGACGAGATAGCCGGTCAGGAGGCCGACCCCGAAGAAGACCACGATCGCCGCCGCGACGAGTTCGGCCGCGCTCAGCACGAGGGTCGCGGCGCCGGTCCGCGCCGAGGCGAGGCGCACCGCCAGGCCCTTGGCGCCGGAGGCGAGGGCCGCAATCGCCGCCACCGTGATCGCCGTCCCCACCGCCATGGCGAAGGTCGCCGCCACCCCCGCCTGGACGATGCCCTGGGAGAGGGCGAAGACGAGGATGAGCACGGCGCCGGTGCAGGGCCTCAGCCCGACGCTGAGGACCACCGCCAGCGCCTCGCGCCAGGAGTGGATGCGCGCCACCTGCTCGGCCGCCGGCAGGTGGACGCAATTGTCGTCGCAGGCCATGCCCGGCACCGGCCGGTTCTGCCGCCATGAGGCGAAGCGGGCGAAAAAGGCGCGGCCCTTCTGCCAGGTCAGCCTGAGGCCGATGGCGATGATCAGCCCGTAGGCGGCGATCTCCACCCAGTTGACGACCCGGGACATGGTGCGGGCGGTGACGCCGAGGAGCGCCGCCAGGAACCCGACCAGGGCGATGGCCGTCAGCGCCTGGACGAGGGAGGACAGAGCCGCCAGCGCTACGCCGCGCCTGATCGTGGCGCCGTTGGCGACGATGTAGGAGGAGATCACCGCCTTCCCGTGGCCGGGGCCCGCGGCATGGAAGACGCCGTAGAGAAAGGAGAGCAAGACCAGCGTCCAGGCTGCTCCCGACTGGCCGCTGCGGATGCCGCGCACCGCCGCCGAGAGCTGGCGGTAGAACAGCGCCTGCTGCTCGATGATCCAGCCGACGAGGCCGCCCGGCGCTGGCGGCCGGGCACCGCCGAAGGCCGAGGGCGGCGCCTGGGCGAGGGCCGGCG
>JAEZGJ010000224.1 GCA_023416965.1 Pseudomonadota bacterium | reverse complement strand
GCTCGTCAGGCTCATAACCTGAAGGTCGTCAGTTCAAATCTGGCCCCCGCAACCAGACACAAAGCCCCGCACGGCGAAAGCCGGCGGGGCTTTTTGCCGTCCGCCTGCGGGAGGCCAGCCCCGGTCCCCGACGCAGGAAACGGGTTGTGCGGACCCCCTCGCCCCGCCATGCGTTGCCAGACCAGCGCCGGCAGCCGACCACCTCTCCAGGCAGGCTCCTGCCACGGCCGGGCCCGGCGGATGGCAAGCTCGGGCGTTGTCGGGAGGCGGGCATGGCGAAGAGCGGAGCGATACGGGTGGGCATCGGCGGCTGGACCTTCGAGCCCTGGCGCGGGAGCTTCTATCCCGAGGGGCTGCCGCAGAAGGCGGAACTCGACTATGCCAGCCGTCACGTCACGGCGATCGAGATCAACGGCACGTTCTACGGGACGCAGAAGCCGGAGAGCTTCGCCAAGTGGCATGACGAGACGCCGGACGACTTCGTCTTCGCCCTGAAGGGGCCGCGCTTTTCCACCAACCGGCGGGTTCTGGCGGAGGCGGGACCTTCCATCGAGCGGTTCGTCGGCAGCGGCATCGCCCGGCTGAAGGACAAGCTCGGCCCGATCAACTGGCAGATGGCGGCGACCAAGGCGTTCCAGCCGGAGGATTTCGAGGCCTTCCTCGCCCTGCTGCCCAAGGAGGCCGACGGCCTCGCGCTGCGCCATGTGGTCGAGGTGCGGCACCAGAGCTTCATGACGCCGGACTTCCCTGCGCTCCTTGCCCGCTACGGCGTCGCCGCCGTCTTCGCCGACGAGCCGGACTATCCCTATTTCTTCGATCCGACCGCCGACTTCGTCTATGTCCGGCTGCAATGCGCCCGCGAGGAGGAGCCGATCGGCTACCCGCCGGTCGTCCTCGAGGGCTGGGCGGGCCATGCCGCCGCATGGGCGGCGGGCGGCATGCCGGAGGACCTGCCGCGGCTCGATGCCGGCCGGCGGGTGAAGAAGACGCCGCGCGACGTCTTCGTCTTCATGATCAACGGCTTCAAGCCCAAGGCCCCCTTCGCCGCCATGGCGCTGATCGAGCGGCTGAAGGGCTGACCCCTATTTGGTGCCGAACATGCGGTCGCCGGCGTCGCCGAGGCCCGGCACGATATAGCCATGGTCGTTGAGATGGCTGTCGATGGAGGCGGTCCAGATGCCGACCTCCGGGTGATGGGCGTGGAACTTGGCGACGCCCTCGGGGGCTGCCAGTAGGCAGACGAAGCGCATGTTGGTGACGCCGCGCTCCTTCAGCCGGTCCACCGCGGCGATGGCGGAATTGGCGGTGGCGAGCATGGGGTCGATGATGACGACGAGGCGCTCGGCCACGTCCTCCGGCGCCTTGAAGTAATATTCCACGGCGGTGAGCGTGGCCGGGTCGCGGTAGAGGCCGATATGGGCGACGCGGGCGGAGGGGACGAGCTCCAGCATGCCGTCGACGAAGCCGAGACCGGCGCGCAGGATGGGGGCGAAGACCAGCTTCTTGCCGCCGATCTGCGGCGCCATCATCGTCTGCAGCGGCGTCTCGATCTCGGTCATCTCGAGCGGCAGGTCGCGCGTCACCTCGTAGCAGAGCAGCATGCCGATCTCGTGCAGCAGCTGGCGGAACCCCTTGGTGGAGCGGTTCATGTCGCGCATCAGGGTCAGCTTGTGCTGCACCAGCGGATGATCGACGACGGTGACCTTGTTCATGCGCCCCTCCAGGCGGTCTCGATGGGGATGCGATCCTAGAAGACGGTGCCGTCGCTGACGACCCTGATGGGCGGGCCGCCGTCAGCGCGCCTTTCGCGGGCGAGGCGCCGGCCGGCGGACCAGGTGCCGCCCTCCAGCACGCGCGCCAGGGGGAAGTCCTCCGCCGCCAGCCCGAGACGCTCGCGCACCAGCGGCGCGATGGCATCGAGCAGGGCGACGGTGAGCCCGCGCCATTCCACCACAAGGGTGCTGTCGACCGTGTTGTCGGCCTCCGCCATGGCGGGGTCGCGCAGGGCGATGACGCCCATGTCCACGAAGAGGCCGCCATTGCGATATTCCGGCAGGCCCGTCAGCCCGTCGACATGGGTGACGGTGAGGCCGGCGCTCTCCAGCGGCTCGATGAGCGAATAGGAGAGCCATTGCGACAGCTTGTGGAAGGGGATGAGCCCGTCGCTGGCATCGCCCGCCCGGATCAGCGGGTGGTGCCAGCAATCGCCGAGCGCGATGCCGCCCAGTGTCACCCGGCTCGGCCAGATCGGCCCCAGATGGGCGAGAACGGCGGCGAGAATGGCGGTGGCCGGCAGGCGGCCGTGCTCGGCGGTGGCGGCGAGGTGGTCGAAAAGGCCGCCGGGGCGCGGCGTGTCGCGGCTGCCGAAGACGGCGGGGGAAGCCGCCGCGACGGCGCCGAGCCGGGCGAGCAGGGCCGCCCGTCCCTCGAGGCCGACGAGCGGATTGTCCGGTCCCACCTGGAAGCCGCGGGCGATGTCCTCGGCGGTGAGGGCGGCGAGGCGGCCGGCATCGGCGCGCGGGCTCACCCCGTCGTCGGAAAAGGCGCCGGCCTCGAACATGCGCAGCGAGGCGACGGCGAGGCCTTCCGACTTCGACAGTTCAGCCCCCGTCGCCGCGTCGCGGTAGCGCCAGGCCATGCCGGCGCCGGCGTCGAGCAGGACCGAGACGATGGCGAGGTCGAAGGCGGTGCGGCCGCGCTCGGCCGGATCGGCGATGCGGGCGAGGAGCTCGGCACCGAGGTCGCGGCCACCGGCGGTGAAATGGCGCCAGCGCGCGTGGAAGGGAATGACGAGGTCGGGGTAGTTGGCGCGGATCACCTCGACCACCAGGTCGGCCGCGTCTGGCAGGCGGTCCATGGCGACGGTGAAGGCGGTCAGCTTTCCGTCGATGCCGAGGTCGAGCATCTTGCGCGCGCGCTCGCGCACGGCCGAGGCGGTCAGGAGCGAGCGGGCGGCGCGCGGCGCATCGAGCATGGCGAAGGCCATCAGAGGGGCTCCCGGAGGGCTTGGACGGAGAGGGAGGATGGGCGCCCGGCGCGGTGGTGCAAGCGAAACCCCACCCTCACCCTCCCCTCGCGGCGCGAGGAGAGGGGGACTTCTCCGTGGCACCCCTCTCGCGTCGGTCGTGCCTGGCACGGCCCCAGCGGGTCAAACGGTCGGCCGTAGTCCCCCTCTCCTCGCGCAGCGAGGGGAGGGTGCGGGTGGGGCATGACAGGGTGCAGCCGCACCGGCGGAACGAGCACCATCAGAAATCTTCGATCTTGCGGCCGACGACGCGGGTGAGATCCTCCGTCGAGGGAGCCGGCTCCGGCGTGAAATAGCCGGCGGCCTTCTTCGCCTCCATCTCCACCGAGGCGTCGGTGGGCACGAGGTCGGCGGGGATCGGCACACGCTCCACCACGTCGATTCCGGCGGCGACCAGGGCGTCGTATTTCATGTTCGACATGGACATGAAGCGGTCGATGCGGCGGATGCCGAGCCAGTGCATGACATCGGGCATGAGCTGCTGGAAGCGGGCGTCCTGGACGCCCGCGACGCATTCGGTGCGCTCGAAATAGGTGGCGGCCTGGTCGCCGCCCTCCTGGCGCTTGCGGGCATTGTAGACGAGGAACTTCGTCACCTCGCCGAGGGCACGGCCTTCCTTGCGGTTGTAGACGATGAAGCCGACGCCGCCGTTCTGGGCGTCGCGGGCGGCCTCCTCGATGCCGTGGACCAGATAGGGCCGGCAGGTGCAGATGTCGGAGCCGAAGACGTCGGAGCCGTTGCACTCGTCGTGCAGGCGGCCGGAGACGAAGGTGGCGGGATCGCCGAGCTTCGACACGTCGCCGAAGAGATAGACGGTGGTGTTGCCGATGGGCGGCAGGAAGACCGAGAAGTCCGGCCGGGTGACGAGCTCGGGATACATGCCGCCGGTCTGCTCGAAGAGCGTGCGGCGCAGGTTGGTCTCCGAGGTGCCGAAGCGCTCGGCGATGCCGGGCAGGTACCAGACGGGGTCGATGGCGATCTTCACGCAGGCGATGTCGCCGCTCTCGCGGACGATGCGGCCGTCGGCCGGCAGGCGCTTGCCGATGTCGTGGTGCAGTTCGGGGAGGGTCAGCCGCGCCTTGGTGATGGCGATGGATGGACGGATATCGACGCCCTCGGCGATGTCGCGGCCGAAGGCCTCGCCGACCAGGTGGCCGAAGGGATCGATGGAGACGATGCGGCCCGGCTCCGACCATTGCGGGAAAGGGCCGATCTCGACGACAGGATGGGTATTGGTGAGGTCTGGCCGCTGGATCGGGTTGAGGGCGCCGGCGGAGACGGCAAGCGCCCGGTAGAGGGCGTAGGAGCCGCCGTGGGTGCCGATGGCGTTGCGGTCGGGGCCGGAATTGACGGTGGCGACGACGGGCCCTCGCTCCTCCGGCGTCGCGGCGCCCCAGTTGATCTTGAAGCGTGACGCCGTGCCGGCGCCGGGATGCGAGGTCAGCCTGATGTGACCCGACTTGTTGACGCTCATCCTGTCCTCGATGCCGAAAGGCCCTGCGGAACGGATACGGCCCCCCGTCGGGAATGGCGGAGGGCCGTCAGTGAGCGATGGATCATGGCTCAGCTTCGTGACGCCGGCAAGGCCCGTATGGAGGCGGCTGAATCGGGCTGGCTGGTGCGCACGGCTGTGCGGACCCTGGCCTCGTCGACGCCGGCTTCCTGCAGCTCCTTGCGGAAGGCGTCGCGGCGCTCGTGGACCGAGGCGATGACCTTGCCGGCGGGTACGCCGAGGTCGAAGAGCACGGCCTCGGAGAGCTGGAGGCTCGCCTCGATCGTCTCCGGCACGGCGTCGGTGACACCGAGGCTGTAGAGCTGCTTGGCGTGGTCGGCGTCGCGGGCGCGGGCGATGATGGTGAGGCCGGGATTGAGGCTGCGGGCCACCTGGGCGATCTCGTCCAGCGCGCCGCCGGTGTGCAGGGTGAGGACCAGCGAGGCGGCGTCGCGGATGCCGCATTGTTCGAGGAAGGGCTCGCTGTTGGCGTCGCCGAAGAAGACGGCGTGGCCCTTGCGGCGCAGGTGGGCGATTTCGCGCGGGTCGCTGTCGACCGCCACATAGGGCACCTGGTGGCGGGCCAGCATCTCGCAGACGAGCTGACCGACCCGGCCATAGCCGACGACGATGACGCGCTTGCCGGAGGCGGCTGGGGGGCCGACCGCCAGTTCCGGATCCGGCGCGGCCTTCACCGCGAAGCGGTCGGCGATCCAGCCGCCGAGGCGGTCGAGAAACGGCACGGTCGCCATGCTGATGGCCGTCATGGTGGTGATGAAGGCGCCGGTCTCGGCGCTGACGACGCCGGCAGCCGTCGCCTGGCCCATGGTGACGAAGGCGAATTCGCCGGCGGGACCGAGCAGCAGGGCCGAGCGGATCGCCACCGGCCAGCCCAGGCCGAAAGCGCGCACCAGCGGGACGATGATGACGATCTTCAGCGCGATGAGCGCGGTGACGGCGAGGGCATAGGCAAGCGGGGTGGCGAACAGCGCCCGGACGTCGATGGACAGGCCGACGGAGAAGAAGAAGGCGCCGAGCAGGATGCCCTTGAAGGGCTGGAGCGTCGCCTCGATGGCGCGACGGTATTCGGTCTCGGCGAGGAGGAGGCCGGCGACGAAGGCGCCGAGGGCCATGGAGACGCCGAAGGCGGCGGTGACCACGCCGGTGCCGACGACGATGAGGATGGCCGCCGCCATGAAGACCTGTGGCTCGTGCAGCGCCGAGACCTGGCGGAGGAAGGGACGCAGCACCCGCCGCCCCACCACGACGACGACGAGGATGGCGAGGACGCCCTGGCCGATGGCCATGACGAGGCCGAGCGCCACCGAGCCCTCCTGGCTCTGGGACAAGGCGCCGATGAGGAAGAGCAGGGGGATGACGGCGAGATCCTGCATGAGCAGGACGGCGAAGGTGGTGCGGCCGCTGGTGGTGGTCAGGCGCTTGTGCTCGGCGAGGTGCTCGACGACCACGGCGGTGGAGGAGAGCGCCAGCGCCCCGCCGATGAGGAGGGCTGCGGCGAGGGGGCGGCCGACCCACCAGGCGACGAAGGCGATGACGGCGGCAGTGAGGACGACCTGGAGCGTGCCGAGGCCGAGGACGAGGCGCTTCATGCGGGTGAGGCGCTCGTAGGAGAGTTCGAGCCCGATGAGGAAGAGGAGGAAGACGACGCCCAGCTCGGCGAAGGTGCCGATCTGCTTGGTGTCCGAGACGGTGATCCAGCTCAGCCAGGGAAAGCTGCCGACCATGCCGCCGAGGGCGCTGGGGCCGACCAGCGCGCCGATGCCGAGGAAGGCGAGGGCGGGGCTGATGCCGAGGCGCTTGAGCAGCGGCACCGTCACCGCCGTCGAGGCGAGGATGATCAGCACGTCCTTGTAGGCGGCGAGTTCGACCGCAGCGGCCATCCGTCTGAACGTCCTCGGGGCTCATGCGCCGGCGGAGTGCCCGCGCCATGCCGTTTCATAGCGGGGCGTGCGGCGATTTGTCCATGAACACGGCGCACCGGCGGCCGAAATGCGGCGGGGTTAACCCGATGGCCGGCCAAGCAAATTTTCTTGATGCGCGAGCCGCCAAAGGCCTTGCGCCCGGAGCGGAATCTGTTATCTACGGCGCTGCCCAATTTCGCACGTGCCTGTGGTTGCGTGCCGGTTGGTGGGCATCCGGACAAGAGGCCGGACAGCCGCCCGAAGACTTGGGAATGCGCCGGGGATCTGCCGGGCCGTGTTCCAGGGGCGTCGCAAGACGCGGGGTCTTCGATACCTAACCGGCAGCCGGAGGCAAACCGGCGAACCCTGCCCTCCGCAGGGGACGCGACTTGAAGCAACGACGATCGGGCTTTTTTGGTCTCAGCTGGTGTCCAGAGCCAGCTACCGAAGAGGCTTGTTCTTCTTGCCGGCCGTGCGGATCGGGGATGTCCCCAATCCAATCGAAGGCGTCTTTGCTTGCTGACGGGTGTCCAGCCCGGCCGCGGAAGAGATGTCTCGGCGAACGTCATCGGGTTTCCGACGTCACCGGTGTTCCGTCTCCACAGCGGACCCGGGAAACGAAGGCGGCCCATGGGTTCAACCCTTTGCTGGTCCTCGGGAGAGAGGGCTGGGGGGACATCGACATGACCGACCGTATCCGCGAATTCCTCCGCAACCGACGCGACGATGGCCCGATCATGGTCGTCGATCTCGAGGTCGTGGCCGCCAACTTCGCCAAGTTCGCCCGGGCCCTGCCCGACACGCGCGTGTTCTACGCCGTGAAGGCGAATCCGGCGCCGGAAATCCTCAACCTGCTCGCCGAGATGGGCTCGTGCTTCGACTGCGCCTCCGTGGTCGAGATCGAGCAGGCCCTGGCGACCGGCGTCTCCGCCGACCGCATCTCCTTCGGCAACACGATCAAGAAGGAGAAGGACATCGCGCGCGCCCTGCAGTACGGCGTGCGCCTGTTCGCGGTCGACTGCGAGCCGGAGGTCGAGAAGATCGCCCGCCAGGCCGAGATCATCGGCGCGAAGGACGTCAAGGTCTTCTGCCGCTTCCTGCAGGACTGCGAGGGCGCCGAGTGGCCGCTCTCCCGCAAGTTCGGCTGCGCGGCGGAGATGGCTCCGCGCGTCCTCGAGCATGCGCATCGCCTCGGCCTCATGGCCTATGGCCTGTCGTTCCACGTCGGCTCGCAGCAGACGAACATGGGCGCCTGGGACCAGGCGCTGACCACCGCCTCCTCGATCTTCGCCACGCTCGCCGAGCGCGGCATCGAGCTGAAGATGGTCAACATGGGCGGCGGCTTCCCGACCAAGTACCTCAAGGACGTTCCGGCGGCGGAAGCCTATGGCGCGGCCATCTTCGAGGCGCTGACCAAGCATTTCGGCAACCGCCTCCCGGAGACGATCATCGAGCCGGGTCGCGGCATGGTCGGCAATGCCGGCATCATCGAGTCCGAGGTCGTGCTCATCTCGAAGAAGTCGGACGAGGACGAGGTGCGCTGTGTCTATCTCGACATCGGCAAGTTCCACGGTCTCGCCGAGACCATGGACGAGGCGATCCGCTATCCGATCCGCACGGAGCGTGACGGCGACGAGACGGCCCCCTGCGTGCTGGCGGGACCGACCTGCGATTCGGTCGACGTCATGTACGAGAAGAAGCCCTACGACCTGCCCGTGTCGCTCTCCATCGGCGACAAGGTGCTGATCGAGGCGACGGGTGCCTATACCACGACCTATTCCACGGTCGGCTTCAACGGCTTCGCGCCGCTGGCGAGCGTCTGCATCTGACGCTCCTCCTCCCGCCCGGGTGACCGGGCGGGTTCTCCGCCAAATCCTGAAGCGTCCCGACCGGCCGTGGGCATCTCGCCCCGGCACGAGGGCTGTCGTCACTCTCTCGCCAGAGAAGGACCGCGGCCATGACCGTGCATGTCTCCCTCAAGGGCCTCGCGCCTGATCCCGCCTCCGCCATCATCGTGTCGGACGAGCAGCTGAACCACATCGAGCCGCGCGAGGCGCTGCTCGACTCGGCCTTCGGCTCCGACCGTTTCGAGAAGACCTCCGAGCGCCTGCGCGAGGGGCGGCTGCCGGCCGACCGGCTCGCCCTGGTCGCGACTGCCGGCGAGCGCCTGGTCGGCACGGTGCGCCTGTGGAACGTCACGCTCGGGCCCGACCGGCCGGCGCTGCTCCTCGGCCCGCTCGCCGTGGACGGCACGATCCGCTCGGCCGGCATCGGCGGCCTGCTGATGCGGGAGGCGATCGGGCGGGCGCGGGAAGAGGGGCACCGCGCCATCATCCTCGTCGGTGACGAGGCCTATTACCGGCGCTTCGGCTTCGCGGCCGCGAAGATGGAGCGCCTGTGGATGCCGGGACCGGTGGAGCGGTCGCGGTTTCTCGGGCTGGAGCTGGTCCCGGGCGCTCTGGACGGCGCCCTGGGCCTGGTCAGCCCGACGGGCAGGGAAATGCCGCGCTGGCAGGGTCTGGAACTTGCCGAGACGTGGCGCATTGCTGCCTGAGAAGCGGTGACGCATGCCGGTCACAGTTCCTCAATCTGTGACCGGCATGCTCTCGACCGGGACGTGGCGGAAGGCTAGAGTTTCGCCATCGCAGCGGGAGCATCTCATGATCGCCAAGTTCGCCACCGGCCTCGTCGCACTCACGGCTGTCTTCGCCGTCGAGGCGGCCGTGCACCAGGCGGAGGCCCAGCAGCGCCGCCGTGCGGTTCCCGAGGTCCGCGTGTCGCGCCCGAGCTGGCTGGTGACCCCGAAGGTCTCGTTCCCCGGCGAGCGCCTGACCTCCCGCCCGGACATCCTCTACGCCCCCTACACCGTGACCGGCGAGCCGGTGGCCATGTCCACCAGCATGCGCGGCGCCCGCATCGGCCGCGACCGCTTCTGGGGTGCCCCGGCCTATATGGTGAACTGGCCCTGGCCGGCCGCCTTCTACGCCGGCAACTGAGCTCCTAGACATGCCTGCAGCCCGGCAGTTCGCGGCGGGCGTGCATAAGACCCTTGTCTCGCTCGCCACGGCGTGCGGGACCGTCTAAACCTGTCGGCAAGATCAATTCCCAGTGAAGGGATGCCAGGGGATGGACGATACCGACCGCCGCATTCTGTCCGTGCTGCAGACCGACGCCTCGCTGTCCATCGCCGAGGTCGCCTCGCGCTCCGGCCTGTCGACGACACCGGCCTGGAAGCGCATCCAGAAGCTCGAGGCGGAGGGCATCATCAAGGGCCGTGTCGCCCTGCTCGATCCGAAGAAGCTCGGGCTCGGCCTCACCGTGTTCGTCTCGGTGGAGACGTCCGATCATTCGGAAGGCTGGCTCAGCCGCTTCGCCGAACTCGTCGCGGCCATGCCGGAGGTGATGGAATTCTACCGGATGGCCGGGGACGTCGACTACATGCTGCGGGTGGTCGTGGCCGACATGGACGCCTATGACGCCTTCTACAAGCGCCTGATCGCGCAGATGCCGCTGAAGAACGTCACCTCGCGCTTCGCCATGGAGCGCATCAAGCAGACCACCGCGCTGCCGATCCAGACGGGCAAGCCCTGACCATGCTCGAGAAGCTGACGCCGGCCGCCATGCCGGCCCCCTTCGCCAAATATTCCCATGCGGTGATCGTCCCCCCCGGCACGCGGATGCTGTTCTGCTCGGGCCAGCTCGGCCTCGCGCCGGACGGCGTGATCCCCGAGGGCGCCGAGGCGCAGGCCGATCTCTGCTTCGCCGCCATCGGCCACATGCTGGCCGCGGCCGGCATGGATTTCGCCGACATCGTCCGCATCAATGCCTTCGTCACGGACCGGGCGCATATGGCAGGCTACATGGCCTCGCGCGACCGGCATGTGGCCAGCCCGCCGCCGGCCTCGACGCTGATGATCGTCTCCGGCTTCACCCGACCGGAGTTCAAGGTCGAGGTGGAGGTGGTGGCGGCGAAAGCCGGCTGAGGCCTCGAGGATACGGAGGGCGCCATGCTGCCGAGACAGCTCTGGGGCGACATGACCACCGAGGAGTTCCGCTCGGCGGAGACCGGATCGTGGATCGCCGTCCTGCCCATCGCGGCGATCGAGCAGCACGGCCCGCACCTCGCCGTCTCCGTCGACACCGTGATCGCCGAGGGCAATGTCCAGGCGGTGCGCGACATCCTGCCGAAGGAGCTGCCCGTCACCTTCCTGCCGACGGTCTGGATGGGCAAGTCGGACGAGCACATCACCTTTCCCGGCACGATCACCATCTCGGCCGAGACCCAGATCCGGCTGCTGACGGACATCGGCGACAGCGTCGCGCGGGCGGGGGTGCGCAAGCTCGTCCTCGCCAATTCCCACGGCGGCAATGTCGCCACCATGGAGATCGTCGCGCGCGACCTCAGGCGCCGGCTCGGGATGCTCGTCGTCCAGTGCTCCTGGCACCGGCTGGGCTCGCCGGAGGGACTGTTCCCCGAGGCCGAGCACGTGCATGGCATCCACGGCGGCGCCATCGAGACCTCGCAGATGCTGCATTTCCGCCGCGACCTCGTGCACATGGCCAGGGCCCGCGACTTCGTCTCCGCCGCCGCGCTGATGGAGCAGCGCTACCGCCACCTCAGGGCGACCCAGCGCATCTCCTTCGGCTGGATGAGCGAGGACCTGTCCACCGCAGGGGCCATGGGCAATGCGGCGGCGGCGACACCGGCCAGCGGGCGCGAGCAGACCGAGTTCACGGCGCGCGCCTTCGTGGAACTGCTGCAGGACGTCCACGCCTTCCCCGTCGAGCATCTGGGAACGGCGACGCTCGCCTGACCCGTGACGGCCGCTCAGTGCAGGAACGGCAGGTACTTGCCGAGCATGCTGCCGGGCGCCAGCAGCGCGCCCGCCCAGATGAAGGCCGAGAGGATGTTGGCGATCTGGAACTTCCACTGCGACATGGCGAGCATCCCCGCCACCAGGGGCACCGAGGCCCGGAGCGGGCCCGAGAAGCGGCCGATGAAAATGGCCCAGATGCCCCATTTCTCGAAGAAGGCATGGCCCTTGGGCAGCATGTCCGGGTGTTTCGACAGGGGCCAGATCCTGCCAATCCGGTCCTTGAACACATAGCCGATCCAGTAGGAGACGGCGTCGCCCAGGGTGGCGCCGAGGGCGGCGGCCACGAGGATCGGCCAGAAGGGGATGCCGGCGGTCCCGATGAGCGGCCCGAAGGCGACGATCATCGCCCAGGCCGGCACGACCAGCGAGAGCACGGCGAGCGACTCGGCGAAGCACAGCGCGAAGATGATGGCGGGGGCCCAGGCCTGGTTGGCTTTGACGAATTCTATGACCGGGGTGACGTAGGCTTCCATGCGTCTCACGCTGGGGAAAGAAGGGTGCGCGAGCCAAGACGATCGGCACCCTGCGGTCAAGCCATCGGCGGTGGACAATTGGTCCCGCCCGTCGACGCCGGCCCCGCCGGAGCGCTAAGGAGAAAGCGTTCCGGGGGAGACAGACGGCCATGGATCTGGCGCAACTGAAGGCCAACGCCCACCGCGTCCTCGACGACGCGACCATTCCGGAACTGCCGAACCATTACCGCGGCAAGGTGCGCGACAATTACGACCTCGCCGACGGAAGCCGCGTCATCATCGCCACCGACCGGATCAGCGCCTTCGACCGGATCCTGGCGGCGATTCCGTTCAAGGGCGAGGTGCTGACCCAGACGGCGCGCTACTGGTTCGAGGAGACGGCGGACATCTGCCCGAACCACGTCATCGCCTATCCCGACCCGAACGTCGTCGTGGGCCGCCGGCTCGACATCCTGCCGGTGGAGATCGTGGTGCGGGACTATCTCGCCGGCACCACGGGCACCTCGGTCCTCACCCTCTACAAGAAGGGGCAGCGGCAGATGTACGGCATCACGCTGCCCGATGGCCTGAAGGACAACCAGCGCCTGCCGCAGCCGATCATCACCCCGACCTCCAAGGCCTTCGACGGCGGCCACGACGAGCCGCTGTCGCCGGAGGAGATCCTCGACCAGAAGCTCGTCACGCCGGAACAGTGGGAGACGCTGACGCGCTATGCCTTCGCGCTCTTCGCGCGCGGCCAGCAGCGCGCCGCCGAGCGCGGGCTGATCCTGGTCGACACCAAATACGAGTTCGGCACCGACCGCGACGGCCGCATCGTGCTGGCGGACGAGATCCACACGCCGGATTCCAGCCGCTACTGGAAGGCGGAGAGCTATCCCGCCCGCTTCGCCGCCGGCGACAAGCCCGAGAGCTTCGACAAGGATTTCGTCCGCAACTGGGTGGTGGCGCGCTGCGACCCCTACAAGGACGCGATCCCGGAGATTCCGCAGGACGTGATCGTCGCGACCGCGGCGGTCTATATCGAGGCCTTCGAGACGATCACCGGCAAGCGCTTCGAGATCGGGCCCGACGAGGGGCGGGTGATCGACCGTATCCGGAAGAACCTCGCCGGCTATTTCTGAGCCGACGGGTTCAGGAATGCCCCAGCCGTACCCTCCCCCTTTCCGCGCGCCGCGCGGAGGAGGGTGCGGGTGAGGACATGTCCTCGGCGAGACCGAGCCCGCAGGCCTTCGGCGACCTGCACACTGCCACGGCGACGCTTCGCTTACCCATGTCCATCACGCCTCGTCGCTGGTGCGCACTATTCTTCAATCGATTTATAACGGAGTGTGGTGCACAAGAGCAGCAGTCGGCGCTCCATCGCAGGATGGTGCGCCGGTTCCTCCCGTGCTCCGGCTGCCTGCATCCTTCCGACGACGGGAACGGCGGGCGCCGGGGGGTGTACGCCGGAGGTATCGGTTGCCTTGTGTCACGCATGTCACATAATTCCACACGACCTACGCGCGCATGGAGCTGCCCGGCATGGTGCTGCAACTCGTCACCGACGAGCTCGGACTCGAACAGAAGCTGAAGGTGGCCTACGCCGCCTGGGCGCGCGGTGACACGCTGGCGCTGGTCTCGCTGTTCTGCGAGGACTGCGAGTTCACGCTGGTGGGCAATCTCGTCCTCAATCCCCATGCCGGCCTGCGGGTCGGCATTCCCGGTCTCACCGAGGTGCTCGACCATTTCCACCGGGTCTTCGAGGTGCGCGAATTCCTGCTCGAAAAGATCGTCGTGAAGGGCGAGGATGCCTTCGTCCACTGGCATTCCTCGCTGTTGTTCCGGCCCAACGGGCGGGTGATCGAGAGCGAGCGCTGCGACCTGATCCGCTTCCGCGGCCGGCTGATCCGCAGCATCAGGTGCTTCTACGATTCGGCCTCCATGGCGATCACCACCGGCCGGGCGCAGGTGGCAGCCGCCGATACGCGGGCGCCGCTGCCCCAGGCCGGTCTCAAGGTGTCGTGAGGCGGCGGGCGCCTCAGCCTTCCAGCACCTGCTTTGACGCCACCGTCGTGTCGGCGTTGAGGCGATAGACGAGCGGCACGCCGGTCTTCAGCTCCAGCGAGGGGATCGTCTTGTCGTCGAGATGGTCGAGAACCATGATCAGCGCCCGCAGGGAATTGCCGTGGGCGGCGACAAGCACGCGCTCGCCGCGCATCACCCGCGGCAGGATCGTCTCGACATAGTAGGGCAGGACACGCGCCACCGTGTCCTTCAGGCTCTCGCCGCCGGGCGGCGGCACGTCGTAGGACCGGCGCCAGATATGCACCTGCTCGTCGCCGTATTTGGCGGCGGTCTCGGCCTTGTTGAGGCCGGAGAGGTCGCCGTAGTCGCGCTCGTTGAGGCGGAAGTCGCGGATGGTCTCGAGATCGGGCTGGCCGATCTTGTCGAGGATCAGCTTCAGCGTGTGCTGGGCGCGGGTCAGCGCCGAGGTGAAGGCGATGTCAAAGCCGAGGCCGAGCGCCTTGAGGCCGCGGCCTGCCGTCTTCGCCTCCTCGATGCCCTTCGGCGTCAGGCCGGGGTCCTTCCAGCCGGTGAAGAGGTTCTTCAGGTTCCACTCGCTCTCGCCGTGGCGGGTGAGCACGAGAAGCCGTTCGGTCATGATGGTGGGATCCTGTGAGGGGTCAGAGGCCGAGGACATCGGCCATGGAATAGAGGCCGGCGGGGCGGCCATGGGCCCAGAGCGCCGCCTTCAGCGCGCCGCGGGCGAAGAGGGCGCGGTCCTCGGCGTGATGGCTCATGACGATGCGTTCGGCGGGGCCGGCGAAGATCACCGAATGGTCGCCGACGACGGTCCCGCCGCGCAGAGCGGCGAAGCCGATGTCGCCGCGCCGGCGGGCGCCGGTCTGCCCGTCGCGGCCGCGGTCGGACCGGGCGGCGAGGTCGATGCCGCGGCCACTGGCGGCCGCCTCGCCGAACATCAGTGCGGTGCCCGAGGGCGCGTCGACCTTGCGGTTGTGGTGCATCTCCAGGATCTCGATGTCGAAATCCTCGTCGAGGGCCTCGGCGGCCCGCTTCACCAGCGCCGCCAGCAGGTTCACGCCGAGGGAGAAATTGCCCGACTTGACGATGGTGCCGATGCGGGCCGAGGAGGCGATGGCGTCGTTCTCGGCGGCCGAGAACCCGGTCGTGCCGCAGACATGGACCTTGCGGTGCTTGGCCGCGAGGCCGGCGATCTCCACGGAGACGCGGGGAATGGTGAAGTCGATGATCCCGTCGGCCTGGGCGAGGGCGGCGTCGGTGTCGGAGGTCACCGCGACGAGGGTACGCCCGACGCCGGCGAGGAGCCCGGCATCCTCGCCGATGGCGACGTGGCCCTCCGGCTCGATGGCGCCGACCAGCTTCATCCCCGCCGTCTCCTGGACGAGACGCACGAGAACCCGGCCCATATGGCCGGCGGCCCCGGCGATGACGACGCGCATGTCCGACATGGATTGGCCTCTTGGTCGCTGCCGGGGCGGTCTACCAGCAGCGACCGGCGATGGAAAGCGCCGGGTCAGCCGCGGGCGTCGTAGGCAAGGACGGCCTCGAGCAGCACCTGGGCGCCGTTGCCGCAATCCTCCAGCGTCGCGCTCTCGGCCTCGTTGTGGCTGAGGCCCTCGGCGCAGCGCACGAAGATCATCGTCGTCGGGCAGACGCGCGCCGTGTACATGGCGTCGTGGCCGGCGCCGGAGGTGATCTCGCGGGAGGGCAGGCCGAGCTTCTCGGTCGCCGCCCTCACGGCCGCGATCAGCGTCGCGTCGAAGGGCTGGGCGGGGGAATCCTGCAGCGGCTGGACGTCGTAGGCGGCGTCGTGACGCGTCGCCGCCTCGGCAATGGCGATCTTCGCGGCGGTCACCATGGTCTTCAGCACGTCGTCGGCATGGTGGCGCATGTCGAGGGTGAAGCGCATCTCGCCGGGGATGATGTTGGGCGAGCCGGGATAGGCGGAGACGATGCCGATGGTGGCAAGGCCGCCATTGTCGATGGCGATCTGCCGGATCTGCTGCGCCGCCTCGGCGAAGGCGGCGAGCGCGTCACGGCGATAGGCCATAGGCGTGGTGCCGGCGTGGCTCTCGCGGCCGGTGATGGTGCAGTTGAACCACTTGATGGCCTGGATGCCGGTGACGATGCCGACCGACAGGTTCTCCTCGTCGAGGATCGGGCCCTGTTCGATGTGGATCTCGAAATAGGCCTGGAAGGCGAGGGCGCCCGGCTTGTCCGCGCCGCGATAGCCGATGGCCTCCAGCGCCGCGCCCTGGGTGATGCCGTCCTTGTCGGTGACGGCATCCATCTGCGCCTGGGTATAGGCGCCGGCATAGACCGCCGAGCCGACCATGGAGGGCGAGAACCGTGCGCCCTCCTCGTTGGTCCAGTTGACGAGGCAGAGCGGCGAGTTGGTCTCGTAGCCGGCCTGATGCAGCGTCTTGAGCACTTCGAGGCCGCCGAGGACGCCGAGCACGCCGTCGAACTTGCCGCCGGTCGGCTGGGTATCGAGATGGCTCCCCATGGCGATGGGCTTGCGGCTCATGTCCTTGCCGGGGCGGATCGCATACATGTTGCCTGCGGTGTCGACGTGCACCGTGCAGCCGAGCGCCTCGCATTCCCGGCGGAACCAGTCGCGCACCCGCCGGTCCTCGTCGGAGAGCGACAGGCGCCGGATGCCGCCCTTGGGCGTGCCGCCGATGGCGGCCGTCTCCATGAGCATGTCCCAGAGACGGCGGCTGTCGATGGTCAGGTTGGCGAGCATGGGTTCCTCGAAGGCGGTATCGGCGGGGATGGCGGACCATTCCACCGGGCACCGCACGAGGCAAGCCGCGCCGGCGCAGAGGTCGCCCGCTCGAAGGCGCATCAACCCCGCATTAACCATGACGGCCGCCATATCTTGGCCGTCTTCCCCGCCTTATCACTGGCGTGACCGAACAGCAGGGTTCGCCGTGCCGAAAACTCGCCTCCTCGCCTTCTGCGCCCTGGCGCTCGCGATCGCCATGGCGCGACCGGCGGAAGCCCACCCCCATGTCCAGGTCGAGACGGAGACCCAGCTGCTGCACGATGCAGGCGGGCAGCTCACCGGCGTCCTGCATGTGTGGACCTTCGACGAGATGTATTCGAGCTTCGCCACCCAGGGGCTCGACAAGAACGGCGACGGCCAGTTCAGCCGCGAGGAGCTGGCCGAGCTCACCCAGGTCAATGTCGAACATCTGGGCCAGCAGAAGTTCTTCACCGTATTGCGGCACGAGCGCCGCTACGTCTCCTTTGGCGCCGTGCGCGACGCCTGGTCGGAGGTGGTGGGCGGCAAGCTGAGGCTTCACTTCACCGTGCCCGTCGCGACGCCCTTCAGGGCGGGCGGCAAGCCGCTGACGGTCGAGGTCTACGATCCCGACTATTTCGTCGCCTTCACCCCCGCCGACGGCGAGCCGATGCGCCTCGTCGCCGCTCCCGCCGGCTGCCGGCTCGACTACACGCCGCCCAAGGGCAGCAACCTGGCGGTGGGGACCCTGTCGGAGAGCTTCTTCCAGGCGCTGGGGGCCAATGCCAATTTCGGTCAGCAGTTCGCCGGCCGCTTCACGGTGACCTGCCCGTGACGCTTTCGCGACGCGGCGCCGCGCTCCTCGCCGCGCTGGTCC
>JAEZGJ010000031.1 GCA_023416965.1 Pseudomonadota bacterium | reverse complement strand
CCCCCCCCCGCCCCCCGCGCCTCCCCCGCCGCGCGGCCCCTGTACCTCACCTTTGAAATGCACTAATCACGGCGCGTTCCCCGTGACTGCGAGAGGCTATCGCGATGCAGACCTACGACCGGCTCGTCACCGTCTTCGGCGGTTCGGGATTCGTCGGGCGGCACATCGTCCGTGCCCTCGCGCGGCGCGGCTTCCGCGTCCGCGTCGCGGTGCGCCGGCCGGACCTCGCCGGGCACCTGCAGCCGCTCGGCATGGTCGGCCAGATCCACGCCGTCCAGGCGAACCTGCGCTATCCGGATTCGGTGCGCCAGGCGGTGGCAGGCTCCGAGATCGTCATCAACTGCGTCGGCATCCTCTACGAGACCGGCCGGCAGAAATTCGATTCCGTCCAGGCCCGCGGTGCCGCCACGGTGGCCCGGGCGGCCGCCGAGGCCGGCGCCCGCCTGATCCACCTCTCGGCCATCGGCGCCGATGCGGAGAGCAAGTCGCTCTACGCCCGAACCAAGGCCGCCGGCGAGGCTGCCGTGCTGCAGGAGGTGCCGGACGCCGTGATCCTGCGGCCTTCCATCGTCTTCGGCCCCGAGGACGACTTCTTCAACCGCTTCGCCGGCATGGCGCAGATGTCGCCGGTCCTGCCCCTCGTCGGCGGCGGCGAGACGAGGTTCCAGCCCGTCTTCGTGGGCGACGTGGCCCAGGCGGTGATGGCCGCCGTCGACGGCCGAGCCAAGCCCGGCGCCGTCTACGAGCTCGGCGGCCCGGCCGTGAAGAGCTTCCGGGAACTCATGGAATTCGTGCTGGCGACGACCCAGCGCAGGCGTCTGCTCGTGCCGCTCTCCTTCGGCCTCGCCCGTCTGAAGGCCAAGGTCCTGCAGCTCCTGCCGAAGCCGCTCCTGACCGAGGACCAGGTCACTCTCCTCGAGAGCGACAACGTCGTCAGTGACGCCGCGAAGGCTGAAGGCCGGACGCTGGACGGGCTCGGTATCCATCCCCAGTCGGTGGAGGCCGTGGTGCCGACCTATCTCTGGCGATTCCGCCGCCAGGGCCAGTTCACCGCCCCGGTAGGCTGAGCGCCCTCAGCGCATTAGGTAGAGCCCGACGAGGCCGGCCGAACCGACGACGATCCGCCACACCGCGAAGAGCGTGAAGCCGTGGCGGCTCACATAGTCGAGCAGGAAGCGCACCACGAAGAGGCCCGAGATGAAGGCGGCGACGAAGCCGACGCCGATCGTGGTGACGTCGGAGAAATCCAGGATCTTGTAGTTCTTGTAGAGGTCGTAGGCGAAGGCTCCCGCCATGGTCGGCATGGCGAGGAAGAAGGAGAATTCGGCCGCGGCGCGCTTGGTCGTGCCCATCAGCAGGGCGCCGACGATGGTCGCTCCTGAGCGGGAGACGCCGGGAAAGAGCGCCGCGCACTGCCACAGGCCGATCTTCAGCGCCAGCCAGGGCGAGAAGCGGAAGGCATTGTCCTCGCGCGCCTCTATCTTCATGCGGTCGACGACGAGCAACACGATGCCGCCGAGGATCAGCGCCACGCAGACGAGGTCCGGCCGCTCGAACACCGCCTTGATCCGGCTGTGCAGCACCGCGCCGAGGGCCGCCGCCGGCAGGAAGGCGACGATGACGGAGACGACGAAGCGCCGCGCCCAGGCATCGGTGGGCAGGCAGAGCACGACGCCGAGCAGGCGCGAGAAATAGACCAGCAGGATGGCGAGGATGGCGCCGAGCTGGATCAGCACCTCGAAGGTCTTGCCCGTCGACTGGAAGCCGAGGAAATGACCGATGAGGATGAGATGACCGGTCGAGGAGACCGGAATGAACTCGGTCGCCCCCTCCACCACGCCGAGGAACAGCGCCTTGGCCAGATTGACGATGTCCATGGTGACCCCGGTCGCCTCGAAGCGGCCGCGATAGCGGCCTCGCCCTTCTCTTAGGCGCCACTGTCTTCATGTCCGGTTAAGCATGCCCCTCCGTGAAAATGCTGAGGCGGCAGGCCCCCGCCGGCATTCACCTCCAGTCAACCATGACGGATCGTGAACGCCGCTCTTCGATTGCCCCGGTTGTTTCGGCGGCCCTGGGGCGCTATGCACCCGCCTCCCGCATTGTCATCGAACACCCATATCGGGGCCCGCCATCCGGGGGCCCTTCAGGTCTGGAGCGCATGGGACTGATCCTCCACCATCGGTATTTCTGCCCGCATTCCCGTTTCGTGCGCATCGTGCTCGCCGAACGGGGGCTGGAGGCGGAGCTGGTCGAGGAAAGGCCGTGGGAGCGGCGCACCGATTTCCTCAGGATCAATCCGGAGGGCACGACGCCGGTCCTGGAACTCGCCGACGGCGTCGCCATTCCCGGCCCCGACGGCGTCGCGGGCTGGCTCGATGACACCGACACGCAGGCGGCCGGTCGCCGCCTCATGCCCGAGGCGATCGGTCACCGCATCGAGGTGCGGCGGCTGATGCGCTGGTTCCACGGCAAGTTCTTCGAGGAGGTGTCGGGGCCGCTGGTCGAGGAGAAGATCGACAAGCGCTTCATCCCGGCCGAATACGGTGGCGGCGCGCCGAACACCACGGCGCTGCGCGCGGCGCGGGCCAATATCCGCTATCATCTGGCCTATGTGGGCTGGCTGGCGGCGCGCAACGACTGGCTCGCCGGCCCCTCCATGAGTTACGCCGATCTGGCGGCCGCCGCGCATCTGTCGGTGGTGGATTATCTGGGCGAGGTTCCGTGGAACGACGACGCGGCGGCGAGGGACTGGTACGCCCGGGTGAAATCCCGGCCGTCCTTCCGCACCCTGCTGAACGACCGCGTGGTCGGCATGCAGCCGAGCGCGAGCTACGCCGATCTCGACTTCTGAGCGACCCGGCCGCGCTCCGCGCCGCCATCACCGCCCAAGCTCGCACGGAAGGCTTCGACGCCGTCGGCTTCACCCTTCCCGACGCCATCCCGGAAGCGGGCGTCCGCCTCGCCGAGGCGGTGGAGGCCGGCCGCCACGGTTCCATGGCCTGGATGGCCGAGACGCTGGAGCGACGCTCCCACCCCAACGCCATGTGGCCGGAAGGCCGCTCGCTGATCATGCTCGGCGTCAATTACGGGCCGGACGAGAACCCGCTCGATGGCCTTGAGGCGCGCACAAGCGGCCTCGTCTCCGTCTATGCCCGCGGCGACGACTATCATGAGGTCCTCAAGGCGCGTCTGAAGGCGCTGGCCCGCTGGCTGGTGGAGGAGACCGGCTGCGAACTGAAGGTCTTCGTCGACACCGCGCCGCTGATGGAGAAGCCGCTCGCCGCCGCCGCCGGCCTCGGCTGGCAGGGCAAGCACACGAACCTCGTCTCCCGCGACTTCGGCTCCTGGCTCTTCCTCGGGGCGGTGATGACGACGCTGGACATCCCGCCAGACAGCTCGGAGCGGGACCATTGCGGCTCCTGCACGGCCTGCCTCTCCGCCTGCCCGACCGATGCCTTCCCGCGCCCCTATGCCCTCGATGCAAGGCGCTGCATCAGCTACCTGACCATCGAGCACAAGGGGCCGATCCCGCGTGAGTTCCGCAAGGCCATGGGCAACCGCATCTATGGCTGCGACGACTGCCTCGCCGTCTGCCCCTGGAACAAGTTCGCCGAGACCGGCCGCAACATGAAGCTTGCGGCGCGCGAGCACCTGAAGCGGCCGGCCCTCGCCGAACTCGCCCGGCTCGACGATGCCGCCTTCCGTGCGCTCTTCACCAGGAGCCCGGTCAAGCGCATCGGCCGCGACCGCTTCGTCCGCAACGTGCTGGTCGCCATCGGCAACAGCGGCGACCCGGCGCTGGCGGCCCTCGCCGGCGATCTCCTCGCCGACCCCGCTCCGGTGGTCCGCAGCGCCGCCGTCTGGGCTCTGCGGCAGCTCGATCCCGCAAGGCTGCCCGACCGGCCCCCGGCCGGCGAGGCGGATCCCGACGTCCTCGCCGAATGGGCGTCCAGCCCCTAAGCTCCGCCCGGACACCAGCAGCCAAGCACATCCATGACGCATCTCCTCATCTTCGGCCTCGGCTATTCCTCCCGCGCGGTGGTGCGCGCCGCACCCCCCGGCATCACCCGCATCACCGCCACGGTGCGCTCGCCGGAACGGGCGGCGGAGCTGTCGTCCGGACCGGTCGAGGGTCGCGCCGTCACCGTCCTGCCCTTCGACGGCACAGCCATGTCCGAGGCGCTCGCGACAGCCGTCGCGACGGCCGACCACATCCTCGTCTCCGCGCCGCCCGACGCCTCCGGGGACCCGGTCCTGAAGGCCTGTACCGCCGCGCTCGAAGCCCACCCCCCGACCTCCGTCGCCTATCTCTCGACGGTCGGCGTCTATGGCGACCATGGCGGCGGCTGGGTGGACGAGACGACGCAGCCGCGGCCGGCGAGCCCGCGCAGCTTCGAGAGGCTGGAGGCGGAGCGCGCCTGGGCAGCCTATGGCGCCGGCCAGGGCGTTCCCGTCGCCATCCTGCGCCTCTCAGGCATCTACGGGCCGGGCCAGAACGCGCTGGTGAACCTCGCCCGCGGCACGGCGCGGCGGATCATCAAGCCCGGCCAGGTGTTCAACCGCATCCATGTCGACGACATCGCCCAGGCGGTTCTCGCCTGTTTCGCCCATGGCTATGCCGGCATCGTCAACGTCACCGACGACGAACCCTCGCCGCCCCAGGACGTCATCACCTATGCGGCGGAACTGATGGGCGTTTCCCCGCCGCCGGAGATCCCCTTCGAGGAGAGCGGCCTCTCTCCCATGGGGCGGAGCTTCTATGGCGAGTGCAAAAGGGTCAGCAACATGAAACTCAAAGCTGAACTCTTCGTTAAGCTCTTGCATCCAAACTTCAGGGTGGCGCTCCGGGCACTGGCCGCCGGCGGCGACGGCAGGCGATAGGGAGTTCCGCAGAGTCATCTTGTTATTGCATTGCAGCATAGCCGCGACAGTATTGCTGCGACGCACAAATACCGGAACCATGCCCCTCGATCGTCAGCCGCAGGCCTCCCGACGGCCGGTGCAGCGGATGACGACCGTCACCCGAGCCTTCAGGGGTATGTCATGATGATCGACATCGGCATTGCAGACCTGGCCATCATTCTCATCGGTCTCGGCGTCGGCGCGGCACTCGCGCTCTTCGTCGTCGACACCGCCAAGCAGATGAACCTGCGGACCGACCCGTAAGATCCGCGCTCAGGACGCGTCGCCGGACAGAAGAAGCCGGCCCGCCGGGACGTTCAGGGCGTCCCACAACAACTGACCGGCAGCGCGGATTGTCGGCGCGAGCGTATAGGGCGCATTGACGGTGACGAGCCCGGCGCCCGACAGGCGCTGCCCGTCCACGACGCGCCAGGTCGCCTCGATGGTGAGGCATTTCGGAATCGCGAGATCGGCGATCATCCGGTGGAAGCGCTTCACTTCGACCGGATCCTTAACCGGGTACCACAGCACGAAGACCCCGGTCGCGAACCGGCGCACACCCTGCGCGAGGGCATCCGCCAGGCGGTCGTAATCGCCGCGCCGCTCGAAGGGCGGATCGATGAGGATCAGCCCGCGGGTCTCCTTCGGCGGCAGGAAGGCTTTCGGGGCGAGCCAGCCGTCGATCTCGATGACCTTCGCCCGCTTCTCCCGCTGATAGAGTGCCGCGAGCGTGCGCGAATCCTCCGGATGCAGTTCGCAGAAGGTCAGTCCGTCCGTGGGCCGCGTCATCATCCGCGCGATCTCGGGACTGCCCGGATAGCGCGTCAGCCTCCCATCCGGATTGAGCCGCGCCACCACGTCGAGATAGGGATCCAGGAAATCCGCCAGGGGGCCGGGAAGGTCCTTGCCCCACAGCCGGCCGATGCCCTCCACCCATTCGCCGGTCCGCTCGGCGGCGTCCGAGGTCAGGTCGTAGCGGCCGATGCCCGCATGGGTGTCGAGGACACGGATCGGCTGCTCCTTCTGCATCATGTGCGCGAGGATGAAGGCGAGCACGGCGTGCTTGACGACGTCGGCCGGGTTTCCCGCGTGATAGGCGTGGCGATAGTTCATGGGCGACAGGCTGTGACCGGCAATCGCCCCGAGGTCAACGCCTCATCCCTTCGCCGCCACCACGGCGAGCCCCGGCACCGGCGCGCCGGCCTCGTGGCGGATCGCCGCCGGCTCGACCAGAAGCGGCTTCAGCCCGCTACGCTCAAGCGCCGCCCGCACCACGTCATCGTCGTGGGCGTAGCGCAGCGCCGGGCCCAGCACGACGCCTCCTCCTCCATGGGTCTCGACAGTGAAGGCGCAGAAGCCGCCGGGCGCGAGCACCCTTCCGATATCGGCGAGAACCGCCGCGATATCGGCGCAATAGATGAAGACGTCGGCAGCGACGACGAGATCGGCCGATGCATCGTTGCGGGACGCGAGGAAAGCGCCGAGATCGCCGACCGTCACGCTCCGATAGACCCCCTTTCGCCGCGCCTGATCCGCCATGCGGACCGACAGGTCGACACCATCGCTGGCGCCGGAGACCGGCGCGAAGACCTCTCCCGCGAGGCCGGTGCCGCAGCCGAGATCCAGCATGGTCTCGAAGCGCTGCGGCCGCCCCGCCGCTACGCAGGCGCGCCCGACCGCCTCGCGCAGCATTTCGGGCCCGCGATAGGTCAGCCCGTCGCGCAGCGAGCGCTCAAAGCGCGGCGCATAATCATCGTAGAGCGCGGTGACATATCCCGCCGACATGGCCCGGTCGGCCGGGGCCAGGCCGAGCCGCGCCAGCATCAGTCCTGCCCCCATGGCATCAGCGGGATCGAGGGCGAGCGCCCGTCGGAAGGCCGCCGCCGCCGTGTCCGAGGCACCACGCGCCGTCTCCACCTCCCCAAGCGCGAACCAGCCCGCGGCCCAGCCCGGCGCGATCTCCAGCGCTTGGACGAGCAGGTCCGCAGCCGCCGCGATATCGCCGTCCGCCTTCGCCGCCATGGCATAGTCGTAGCGCCGGTCGGCGAGGAGGTCGCCGGAGGAGCGGAAGGCCGGGGGCAGCATCAGTCCTCGGCGACAAGCTTGCCCGTCGGCCGCGCCAGCGCCTCGAAATGGCCGCGGCCCTGCAGCCACCAGAGCAGGAGGAGGCTCGGGATGGCGGTGAGGCAGGACAGGACGAAGAACCAGAACCATCCCGTCTGCGCCGCCACGAAGCCGGCCGGCGCCGAGATATAGGTGCGGCCCACCGCCGAGAGCGCAGAGAGCAGCGCATATTGGGTGGCGGTGTGCAGCGGCGACTGGCAGAGGGCGGAGAGATAGGCGACGAAGATGACCGTGCCGATGGCACCCGTGAAATTCTCGGCGACGATGACGAAGGCGAGCATGCCGTAGCTTGCCGGTACCACCGCCTGCAGCGCGAAGACGAGGTTCGAGCCCATCTGCAGCAGCGCCGCCAGCCACATGCTGGTACGCAGGTCGAGGCCGCGGGCGACGAAGCCGCCGGCAAAGCCGCCCGCCAGCGTCGCCGCAAGGCCGAGGCCCTTGACGATGGCGGCATATTCCTCGCGCGAATAGCCCATGCCGCGGATGACGAAGGGCCCGGTCATCGCGCCGACGAAGGCGTCGCAGAGCTTGAACAGGATGACGAAGGCGAGGATGGCCAGAGCCGCGTCGCGGGTGAGGAATTCCGAGAAGGCGCCGACCGCCGCCTTCCACACACGGGAGAGCTGGTTCTCCCCGGCGAGGACCTTGGCCGCCTCGCCCGACCGCGCCGGCTCCCGGGCGACCAGCGTCGTGATCATCCCGACAGCGACGAAGGCCGCCATCACGATATAGCCAAAGGTCCAGGCGGTCGCCTTGTCGAAGCCCTGCACCTTCTCGAAGAAGGAGACGATGAAGAGGGCACCGGCCGTGGAGACCAGCATGCCGATCCGGTAGGCGGCGACATAGGCGCCGACGCCGGCCGCCTGTTCCGACACGTCGAGCTTCTCCACCCGGTAGGTGTCGATGACGATGTCCTGCGTCGCCGAGGCGAGCGCCACCAGCACCGCCCCGAGCGCGATCATGAAGGGCGAGACGTCGGGGTTCTGGAAGCCGAGGAAGACGATCGCCGCCATCAGCATGATCTGGCTGAAGATGAGCCAGCCGCGGCGGCGGCCGAACAGGCGGCAGAGCACCGGGATGTCGAGGGCGTCGACGATGGGCGCCCAGAGGAACTTGATCGTGTAGGGCGTGCCGACCAGGGCGAAGAGGCCGATGGTGGAGAGGTTGACCGAACTCTCGGCCATCCAGACCAGCAGGGTCGATCCCGAGAGCGCCAGCGGCAGGCCCGCGGAGAAGCCGAGGAACAGCACGACGAGCACGTCGCGGCGCAGATAGACACCCGCCGCCTCGCGCCAGCTGCGCTGCGCCGGAGCGGCGGGCTCGACCGCGGCCTGACCCGTGCTCATCTCGTCCTCCGCGTTCCCTGGCCTCGTCCGGCAGGTGACGCGATCATGGTTAACGAAGCCTCAATGGCAAGCGCCGCGAGAGCCTCGGCCGGCTATGTGATGTAGCGCGCCAGACGCGGTGTGACGCGTTCCACCACCAGGCGGATCAGCACCGGCAGGAAGAGGCCGGCAAGCGTCAGGATAACGAAATAGGCATAGAAGGCATGGCCGTCCCATTTCACCGCCAGGAAGCCGAAGCCCTTCACCAGGCCGATGCAGATCGTGTTGAAGAGATAGATGGCCATGGTGTAGCGGCCGAAGAACAGGAAGACCGGATCACCGGCCGCCGCGAGCCGCGTCGCCGCGAAATGCAAGGCGGGGATCGACAGCAGCGCGACAGCAAGGCCCAGCAGCGGCGCCGCGAGAACCTGCGTCGCGGCGAGCGCCGCCGCGAAGGCGGCAAGGATCAGCCAGCCGTGGCGGGCGAGGATCTCGGCCATCGCCTCGCGCCTCATGCCCACCCACACCCCGATGAAGAAGAAGGCGGCGTGGCGCAGCACCCTGTCGGCATAGAGGAGGCTCTCCACCTCGACCTGCGTCAGCACGAGACCGACGGCGATAAGCGCCGGCAGCAGCCGCGGGAAGGGCACCACCACGAAGCGGAAGACCAGCGCATAGACGAAGGCGGCGTAGAGATACCAGACGGACGTGGCCGGGCTGCGGCTCGTATGGATGAAGAGCCCGTCGAGGTAGGCCAGGAGGCTGTCCTGCGTGTTGTCGACGTGGACGACCTGGGAGAAGACCACCTTGCCCGCGATGATGATCAGGCCGAAGGCGAAGAACGGCAGCAGCAGCCGGTCCGCCCGTCGGGCGATGAACTCTCCCGCTCCTTCCCGCTTTCCGAAGCCTGCATAGCCGAGAACATAGCCGCTCAGATACATGAAGAACGGCATGTGGAAGAGATAGATCGCCGTCTTCAGCTGCTGGTACCAGTCATGGCCGACGGGAACCTGCTGCGACACGACATGCCCGAGGACGACGAGGACAATGCCGATTCCCTTGGCAGTGTCGATGTCGAGCAGGCGCGCGCGCGACGCGCTCGCCGGAGCGGCGAGACCCTCGCGTGGCTGTGCCTCAGCGGCAGCGGCGGGCGGAACCATGGCAAATCCCGATGTGCGGCCGGCGCCGCACCGCCCATAACCTATCGCGCCAACTCCTTCGCATTGGTGAACCGGGCACCGTCCAGCCAAGGGTGCTTCTGCCGCAATCGCAGGCAGTGCGATTTGCCTAAGAAATAGGCGTATTGCATGGCGAGCCGGTATCCGGCCTCCGCGCAAACCTGCCCCTGCGGCAGCATGCCTCAGGATTCGGAAAGGGAGTCAAAGGATTGCTGGCCGCAACCGCCGCTGGCACGCCCGTTGCGACAAGTTGTCCGCCATCGGGCAATGGTCTGGCTGCCGAGGCCCGAGGCGGAACCAGTAACGGGAACTCTCCATGTTGAACCTCAAATCAAGAGTGCTCGGCCTCGTCGCCGGCGCCGCTATGGCAGCCGGCGTCCTCGCCGCGCCGGCCAAGGCGCAGGAGACGATCAAGGTCGGCATCCTGCATTCGCTCTCGGGCACGATGGCCATCAGCGAGACGACGCTGAAGGACGTGATGCTCATGCTCATCGACGAGCAGAACAAGCGCGGCGGCGTCCTCGGCAAGAAGCTGGAGGCTGTCGTCGTCGACCCCGCCTCGAACTGGCCGCTCTTCGCCGAGAAGGCCCGCGAGCTGATCGCCCAGCACAAGGTCGCCGTGACCTTCGGCTGCTGGACCTCGGTGTCGCGCAAGTCGGTCCTGCCGGTCTTCGAGGAGCTGAACTCGATCCTTTTCTATCCCGTGCAGTACGAGGGCGAGGAATCCTCGCCGAACATCTTCTACACCGGCGCCGCCCCGAACCAGCAGGCCATCCCCGCCATCGACTATCTCCTCGCCGAGGGCGTGAAACGCTTCGTTCTCGAGGGCACGGACTACGTCTATCCGCGCACCACCAATCGCATCCTCGAGGCCTATCTCCTCTCCAAGGGCATCAAGGCCGAGGACATCTCGGTCAACTACACGCCCTTCGGCCATTCCGACTGGCAGACCCGCGTCGCCGCCATCAAGCGCTTCGGCTCGACCGGCGTGAAGACCGCGGTGGTCTCGACCGTCAACGGCGATGCCAACGTTCCTTTCTACAAGGAGCTTGGCAACCAGGGCGTGAAGGCCACCGACATCCCGGTCGTCGCCTTCTCCGTGGGTGAGGAAGAGCTCGCCGGCATCGACACCAAGCCGCTCGTCGGCCACCTCGCCGCCTGGAACTACTTCCAGTCCGTCGACAACCCGGCCAACCGCGACTTCATCGCCCGCTGGCGCGCCTTCAAGAAGAACGAGCGGGCCGTCACCAACGACCCGATGGAGGCCCACGTCATCGGCTTCGCCATGTGGGTGAAGGCGGTCGAAGCCGCCGGCACCACCGACCCCACCGCCGTGCGCCGCGCCATGATCGGCATCGCCGTGCCGAACCTGTCCGGCGGCATCTCCACCATGATGCCCAACCACCACATCACCAAGCCGGTCCTGATCGGCGAGATCCAGGAAAACGGCCAGATTCAGACGGTCTGGCAGACCCCGGGCACCGTGGTGGCGCAGGAATGGTCGCCGCACCTGGAAGGCTCGCGCGACCTCATCGCCGACCATCGTCCGCCGATGAGCTGCGGCAACTTCAACGTCCGCACCGGACGCTGCGGCGGCGCCCAGCGCTGAGCCCGGCATCCTGACGAACCGGAGGGGGGGGGGCC
>JAEZGJ010000007.1 GCA_023416965.1 Pseudomonadota bacterium | reverse complement strand
GGGGGGGGCGGGGGCCCCCCCCCCCCCGCCGGCGCCTTCCACGAGGCCCTGTCGTCGCTGCCCGTGCCGGTGCGGCCGCATCGCACCGAGGACGAGCGCGTCATCCGCGCCCGCCCCGCCGCCACCTTCGTCGCGCAGCTTCTGGCCGAACGCCTCGCCCCTGTCCGCCGCCGCCGCCGCGGCGACCGCGAGGAGGTGGACGCCCGCTATCACGCGGCCGATCCGGCCTCCCGACCGACCGCCAGCGGTTCGCTCATCCGCCGCGACATCTGAACGCCGCGCCGTCTCTCAGTAGCCCAGCGCGAGGCCGTCCTTGCGCGCGTCCGAGCCGCCGACCAGGAAGCCGGAGCGGTCGATGCGGATCATCTGGCCGCCGCCGATCGGCTTCACCGTCACCTCGACATCGTGGCCCATGGCCCGCACCTTCTCGATGGTGGCGGCCGGCCAGGTGGGCTCGACCGTCGTCTTCTCGCCCTCGAAGAAGGCGCGCGGGGAATCGATCGCCGCCTGCGGGTCCATGCCGTAGTCGACGGTGTTGCAGACCACGTGGGCATGGCCGGACGACTGGTAGCTGCCGCCCATCACGCCGAAGGAGCAGGTGACCTCGCCCTTCTCCAGCATCATCGCCGGAATGATCGTGTGCATCGGCCGCTTGCCCGGGCCGATGCAGTTGGGATGGGCGTCGTCGAGATTGAAGCTCGAGCCGCGGTTCTGCAGCAGGATGCCGGTCTCGGGCGTGCAGATCTTCGAGCCGAAATGGTGGAAGATCGAATTGATGAAGGACACCGCCATGCGGTCGCGGTCGACGATCGAGCAGTAGATCGTGTTGGTGCCCGGCGGCGGCGGGATCAGGCGCGGCGTGCGCTTGCCCGGGTCGATCATGCCGGCGAGGGTCTTGGCGAAATCCTTGGAGACGAGCTGCTCGACCGTCACCTTCATGTGCGCCGGATCGGCGATGTGGCTGTCGCGCAGGGAATAGGCGAGCCGCGCCGCCTCGATGCCGATGTGCAGTCGCTCCGGCGAGGTCGGGTCCATGCCCTTCACGTCGAACTGCTCGAGGATGTTGAGGATGATGAGGGCGGTGATGCCCTGGCCGTTCGGCGGCAGCTCGGCGACCCCGGTGCCCTTGTAGTCGCCAATGACCGGCGTCTCGACCGTCCCGCGGTGGGAGGCGAGGTCCTCCAGCGTCATGAGGCCGCCCTTGGCCTTCAGCGTGGCGACGATGTCCTCGGCCACACGGCCCTCGTAGAAGCCCCTGGCGCCCTTGGCGGCGATCTCCTCGAGGGTGGCGCCGAGCGCCGCGCTGGTCATGCGCTCGCCCGCCGTGGGGGCGCGGCCGTTCAGGAGGTAGTGGCGCGACCCGCCCGCGTCCTTGGCGAGGGCAGCGGCGTCCGCTGGCCAGTCGAAGGCGACGCGCGGCGTCACCGGCCAGCCGTTCTTCGCATAGCCGATGGCGGCCTGCAGCACCCGGCCGAGGTCGAAGCGGCCATGGGTCTTGAGGATCGTCTCCCAGGCCTCGATGGCGCCGGGCACGGTGACGGCGTGGACCGAGTCGGTGGGAACCGAGCTCAGGCCCTGGGCGCGCAGCTTCTCGGCCGTCGCCGCCTTCGGCGCGCGGCCCGAGCCGTTATAGCCCCAGATCGGCTGGCCGGGCTTCGAGATGAGGGTGAAGCAGTCGCCGCCGATGCCGGTCATGTGCGGCTCGACCACGGCCATGACGCCCACTGCGGCGATGGCGGCGTCCGCGGCGGTGCCGCCAGCCTTCAGGATGTCGATGGCGGCGGCGGTGGCGAGCGGGTGCGAGGTCGCGGCCATGGCCTCGGTGGCATAGGCGGGGGAGCGGCCGGGATTGTGGAAGTCACGCGTCTGGTAGGTCACGGGGGCATCCTCCCTCGCCCGGACTTTCGCCGGGACTGAAAAGCTGGCATCACCGGCTTGCGGCCGCACTCTTGTTCTATGAATAACACAAGGGGCGGTCGCCCGCCACGATGCGGGTGGGTTCGGCTTGTGCACGGGGCGCAGGGCTTGTTGCAAGCGCGCTTCGGCAGGACGGCCCATGCGCTGACGCCGACACCCCTGTCCCGGAGCCGACGATGAGCCTTTCCCTCGACACCTGCCGCACCCTTGCCGACGCCGTCTTCGCCACCGGTCGCGAGAAGGGCATGAAGCCTCTCGGCGTGGTCATCGTCGATGCCCGCGGCGCCACCCGCCTGGTGCTGGTGGAGGACGGCAATGCCCCGCTGCGCGCCGACATTGCCCATGGCAAGGCCTATGGCTGCGTGATGGTCGGCGCAGGCGGCCGGGCGCTGGAGCGCATGGCCAAGGACCGCCCCCATTTCGTCAACGCCCTCGGCGGTCTGACGAAGGACCGGATCACCCCGGTTCCCGGCGGCGTCCTCATCCGTGATGCGGCGGGCGCCGTGCTCGGCGCCGTCGGTGTCTCCGGCGACAGTTCCGACAATGACGAGGTCTGTGCCCTCGCCGGCATCGCCGCGGTGGGCCTCAAGGCCGATACGGGCGCCTGCTCCGACGAAAAAAGGCCGGTCGCGAGACCGGCCTTTTTTGAATGCGCAGCGACGACGCGATCAGTCGTTGGTCGTCGTCTTCGGCTTCAGGATCTGCTTGCCGCGATACATGCCGGTCTTGAGGTCGACATGGTGCGGGCGGCGCAGGTTGCCGGAATCCTTGTCCTCGACATAGGTCGGGGCCACGAGGGCATCATGCGAGCGGCGCATGCCGCGACGCGAGGGCGCCGTGTTTGTTCTCGGAACGGCCATGGAACTCTCTTCTGGCGGAGCCGCAGGAGGAGGCCCCCCGGGCGAACGGCGAAATCGTGAGACGCGGGCCTATACACGCTTTTGCCGGGGCGTGCCAGTGCCCGTCGCGGGTTTTGTGAATCGGGCGCCGGGCTGGAGGACGCAACTCCGCTGTGTAGCCCTCACCCCCGATAGGCGAACTGCAGCAGCAGCGTCCTCTGCAGGAACGAGAAATTGTTGTCCGAGACCAGCGTGACGATGGTCTCCCCCTCGCCGTTCCGGTGCACGGCGATGCCCTCCATGTTGTCGATCTGCGACGACATGTCGGCCGAGAGCACGATCGGCCCGTCCAGCGTGGCGCCGGCGCGGATCGCCGCGATATCGATGCGGCGTATGCGGAAGGCGACGCCGCGCCAGGCCGAGAACCAGCGCTCCAGCAGCAGCATGTCGCCGCCGGGCAGGAAGGCGAGGTCGGTGATGTCGAAATCGTTGGTGCGCTTGACGAAGACCTCGCGCGCCGGCCCCTGGCCGATGAGGAAGCCGCGGATGTCGCCGGCCTCGTTCAGCGCCCGCTCCGACAGCGCGAGCAGCGTGCCTGCGAGCGGCGAGGGGCGTGGCAGCACGCCGAGGGCCTCGATGCCGCGGTTGGACGGCAGGCGGCTCGCCCCCATCGGCACCGGGCTCGGCACGCCGCGGGCGAGCACGCCCTCCCGCCCGAACGTGTCGAAGCGGAAGATGCGGTGGGTGCGCTCGACCCCGATCCAGGCGGTGCCGCCCTCGATCCACAGGCTCTCGGTGTCCCAGTTGCCTGTCTCGGCCAGCGGACGGCCGCCGGGGCCGAGAACGGCCGCCATGCGCGCCTTCGACAGGCCGGAGAGCCGCCCGCCCTCCAGGTCGATGCTGGCGGTGAGCCACTGGCCCTGGTCGGAGATGGCGGTGAGGCGCTGGCCCGTCGCATCCGTGCGCAGCGAGGACAGGCCGCCGAAGCCGCGATAGTCGGACTGCAGCTCCAGGCCGCCGCGGAAGGCGAAGGCGCCGAACTGCTGCTTCTCCGCCTCGCGCGGCATGAAGGCGTTGATCGGGAAGGAACGGATCTCGATGTCGACCGGCGCGCGCGGCACCGGGCCGCGGGCCTCGGCGGCCGGGGCGAGGACCGGCGCCGCGAGAAGCCCTCCGGCGAGAGCCAGGGCCCCGCGGCGCGTCGTACCGGGCATCAGGCGACCCGCCGGCGGGGGGCAGGCCCGCCCGCGGCGGCTTCGGTGGCATGTTCGTCGAAGAGCTCGGCGAGCTTCTCGGTCATGGCGCCGCCCAGCTCCTCGGCATCCACGATGGTGACGGCGCGGCGATAGTAGCGCGTCACGTCGTGGCCGATGCCGATGGCGATGAGCTCCACCGGCGAACGGGTCTCGATCTCCTCGATGATCCAGCGCAGGTGACGCTCCAGGTAGTTGCCCGGGTTCACCGACAGGGTGGAATCGTCCACCGGCGCGCCGTCGGAGATCATCATCAGGATCTTGCGCTGCTCGGAGCGGGCGAGCAGGCGCTTGTGCGCCCAGTCCAGCGCCTCGCCGTCGATGTTCTCATTGAGGAGCCCTTCGCGCATCATCAGGCCGAGATTCTTGCGCGCGCGCCGCCAGGGCGCGTCCGCCGCCTTGTAGATGATGTGCCTGAGGTCGTTGAGGCGGCCGGGATTGGCC
>JAEZGJ010000006.1 GCA_023416965.1 Pseudomonadota bacterium | reverse complement strand
ACCGAGAACACGGCGGTCGCCACCGCCACCCCCGAGCACGACGTGCGCATCGGCAAGGTCGGCGTCGCGCTGCCCGGCGTCGAGCTGCGCATCGGCGAGGGCGGGGAGATCCTCACGCGCTCCGAGGCGGTCTTCCAGGGCTACTACCGCAACCCCGAGGCCACGGCCGAGACGATCGACGCCGACGGCTGGCTGCACACGGGCGACGTCGGCGAGCTCGACGACGACGGGTTCCTGAAGATCACCGACCGCATGAAGGACATCATCATCACCGCGGGCGGCAAGAACATCACGCCCTCCGAGATCGAGAACGAACTGAAGTTCTCGCCCTATGTGACCGATGCGGTGATCATCGGCGACCGCATGCCCTATCTCACCGCTCTGGTGATGATCGACCAGGAGAATGTCGAGAAGTTCGCCCAGGACAACGACATCCCCTTCTCCAACTATGCCAGCCTCTGCCGCGCGCCCGAGGTCGTCGCGCTGATCCAGTCCGAGGTCGACCGGGTCAACGCCAAGTTCGCCCGTGTCGAGCAGGTGAAGACCTTCCGCCTGATCGACCAGCGCCTCACCGCCGAGGACGAGGAACTCACCCCCACGATGAAGCTCAAGCGCAACCTCGTGCAGAAGAAATATGCCGACCTCATCGCCGGCATGTACCGCAGCGCCGCGGCCTGACCGGCTACCGGCCCTGCGGACTTCGTACTAGCATTCCAGTCAAGGCCGCCCGAACGGCCGATCAGAACAAGCCCCGGACCAACAGGGCCCACCAGACGGAGGAAACCATGAAGTCGTCACTGACCACATGCCTTGCGCTTGCGGCGACCCTCGCCGCCGGCTCGGCCCTTGCCCAGACCCAAGGCGTCACGGCCAACCAGATCACGCTGGGATCGATCCAGGACCTCTCCGGTCCCATCGCCGCCTATGGCAAGCAGACGCGCGCCGGCCTGCAGATGTATTTCGACGAGCTGAACGCCCGCGGCGGCATCCACGGCCGGCAGGTCCGCCTCATCGTGGAGGACAGCGCCTATGACCCGCGCAAGGCTCTGCTCGCCGCCCAGAAGCTGGTCAATTCCGACCGGATCTTCATGATGATCGGCCATATCGGCACGGCGCAGAACATGGCCGCCATGCCCATCCAGTTCGAGCGCAATGTGCCGAACTTCTTCCCCGTCACCGCGGCGCGCGACATGTACATGCCGCCGACGCCGCTGAAGCTCGCCTTCGCCGCCTCCTATTTCGACCAGGTCCGCACCATGCTGCCGGAGCTGATCAAGGAGAAGAACGCCAAGCGCGTCTGCGTCGTCTATCAGGACGACGAGTTCGGCCTCGAGGTCATGCGCGGCGGCGAGGCGGCCCTCGGCCTGGTCAACCAGACCTATGTCGAGCGCACCACCTACAAGCGCGGCGCCACCGAGTTCTCCTCGCAGGTCGCCCGCATGAAGGCGGCCAACTGCGACCTCGTGCTGATGGGCACCATCATCCGCGAGACGGTGGGCGTGCTGGCGGAAGCCCGCAAGGTTGGTCTCGAGGCGACCTTCGTCGGCACCTCGGCTGCCTACACCCACCTCATCCCGGCGCTCGGCGGCCCGGTGGCAAACGGTTTCTACGCCATGATGACCACCGCCCATCCCTATCCGGACGATCCGAGCGCGCAGATCCGCGAATGGGTCGGCCGCTACAAGGCCAAGTTCGGCGAGGATCCGACCGTCTTTTCGGCCTATGGCTGGCTGATCGGCGACGCCTTCACCCAGGCGGCGCTGAAGGCCGGGCAGAACCTGACGGTGGAGAGCTTCCTGCAGGCCATCGCGACCAACCCGCCGGCACAGACGCCCTTCGAGACCCGCCCCTGCGCCATCACCGCGCAGAACCGCCTCTGCAACAATGACGCCCGTCTGTCGCAGGTGCAGAACGGCCGCTGGGTCGTCACCCGCGGCTGGGTGCAGGGGGCGACGCCCTCCACCCACTGACGGCACAGCCATCGGGGCCGCCGGCATCCGTGCCGGCGGCTTTCCTTTTGCGCCAGCAGCGACGCAGCACCAATCAGAGGCCAGCATGGCGAGCCCGTTCTACACCGCCGATCACGAGGCGTTCCGCGACCAGGTCCGCCGCTTCGTCGCCCGCGAGATCGAGCCCTTCGCGACAGAGTGGGACGAGGCCGAGGAATTCCCCCGCGAGCTCTACCGCAAGGCGGCAGCCATCGGCCTGATCGGCCTCGGTTTTCCTGAGGAATATGGCGGCACCCCCGCCGACCGCTTCATGTGGATCGTCGCCACCCAGGAGCTCGCCCGCCACGGGGCCGGCGGCATCAATGCCAGCCTGATGAGCCACGCCATCGGCACGCCGCCCATCGTCAATGCGGGATCCGAGGCGCTGAAGGCCCGCCTCCTGCCCGGCATCTTCGCCGGCGAGACCATTTCGGCCCTCGCCATCACCGAGCCCGGCGGCGGCTCGGACGTCGCGAACCTCAGGACCACCGCCCGTCGCGACGGCGACCACTACGTCGTCAACGGCGAGAAGACCTTCATCACCTCCGGCATGCGCGCCGACCTCTACACGGTGGCGGTCCGCACCGGCGGCGAGGGCCCCGGCGGCGTCAGCCTCATCGTCGTCGAGCGCGACAGCCCGGGCTTCACCCGCACGCCCCTGAAGAAGATGGGCTGGTGGGCCTCCGACACGGCCACCCTGCATTTCGACGACGTGCGCGTGCCCGCGGGCAACCTGCTCGGCGATGAGGGGGCCGGCTTCAAGATCATCATGCGCAACTTCAACCACGAGCGCATCACCATGGCGGCAGGCTGCATCGCGCTCGCCCGCGTCTGCCTCGACGAGGCGACGGCCTATGCGAAACAGCGCGTGACCTTCGGCAAGCCGCTGACCCAGCACCAGGTCATCCGCCACAAGCTCGTCGACATGCACCAGAAGGTCGAGACATCGCAGGCCTGGCTGGATCTCCTGACCTGGCGGCTGGAGCAGGGCGAGAACCCCGTGGCGGAGATCTGCCTGCTGAAGAACCAGGCGACCCAGACCCTCGCCCATTGCGCCTCCGAGGCCGTGCAGATCTTCGGCGGCGCCGGCTACATGCGCGGCGCCAAGGTCGAGCGCATCTACCGCGAGGTGAAGGTCAACGCCATCGGCGGCGGCACGGAGGAGATCATGAAGGATCTCGCCAGCCGCCAGATGGGATTGTGAGGGAGCGCCGGGCCCCCTTCTGTCGTCAATGGTGGTGGTGCTCGCCGGCCGGCGCCGATCGTGCGCCGATCCCGCCGACAGCCATCTCCACCTCGACCTTGCCGGCTCTCTCGAATTCGAGCGTCACCGTCACCGGCTTGCCCTCGGTGAGCGGTGATCGCAACCCCATGAACATGACGTGCAGCCCGCCCGGCTTCAGCTCCACGGTCTGGCCGGGCGCGATGGCGAGGCCGCCCGAAAGCGCGCGCATGGTCATGACGCCGTTCCGCGTCGCCATCTCGTGGATCTCGACCCGCTCGGCGAAGGCGGCGCTGCCGCCGACGAGGCGGTCGGGCCTGCTCCCGCTATTCGTCACCGTCAGATAGCCGCCGGCGACCCGCGCCCCGCCCGGCGTCGCGCGCGCCCAGGGCTGGGCGATGGTCAGGGTGCCCGCCCGCACGGTTCCCGCCGCATGGGCGGGGACACCGGCCGCCACGACGCGCAGCATCGGGGCCGGCGAGGCGGGTCGCGCCTGGCCGCCGGCCGCGGGAATCTCCGTCCAGCGGACCTCCCCCCCGGCGCAGGTCTGCACCACCGGGAAAAACACTCGGCCCGTCCCGGCCAGAGAGGCGTCCACCTGGCCGACGAAGACGAACTCGTCATAGTGCTCGTTCGGCAGCGAGCCGCCCGACCAGGAGATCTCGGCGACGCCCTTCCGCACCTCGCGGCCGTGGTTGACATAGGCGCGCTGGTAGGGCCGCACGATCGTCGCCAGCGCCCAGCCGGGCTTCGGCTGCGGCTTTACCGAATGGATGCCTTCCGGGATCGTCACGCTGATGCCGGTGGTCGCCTGTGCGCCGCAGCCGTGCGGCACGCGCAGCACCGCCTTGTAGGAGCCCGGCGCCGTCTCGGCGCGCTCCAGCGTGACATGGGCGAGGGCGGCCGGTGTGGCGGAGGCGGCGAGGAGGAGGCCGACCAGCAGGGCATGTTTCATCGTTCGGACTCGGATCAGCGGAAGTTGACGGGAACGGTCAGCGGCATGGTGGCCGGACCGAATTCGGGCGGAAGCGGCGGAAAGGGCGCGGCGCGCCGCACCATGGCGAGCGCCGCCTGGTCGACGATGCTGTTGCCGGAGGAAGCGGCGAGGCCGATCGCGCCGACCGCTCCCGAGCGCAGGATGGAGAAGCGCACCACGGCTCGGCCCTGCTGGCCGGTGCCGGCCGGCCTGGCGCGCTGGAGCCGGGCCATGACCTGTCCGAGATAGCTTGGCGGCGGCGTCGCGCTGCGGGCGGGCCCCTGGGAGGTCACGCCGCGCCCGGCCGAGGCCGCCGAAGGCGGACGGGCTGCGGG
>JAEZGJ010000216.1 GCA_023416965.1 Pseudomonadota bacterium | reverse complement strand
CGCCTGGCCCAATCGAGCCGAGACAGACGGTCCGTCAAAGTCCCCTCTCCGCGCGGAGCGCGGGGAGGGTAAGGGTGGGGCCTTGGACACGTCGCGCGACCCTCTCCCACCCGGCGCGCCTCACCCGATCTCGTCCGCCCTGAACACCCCCGTGAAGCGGTCGGCGAGCGCCGCCAGTTCCGACTCGTGCAGGCTCGCCGCGTCGATCACGCCGCCGGAGGGCTTCGGCAGGTCGCGGGTGGCGCAGGCATCGGCGGCGATGGCCGTCTGGTAGCCGAGGTCGAGGGCGGCGCGGGCGGTGGAGGAGACGCACATATGCGTCATGAAGCCGACGAGGATCAGCGGCGCCGAGGGCGCGCCGACGACCTCCGCGAGGTTCGTGCCGGAAAAGGCGTTCGGCCGCGGCTTCTCGACCACCTCCTCGCCGGCGATGGGCGCCACCGCGTCGACGATGGCGCCGCGGTGGGCCTCGCGATCGAAGAGGGAGCCCTTGCCGCCCTTGTGGGCGACGTGGACGATCTTGGCCCCGGCCTTGCGGGCGCGGGCGAGGAGGTCGGCCGCCTTCGCCACGGCGGGGCGGGCACCGGGCAGGGCGATGGGGCCGTCGAGATACTCGTTCTGGATGTCGATGAGGACGAGGATGCTCTCGGCGAGCTTCGGCGGCGCCGGCTTGCGGCCGGCGAGTTCGAGGAGGGTCTTGGGGCCGCTGGTCTTGGGCTCGGTGGTCATGGGCGTCCTCGGATCGTTCTTGTCGGGGGCGGCATCAAAGGGCCTGCCCCGGCCCGCGTAAACCATGAGGCGCGCGCCCCCACCATGCGCGTGGCGCGCGGGGGTGACAGGCGGTATCGCGCGGCTCTAGCCTGTCGCAACGCTCGCGGCACAGGATTCCCATGCACCCGCTTCTCCGTCCGGCCGGCACCACAGGCGCCACGCCCGTCACATTCGTCACCCCCAGCACCTATCCGGACGCGAAGGCGAAGCTGAAAGCCCCGCAACAGGCCTATCTCGACGCCGTCGGCTTCGAGCCGAAGGCGGGCAAGGCCGTCGTCGTCCCGGACGCCAGGGGCGCGGTGGCCGCCGTGCTGTTCGGGATCGAGGCCGAGGATGCAGCCCATCGCGATCCCCTGCTCGCCGGCAAGCTGCCGGGCCAGGTCCCGCCCGGTCTCTACCGTTTCGCCAACGATCCCGGCGATGCGGAGCGGGCGGCGCTCGCCTGGATCACCGGCCAGTACCGTTTCACCCGCTACAAGACGTCGTCGTCCAAGCCGGCCCTGCTGGTCGTGCCGGAGGGCGTCGACGGCGCGGCGGTGAGCCAGGCGGCCGAGGCGACGGCCCTTGCCCGCGACCTCATCAACACGCCGGCCAACGATCTCGGGCCGGCGGAGCTGGAAGCCGCCATCCGCGACATGGGCAAGCGCCATCGCGCCAAGGTGACCTCCGTCGTCGGCGCCGATCTCGTCAAGCAGAACTTCCCGATGATCCACGCGGTGGGCGCCGCCTCGCCGCGCGAGCCGCGCCTCGTCGATCTCGTCTGGGGCAACGAGAAGCATCCCAAGGTGACGCTGGTCGGCAAGGGCGTCTGTTTCGACACCGGCGGTCTCGACCTGAAACCCTCCTCGGCCATGCTGTTGATGAAGAAGGACATGGGCGGCGCCGCCGCGGCCATCGGCCTCGCCCACATGATCATGGCGGCGAAGCTCCCCGTGCGCCTGCGGCTCCTGGTTCCCGCGGTGGAGAATGCCGTCTCGGGCGCGGCCTTCCGGCCGGGCGACGTCTTCCCGACCCGCAAGGGCCTCACCGTCGAGATCGGCAATACCGACGCGGAAGGGCGGCTCGTGCTCTGCGATGCGCTGGCGCTGGCCGACGACGAGGCCCCCGCCCTCCTCGCCGATTTCGCGACGCTGACGGGAGCCGCGCGCGTGGCGCTGGGGCCGGACCTGCCGCCGGTCTATACCCACGACGACGCGCTGGCTGCGGATCTCACCGCTGCGGGCCTCGCGGTGGGCGATCCCGTCTGGCGGCTGCCGCTGTGGAAGCCCTATGCGAGCGGCCTCGACAGCAAGATCGCCGACATGAACAACGTCACGACCGGCGGCTTCGCCGGGTCGATCACCGCCGCGCTCTATCTCGACCGCTTCGTGGAGAAGGCGAAGAGCTGGGTTCATGCGGACGTCTATGGCTGGGTGCCGGCGGACAAGCCCGGCCGGCCGCAGGGCGGTGAGATGCAGGCGGCGCGGGCGCTGTTCGAAGTGCTGAAGGCGCGGTTCGGGTGAGGTTCCACGGAGGACGCCGCCCGGCCTGACGCAGTTCGCTACACCTCTCCCCGCTGGGGAGAGGCAAGGCCGTGGGCCGGGTGAGGGGCATGGGGTGCCCCGTCGGGGCGATCCTTGCTCGTGGGATGATGTCTCCCGATGCCCCACCCGCACCCTCCCCGCGCTGCGCGCAGGGAGGGGGACTTCGGCGTCGCGCCTTTGCGGCGTCGGTCGAGCCAGGCCCGGCCGTAGGCATCGTTCGTGGACCGGTGGGGCCAGGCCCCGCGGCTTTGGATCGGGCGCGAGGTCAAAGTCTCCCTCCCCTCGCCAGAGGGGAGGGTAAGGGTGGGGCCACGGGAGGCACTGCCCTTGCAGGCACACACCCCCTCTCCCTGCCGGGGAGAGGTGACGCGGAGCGAGGCCGGCCCGCTCAGAGGACCGGAGATCGGCGAAGGCGCGGGCGCTGGGGCTCCACCTCTCCCCGCCGGGGAGAGGTGAGTGGAGCCCTGCCTTCCGCGAAGAGGTGAGTCCGAGGCCGCTGTGCTGTCCCGTCGTCTCCACCCACGCCTCCCCGTTCCCGCGCCTCGCCGGCCGGGGTCTGCCGTCTCGGTCCCGCGTCTCCCGATGAGAAGGCGCGAGGGGTGAAGCGCCGTCAGGCGCGGAGGCGAAAAGCCTCCTGGCCGACGGGTCACCCCGCAGGCCCGGACTTCGTGTGCCGAAGCCCGCCGGCTCGCGTCGAATCCGTTTCCTCGGGAGTCTTGGTTCTCCGGATGAAGCATCCGGGCTGCCGGGATGCTTCATCCGGGCCACTCACAACCGGGATGCTTGATCCCGGTCGCCCGAGGAAACGGCCCCCACGCGAGCCGGCGCGCCGCACGGCGGGTCACCCCGCGGGCCCGGACTTCGATGCCGAAGCCCGCCGGCTCGCGCGGAATCCGTTTCCTCCGGTCAGCCGGGATGCTTGATCCCGGCCACCAAACGCCCCCCACGCGAGCCGGCGCGCCGCAC
>JAEZGJ010000317.1 GCA_023416965.1 Pseudomonadota bacterium | reverse complement strand
GGCCCGGCCATGCCGGGCCCTTCTCCACTGCAAGGCGAGCCGTTCCGGTGCGGGCGGCGATGAACGGACGCAAGCGATGTTCCTGACACTGTTCGGCATTCTGGTGGCGATCGCCATAGCCTGTCATCTGGCTGGCCGGCGCCGCTCCATCGCGCTCGCCGGCTCGAACTACGCCGCCCTCCATTCCCTGCCGGGCTATTACGGCGCCTGGCTCGCCATCATGACGGTGGGGCCCGCTCTCATCGTGCTCGTCGTCTGGTCGATCGCGGCGCCGAACGTGCTGCGTTCCATGGTTCTCTCCCAGTTCTCCGCCCAGCTCGCGACCTACAGCATCGCCCAGCTCGACGGCTTCTGGCGCGACATCCAGGCCATTGCCTTCGGAGGGACCGCCGGCATTCGCGACGCGGTGCGGACCGACGCCGCCGCCGTCCTCTCCTCCCGCGCCGCCACCAGCACGACGATGATGATCGTGCTCATGGCGGTCGTCGGCGTCGCCGGCTTCGTCTATGCCTGGAACGCGATCGCGCCCGCCTTCCGCGCCCGCCACCGCGTCGAGACCGTGGTGAAGGTGCTGCTCGCGGTCTCGGCGACGATCGCCATCCTGACGACCATCGGCATCGTCGTGTCGCTGATCGCCGAATCGATGCGCTTCTTCTCGATGGTCAGCCCCATCGACTTCCTCTTCGGCCTCACCTGGACGCCGCAGCAGATGGCCTTCCGCGCCGACCAGGTCGGCGGCACGGCCGCCTTCGGCTTCATCCCGCTGCTCACCGGCACGCTGCTCATCACCTTCATCGCCATGGTGGTGGCCGCGCCTCTCGGCATCATGGCGGCCGTCTATCTCTCCGACTACGCCACCCCGCGGGTGCGTGCCGTCGGGAAGCCGGTGCTCGAGATCCTGGCCGGCATCCCCACCGTGGTCTACGGCTTCTTCGCCGCCCTGACGGTGGCGCCCTTCATCCGCAATTCCGGCCATGCCTTCGGCCTCGACGTCTCCTCGGAGAGTGCGCTGGCCGCCGGCGTGGTCATGGGCATCATGATCGTGCCCTTCGTCTCCTCGCTCTCCGACGATGTCATCAACGCCGTGCCCCAGTCCCTGCGCGACGGCTCGGCCGGCCTCGGAGCCACCAAGTCGGAGACGATCCGCAAGGTGGTGCTGCCCGCGGCGCTGCCCGGCATCGTCTCGGCGCTGGTGCTGGCTGTGTCCCGCGCCATGGGCGAGACGATGATCGTGGTCATGGCGGCGGGCCTTGCCGCAAACCTGACGCTGAACCCGCTGGAGGCGGTCACCACCATCACGGTGCAGATCGGCACGCTGCTGACCGGTGACCAGGAATTCGACAGTCCGAAGACGCTCGCGGCCTTCGGCCTCGGCCTCGTGCTCTTCGTCATCACCCTGTCGCTCAATCTCGTCGCACTGCGCGTCGTCAACAAGTATCGGGAACAGTATGACTGACGTCTCGCTGCCTCGGGTCTCCACCGACATCCACACCAACGACCAGGCCCAGGCGCGGCTGAAGGCGCGCTACCGCTCGGAGTTCCTGTTCAAGTCGCTCGGCCTCGGCGCCGTGCTGGTGGCCGCCGGGTTCCTCGTCATCTTCCTGTCGACGATCATCACCCAGGCGATCCCCGCCTTCACCCAGAACTACCTGAAGGTCTCCGTCGAGATGAAGCCGGAGACGTTTAACCCGGGCAATGCGTCGGGTGCCGAGCTGCCGGCGGCCATCGGCGCGGCCAATTTTGACGCGGCGGTGAACGGCGCCGTGCGCGGCTATTTCCCGGCCGCCACCGACCGCACGTCGCGGCGTGCCCTCGGCAACCTCGTCTCCTCCGGTGCGCCCTCCATCCTGCGCCGCCAGGCCATGGCGAACCCCGCATGGCTCGGCACCACCCAGGACGTGTACCTGCCGCTCGACGACAATGCCGACCTCTACCTGAAGGGCCAGACCACGGCGACGGAGGTGACGCGGGGCGCCGGCGACCTGACGGTGTCGGGCACGTCCGGCCAGGTGCAGCTCTCCTCGACCGTATCGAACTTCCAGCCGCTTCTCGCCGCCATCAAGGTGCAGCTGACCATCGTCCGCGCCAACCTGCAGCGGGATCTCGCCGGCAAGGAGCGCGTCGCGGCCGGACAGGAACGCGACATCGCGACCCTCGTCCGCGCCGTCGAGACGGCGAGCGGCCCCGCGCGCGACAATCTCCTGGGTCGTGTGGAGACCGAGCGCCGCCAGCTCGCCGCAACGCAGAACGACATCACCCAGCTGCGCCAGCGCATCGAGACGCTGACGCAGAGGATCAACGGCGCCGACAGCGCCGAGACGCTCGACAACACCGTCTCCAGCTATCTCGTCCGCATCAATGGCGGCGTGATCAAGCTCGCCCAGGTGCAGAGTGCCAATGCCACCGGCGAGGTGCTGATCCCGCCGTCGTCGACCAATGTCGCTGCCGCCGGCTCCTGGGAGATCGTGCGCATCGTGCAGCCGGAATCCAACCGTCGCATCACCGACCGCGAGGTTGCCTATCTGGAATCGCTGAAGGAGCGCGGTCTCGTCGAGCGCCGGATCTCCCGCGAGTTCTTCTTCGGCGGCGCCTCCCGCGAGGCGGAGCTCGCCGGCGTGTGGGTGGCCATCGTCGGCTCGTTCCTGACCCTCGTCATCACGCTCGGCCTGTCCTTTCCCGTGGGCGTGGCGGCGGCCGTCTATCTCGAGGAGTTCGCGCCGAAGAACCGCTGGACCGAGATGATCGAGGTCAACATCAACAATCTGGCCGCCGTTCCCTCCATCATCTACGGCCTGCTCGGCCTCGCCGTGTTCCTCAACGTGTTCGGCATGCCGCGCTCGGCCCCGGTGGTCGGCGGCTTCGTGCTGGCCCTGATGACGCTGCCGATCATCATCATCGCCTCGCGCGCCGCCATCCGCGCCGTGCCGCCCTCGGTGAAGGAAGCGGCCCTCGGCGTCGGCGCCTCGCACCAGCAGGCGGTGTTCCACCACGTCCTGCCGCTCGCCATGCCCGGCATCCTCACCGGCACCATCCTCGGCATGGCCCATGCGCTCGGCGAGACAGCGCCGCTCCTGATGATCGGCATGGTCGCCTTCGTCGTCGACAGCCCGCGCGGTTTCACCGACGCCGCGACGCTGCTGCCGGTGCAGATCTTCATGTGGGCGGACTTCCCCGAACAGGCCTTCCAGAACAAGACGGCGGCTGCCATCGTTGTGCTGCTGTTGTTCCTCATCGTCATGAACGCGGCCGCCGTGTTCCTGCGCAAGAAGTTCGAGCGCCGCTGGTGATCGGCCGGGCGCCCACGACAAAAGGATGACGTCGATGAACTCGCTTCCCACCTTCGAGACGACGGCGGCCACCACCGCCGTTCCGACGGCGGCGGTGCACCCGAAGATCACGGGCCGCAACGTCAACGTCTTCTATGGCGAGAAACACGCCATCAAGGACGTCAACGTCGACATTCCCGAGCGCTCGGTCATGGCCTTCATCGGCCCGTCGGGCTGCGGCAAGTCCACCTTCCTGCGCTGCATCAACCGGATGAACGACACGATCCCGATCTGCCGGGTGACGGGCGACATCCGCATCGACGATCTCGACATCTACGACCGCAACCTCGACGTCGTGCAGCTGCGTGCCCGCGTCGGCATGGTCTTCCAGAAGCCGAACCCGTTCCCGAAGTCGATCTACGAGAACGTCGCCTACGGCCCGCGCATCCATGGCCTGGTCAGGAGCAAGACCGACCTCGACGAGGTGGTGGAGACGGCACTGAAGAAGGCGAGCCTGTGGAACGAGGTGAAGGACCGGCTCGCCGAGTCCGGCACCGGCCTGTCGGGCGGCCAGCAGCAGCGCCTGTGCATCGCCCGCGCCATCGCCGTGTCCCCCGAGGTGATCCTGATGGACGAGCCCTGCTCGGCCCTCGACCCGATCGCCACCGCCAAGATCGAGGAACTGATCGACGAGCTGAAGCAGAACTTCACCATCGTCATCGTCACCCACTCGATGCAGCAGGCGGCCCGCGTGTCGCAGCGCACGGCCTTCTTCCACCTCGGCATCCTCGTCGAGGAGGGGGCCACCGACCAGATCTTCACCAATCCGGTCGACACCCGCACGCGCGACTACATCACCGGACGCTTCGGCTGAGGCCGCTCGCCGCCGCGATTCGGCCCTGCGGCGGCCCGATTCCGCTCGCCAGCTTGGGGTTCCCTTAACGGAGCACCAGCCGATGAAGCCGCAGCGCCTCGCCGTCCTGACCCTCGTCCTCGCCGTCCCCGCGGCCGGCGCTACAGCCGCGGAGTTCCGCCCGGCCTCGCGGATCGATGCCGTCACCGTCTTCCCGGACGGTGCGAGCGTGACGCGCCGCTTTGCCGTCGACCTGCCGGCGGGCGAGCACACGCTCATTCTTGACGACCTGCCACTCGCCGCCGATGCCGGCTCCCTGCGCGTGGCGGGGAGCGGGGAGGGGGCGCTCACCGTCGGCTCCGTCGACGCCCGCCAGGCGCGCCAGACCGAGCGGGCCGATCCGCAGGCGGTCCAGCGGCTCGAGGCCCTGCGCGACGAGCGTCTCGCCCTCGACGATTCCATCGCCGCCGAACGCATGCGCAAGCGCGCCGCCGAGGCCCTGGTG
>JAEZGJ010000316.1 GCA_023416965.1 Pseudomonadota bacterium | reverse complement strand
CCTCGGAGCCATCCAGACGCCCTGGGTCAAGCTCTGCGACCAGGTTCCGACCGACGAGCGGACCCCGCCGACGACCAAGAAGCTCTGCATGGTGGTGCAGGAAACCCGCGCCGAGAACGGCCAGATGCTCGCCTCGGTGCAGATCCGCGACCTCGAGGGCGAGAAACCGCGGCTCATCATCGCCGTTCCCGTGGGCATGTCGCTGCAGCCGGGCATCCGCGTCGTGCTCGAGGGCCAGGGCCAACCGCAGCCCCAGGCCATGCGCTACGAGGTCTGCCTGCCGAACGCCTGCTTCGCGCAGATGGAGCTCCAGCCGGAATTCCTGACGCGCATGAAGCGCTCGACGAACCTCAACATCCAGGTCGTCAACATGAACAACCGGGCCATCTCGCTCGGGATGTCGCTGCAGGGCTTCCAGGCTTCCTACGACGGCGAGCCGGTTGACCCGAAGGCCTACGAGGAGAGCCAGCGCCGGCTGCAGGCCGAGCTGCAGCGCCGCGGCGAGGAGGCACAGCGCCGCCTCCAGGAGCAGCAGCAGCGCCAGCAGGGCGCGACGCCCGGCGCCGCGCCGGTTCCGGGTGCCCCCGCGGGCATGCAGCCGCTGGCGCCGCCGCAGCGCTGACGGCCAGTCTCCATCCATTTCACAAAAGGGCGCGGACGTGTTCCGCGCCCTTTTTTTGTCCATCCGCCCTTCCACGGAATTGTGCGGTGCAACCGCCTCCTGTAGCGCTGGTCGCAATGAGGAGTGGGACATGAAGCTGCCGCGCAACATCTACAAGCCGCTGGCGATCGGGGCTCCCGAGCCCTACCGGGAGCTGCCGGTGCGGCTGGAGCGGATGATCCATTTCGTGCCGCCGCACTTGGAGAAGGTGCGCGCCAAGGTGCCGGAGCTCGCCAGGAGCGTGGACATCGTGCTCGGCAATCTCGAGGACGCTATCCCGCTCGACGCGAAAGAGGCCGCCCGCGCCGGCTTCATCGCCATGGTGAAGGAGACCGATTTCGGCACGACAGGCGTCTGGACCCGCGTCAACGCGCTGAATTCGCCCTGGATCCTCGACGACCTGACCCAGATCGTCGCCGAGGTCGGCAACAAGCTCGACGTCATCATGCTGCCGAAGGTGGAGGGGGCCTGGGACATCCACTATCTCGACCAGCTCCTCGCCCAGCTCGAGGCGCGTCACCAGGTCCGCAAACCGATCCTCATCCACGCGATCCTGGAGACGGCCGAGGGGGTCAAGAACGTCGATGAGATCGCCGCGGCCTCGCCGCGCATGCACGGCATGAGCCTCGGCCCCGCCGACCTTGCCGCCTCCCGCGCCATGAAGACGACGCGGGTCGGCGGAGGACATCCCGAATACAAGGTGGTGGCCGATGCCGGCGGGGAGGGGCCGCGCGCCGCCTACCAGCAGGACCTCTGGCACTACACGCTTGCCAAGATGGTGGATGCCTGCGCCGCCAACGGGCTCAAGCCCTTCTACGGCCCCTTCGGCGACTTCTCCGATCCGCTCGCATGCGAGACCCAGTTCCGCAATGCCTTCCTCATGGGCTGTGCCGGCGCCTGGACCCTGCACCCCTCGCAGATCGACATCGCCAAGCGGGTGTTCTCGCCCGATCCCGACGAGGTCGCCTTCGCGGCCCGCATCCTCGCCGCCATGCCCGACGGATCGGGGGCGGTGATGATCGACGGCAAGATGCAGGACGACGCCACCTGGAAGCAGGCCAAGGTGCTGGTCGATCTCGCGCGCATCGTGGCGGCCAAGGACCGCGACTTTGCCGCCCGCTATGCGATCTGAACGGTCCGGCTATCCGTAAAGAGCGTGAAACGGCGTTGACACGGCGGTCCCGGGCCGCTTTGGTCCCGCCCCCGAAGCGCATCCAAGGGACCGGCGTGATCGACAAGCCGCGGCAAGCCAAGTTCAAGATCGGCCAGATCGTGAAGCACCGGATCCATCCGTTCCGGGGCGTCGTCTTCGACGTGGACCCGACCTTCGCCAATACGGACGAATGGTATGAGGCGATCCCGGCCGAGCTCCGTCCGTCCAAGGACCAGCCCTTCTATCACCTCTTCGCCGAGAACGAGGTGACGGAGTACATCGCCTATGTCTCCGAGCAGAACCTCCTGATCGACACCAGCGGGGAGCCCATCCGCCATCCGCAGGTCGACGAGGTCTTCGAACGCGGCGCCGACGGCGAATACCGGGTCAAGCGCTCTGGCCTGCATTGAATCCGCGACCGCGGCGTTGACCCCGGCCATCGCGCCCGCTAGCGGTCGCTGACATCCCGCCGCGCAGCGATCCGTCCATGCTCCAGGTCCTCAACCTCGCGATGCCGTTCTTCGGCCTGATCGCGCTCGGCTTCTTCACGGCGCGCTACAAGGCCTGGAAGGGAACCCCCATCCCCGAGGCCGGCCTGGCTTGGATGAACTTCTTCCTCATCTACATCGCTTTGCCGGCGCTGTTCTTCCGCATCCTGGCGCAGACCCCGCTGGAGAAGCTCAACAACGTGCCCTTCGTGGTGGGCACGACCTTCGCCACCTTCACGGTTTTCGTGCTCGGCTTCGCCTATGTGGCCTGGCGCTCGGGCGGCCATACCGGCCACGCCACGGTGGCGGGCGTCGCGGCCGCCTATGGCAATATCGGCTATATGGGGCCGGGCCTCGCCTTCTCGACCATCGGCTCGGAGGCGGCGGCGCCGGTTGCGCTGATCTTCTGCTTCGACAACATCCTGCTGTTCTCGCTGGTGCCGCTGCTCATGGCGCTCGACGGTACGACCCGGCGCTCCATCCTGTCGGTGGTGGGAGAGGTGATCGTGAAGATCGTCACCCACCCCTTCATCCTGGCGACGGTCGCCGGCGTCGTCTCCGCCTTCCTGCAGTTCAAGCCACCTGAAATGCTCGACCGGTTGCTGGCCTTCCTGCAGAACGCGGCGGCTCCCGTCGCGCTTTTCACCCTTGGCGTCACCGTCGCCCTCCGCATGGAGAGCTTCGCCGCGCTGGGACGCGTCGCCGCCGCCATCTCGCCGATCCTCGCCCTGAAACTCCTGATCCACCCGGCGCTCGCCGTGCTTATCCTGTCATTCCTCGGGACCTTCGAGCCGTCCTGGGTCTATGCCGCGGCGCTGATGGCCTGCTTGCCGCCGGCCCTGAACGTCTTCATCATCGCGCGGCAGTACGACACCTATGTCGAGGAGGCCTCGAACGCCGTGCTGCTCGGCACGGTGGTGTCGGTCGGCACGCTGACGAGCGTGCTCTATCTCGTGAAGAACGAACTCCTGCCGATCAACATCTTCACGCCGTGACGGATCAGGCGGCCTCGCGGTCGTCGGCGCGCATCAGCCGCGGGGTGGCGCCTGACGGCTGCAGCCCCTCGCGCATGAAGGCGCGCCGCAGCGGGCCGATCTGGTCCAGCGCCCAGAGCCCGGCGCCGCGGACGAGGTGGACCGGCATGAAGGGCGAGAGCAGCGACCGGTTGAGCACGTCGATGGCGAAGGTGCGGCTGACGATGTCGGCGCGGCGGGCGCGGTCATAGGCCTCCATGGCGCGAACCCCGCCGAGCGGCTCGCCGGCGGCCCGGGCCTCGGAAAGGCAATCGGCGAGGGCCGCACCGTCGCGCATGCCGAGGTTCAGGCCCTGGGCGCCGATGGGCGGCACGACATGGGCGGCCTCGCCGACGAGGGCAGCGCCAGGCACCGCGAAGCGGCGGGGCGTCATGGCACCGAGGTCGTAGCGGCCGCGGCCGGGCTCCAGTGTCACCCGCCCGAGGATGGCCTCGGAGCGCTTCTCGATCTCGCGGGCGAAGGCGACATCGTCCATGGCCAAGAGCCTGTCCGCCTCGCGCGGGGTGACGACGCAGACGAGGCTCGACCGGTTGCCCGGCAGCGGCACGAGGGTGAAGGGGCCGCTGGCCGTGTGGAACTCGGTGGAGACGTCGCGGTGAGGCCGGCTATGGGCGAAGGTCGCGGTCACCGCCGTCTGCGGATAGCGGGTCTGGACCACCTCGATGCCCGCGGCCTCCCTGACCTGCGAGCGGCGCCCGTCCGCCCCGGCGATGACCGTGGCGGAGAGCGTCCCGCCGGAGGTGAGGGTGAGGGTACCGGCGGCGATGTCCACGCCGGTGACGTGGCCTTCCACCAGCGTGATGCCGCGCTCGCGGGCGCAGGCGAGGAGGGCCGCCCCGATATCGTCATTGGCGATGTTGTAGCCGAAGGCGTCGAGGCCGATCTCCTCCGAGCGACCCTCGAAGACCGGAGCGCGCAGGAGACTGCCGGTGGCATCCACGAGACGCATGACCCGGAGAGGCGCCGCATGGGGCCTGAGGCGCTCCCAGACGCCGAGGCGCTGGAGGGCGAGAACGGAGCCGCCGAGGAGGGCGGAGGTGCGCCGGTCGCTCGCCTGGCCGGGGAGGGGGCCAACGACGGCCACATCGAAACCGGCGTCGGCGAGAGCGAGGGCGGCGAAGAGGCCCGCCGGTCCCGCTCCGGCCACGGCAACGTCGAATCTCACCCTGGTCGCGATGTCGCTCATGCGCCTTGCCGCCTGATGCTGTGCTGGGCCACTCTCCTAGCATCCGGCTGCGGCCTGCCCAAGGCCCAGATCGCCGCGGCAGGCGGCTCGGCGGGAAGGGGCGGTGATGGCGGACCAGGACAGGGGAACGGGAGCAGCCGTCGCGGTCCACATCTTCACGGCATCCGGCGCGGTGCTCGGGCTCCTCGCGTTGCAGGCGGCCGCCGAGCGGCGCTTCACTGCGGTCTTCCTCTGGCTGGGCCTCGCCCTGGTGGTGGACGGCGTCGACGGAACGATCGCCCGCCACTTGCGCGTCGCCGAGCGGCTGCCGCGCTATTCCGGCGAAATCCTCGACCTCGTTGTGGACTACCTCACCTATGTCGCAGTCCCGGTCTTCGTGATCGTCCAGGCCCGACTGTTGCCGGAGGGCCTCGCCTGGCCGCTCGCGGCGGCGATCCTCATCTCTTCCGCCTTCTATTTCGCCGACGGCGAGATGAAGACGCCGGGCGGCGGCTTCCGAGGCTTTCCCGCCATCTGGAACGTGGCGGTCTTCCTGCTCATGGTCTTCGCCCTGCCGCCGGCGACCAATGCGGTGATCGTCGTTGCCCTCGTCGGTGGGACCTTCGCCCCCTTCGTCTTCGTTCACCCGTTCCGGACGGTAGCCCTCAGACGATTGACCCTCGCCGTGCTCGGCCTGTGGATGGCCGCGGCGGGAGCGGCGATCGCGGCCGATCTCGCGCCCGAGGCTCCGGTCCGGATCCTGCTGGCGCTGGCCACCGCCTATCTCGGCCTCGTCGGGGTCGTGCTGCGGGAGCCGGTCAGGTGACGGCGAGCCGGGCCTCGGCCGCCCGCATCGCCTCTTCCGCCGACGCGGCGAGGGTGACGCGCGGCTCGGTGATGCCGAAATGGGCGAGGGTCTGGCGGCCGCTTTCGCGCAGGCCGGTGATGACCACGGCGGTGCCGGCCCGCTCCAGCTTGTGCACGAAGTTTTCGAGCGTGTAGGCGCCGGTCGTGTCGAGGAAGGGCACGTCCGTCAGGTCGAGGATGAAGACGGCGGGGGGATCGCCGATGCGGTCGAAGACCGAGGCGACGGTCGCGGCTGCGCCGAAGAAGAAGGCGCCGCTGAGCCGGTAGGTGACGATCCGGCGGTCCGAACTGCGGGCGGGGCCGTGGCTGTCCGCGCCGTCGGCGACGTCCTCTTCGAGGAGGCGCACCTTGCTGTCGACCGCCACCGCCTCGGCCATGCGGTGCATGAACAGCAGTGAGCCGAGGACGATACCCACGCCGATCCCCGCCGTCAGGTCGACGAAGACGGTGAGCAGGAAGGCGGCGAGGAGCACGAGTGCATCGCCCGCCGAGGCGCGCAGCAGCATGGCGAATTCGCGCTTCTCGGCCATGTTCCAGGCGACGATGGCGAGGACGCCGGCAAGCGCCGCCAGCGGCACGTAGCTCATCAGGCCGCCGGCGACCGACAAGAAGGTCAGCAGGAACAGGGCATGGAAAATGCCCGCCGCGGGTCCGCGCGCGCCCGCGCGCACGTTGGTGGCCGTCCGCGCGATCGTCCCGGTGACGGGAATGCCACCGCACAGCGCCGAGGCCATGTTGGCGACGCCCTGCGCCACCAGTTCGCAGTTGGAGCGGTGGCGCCGTCCGGTCATGCCGTCGGCGACGACAGCCGACAGCAGCGATTCGATGCCGCCGAGCATGGCGAAGGCGATGGCGGGTACCAGCAGCTCGCGGATGCGCGACAGGGAGAGCCCCGGCAGCCCGTTGAAGCCGATCCCCGTCGGCAGGGCGCCGAAGCGCGAGCCGATCGTCTCGACGGGCAGGGCGAAGAGCGCGGTCGACAGCGCCCCGAGCGCCACCACCACCAGCATGCCGGGCACCGCCGGACGCCACCGCTTCAGCGCGAGGATGCCGGCGATGGCGAGAGCGGCGATGACGACGGCCACGGGATTGACGGTCGGCAGCGCCTGCCAGAGCACCGGCAGCTTGTGCAGCATTTCCGGCGGCTCCGGCCCGGAAAGCCGCAGCCCCAGCAGATCGCGGATCTGGCTGACGAAGATGATGACGGCAATGCCCGCCGTGAAGCCCACGGTCACCGGGTAGGGGATGTACTTGATGTAGGTCCCGAGCCGCAGGAAGCCGATCGCGACCAGCATCAGCCCCGCCATGAAGGTGGCGATCACCAGGCCGTCATAGCCGTGGACGGCGATCGTCGAGGCGACGAGGGGGATGAAGGCGCCTGCCGGACCGCCGATCTGGTACCGAGACCCGCCGAGAGCGGAGATGAGGAAGCCGCCGACGATGGCGGTGATCAGGCCCTTGTCCGGTGTCGCGCCCGAGGCGATGGCGATGGCCATGGAGAGCGGCAGGGCGACGATGGCGACGGTGAGGCCGGCCACCGCGTCGGTGCGCAGGTCTCTCAGACCGTAGCCCTCGCGCAGGACCGTCACCAGTTTGGGGGTGAACAGGTCGCGAAAGGACGCTTGCGGGGCGGGACTGGGCGTCATGGAATCGGGTTCTGGCGGGGGCGGTCCGAGCCTAGGCGCAGTCGCTGCGACGCTGCGTCCGCACAAATACGTGGACGCCTCGCAGGCCAGCCCGTCTTTTTGCGATGCAAAGCCGGGCTCTTCGTGCTCACAATGGCGCGACAGAGGAGCTGCCTCATGCCCGGACATCTTTCCACCCACGTCCTCGACACGGCGGCCGGACGCCCCGCCGCGGGCCTCGGCTATCGGCTCTACGCGATCGATGGCGAGACGCGCCGCCTCATGGCCGAGGGGCGCACCAATGCCGACGGCCGGGCGCCGGAACCGCTGCTCACCCCGAAGACGATCCGCACCGGCCCCTACAGCCTCGAATATGACGTCGCCGCCTATCACCGCGCCACCGGCGTCCCGGTCAGCGACCCGCCCTTCCTCGACGTGGTGACCCTCAGGTTCAACGTGACGGCGCTCGACCAGCACTATCACGTGCCGCTGCTGCTCTCCCCCTACGGCTACACGACCTATCGCGGCTCATGACGACACGGCCGATCCGCTTCCTGCACCGCGGCGCAGTGGTCGAGGCGCCGGACGTGCCGCCAATGACGACCGTGCTCGACTGGCTGCGCCTGGAGCGCCGCCTGACCGGCACCAAGGAGGGCTGCGGCGAGGGGGATTGCGGCGCCTGCACGGTCGCCCTGGGACGGGTGAGGGACGGCCGGCTCACCTACGAGCCGGCCAATGCCTGCATCATGCTGCTCGGCCAGCTCGACGGTGCGGAACTCGTGACGGTCGAGGATCTCGCCGTCGGCGGGCGACTCCATCCCGTTCAACAGGCCCTTGTCGACCATCACGGCTCGCAATGCGGCTTCTGCACTCCGGGCTTCGTCATGAGCCTCTTCACCCTCTATCAGGACGGCCCGGGGGCCGACCGCGAGGCGGTGCTGGCGCGCCTCGCGGGCAATCTCTGCCGCTGCACCGGCTATCGGCCCATCGTCGATGCGGCGCTTGCCGTCTGCTCGGGTCCGGCGGACGATGCCCATGCCAAGCGGAGCGCCTCCACCGCCGCGGCCCTCGGCGCGCTCGCGGACGGTGCGGATGTCTTCGTCGGCACGCAGGAGAACTTCTTCGCCGCGCCGGCCTCGCTCGACTCGCTCGCGGCGCTGATGATGCGTCACCCGGACGCGACGCTGATCGGCGGCGCGACCGATGTCGGGCTGTGGATCACCAAGCAGCTGAGAACCCTGCCGAAGATCGTTCATACCGGCCGGGTGGCGGAGCTGCGGATCCTGTCGCAGACGGACGAGACGCTGACCATCGGCGCGGCGGTCACCTATGCAGAGGCGGCGCCGGCGCTGGGGGCGCTGGACCCCGACGTCGCGCTGCTCCTCGAGCGGCTGGGCTCGGCGCAGGTGCGCACCGCCGGGACGATCGGCGGCAATGTCGCCAACGGCTCGCCCATCGGTGATACGCCGCCCCTGCTCATCGCCCTCGGCGCGGAACTCTCGTTACGACGGGGGACGGCCGAGCGGCAGGTGCCCATCGAATGCTTCTTCCTCGCGTATGGCCGGCAGGACCGCGCGCCGGGCGAGATCCTGACCACCCTGACCGTGCAGAAGCCGGGGGCCGACGAGCATCTGCGGGCCTTCAAGATCGCCAAGCGGCACGACCAGGACATTTCCTCCGTCATGATGGCGCTGAAAGTCCGGCTCGCCGAAGGGCGCATCAGCAATGCCCGCATCGCCTTCGGCGGCATGGCCGGCATCCCGAAGCGGGCGGCGGCGGTCGAGCAGGCGCTGATCGGCATTGCCGTCGACGATGCCGCGGCCATCGGCCGGGCGGTAGAACGTCTGCCGGAGGATTTCTCGCCGCTCGACGATCATCGGGCCTCGGCTGCCTACCGGCTGCGCGTCGCGGGCAATCTCGTCACCAGGGCCCTCGCGGAGATCGCCGCCGGCGACCGCTCGGCGACCCGCCTCGCGCCGCTGCGGGGTGCCTCCCATGCGGCCTGAGCGCGAGGAGGACGGGCTGCGGCACGTGCGCCGTTCCATCCGCCACGATGCGGCGGAGCGGCACGTCACGGGCACGGCTCCCTATATCGACGACATCCGTGAGCCTGAGGGGACGCTGCACGTCGTGGCGGGGGGGG
>JAEZGJ010000287.1 GCA_023416965.1 Pseudomonadota bacterium | reverse complement strand
GACCTATACCGAGAAGTCCGGCCTCACCGCCAATACGGAAGGCCGGGTACAGGTGGTCAACCGCGCCGGGTTCCCGCCGGGGGATGCCAAGGAGGACTGGGCCATCCTGCGCGCGCTCTCGGACGTGCTGGGCGTGAAGCTGCCCTTCGACTCGCTGGCGCAGTTGCGCGCCGCCATGGCGAAGGACTTCCCGCACACGCTGCGCATCGGGGCGCTGGCGCCGGTGGACGGCGCCGCCATCGGCGCGCTGGCGGCCCGCGGCGGCAAGGTGGATGCGGCGCCCTTCGCGGCCTTCATCGACGACTTCTACATGACCAATCCGATCGCGCGCGCCTCCGCGACGCTCGCCGAATGTTCGGCGATCGCCAAGGGCACGCACCGGCAGGCGGCGGAGTAAGGCACAGCGATGACCGACTTCTGGACCCTCATCTGGCCGATCCTGCTCATCGCCATCCAGAGCCTCGTGCTCATGGTGGCGCTGCTGGTCTTCGTGGCCTTCATCCTGCTCGCCGACCGCAAGATCTGGGCGGCGGTTCAGCTGCGCCGCGGGCCCAACGTGGTCGGCCCCTTCGGCCTGCTGCAGAGCTTCGCGGACCTCCTGAAATTCGTTTTCAAGGAGCCGGTCATCCCGTCGGGGGCCAACAAGGGCGTGTTCCTGCTGGCGCCCTTCGTCTCGGTGATCCTGGCGCTCGCCGCCTGGGCGGTCATCCCGCTCAACGACGGCTGGGCCATCGCCGACCTCAATGTCGGCATCCTGTTCATCTTCGCGGTCTCCTCCCTCGGCGTCTATGGCGTGATCATGGGCGGCTGGGCGTCGAACTCGAAGTATCCCTTCCTCGGCGCGCTGCGCTCCGCGGCGCAGATGGTCTCCTACGAGGTCTCCATCGGCTTCGTGATCATCTGCGTGCTGCTCTGCGTCGGCTCGCTGAACCTCTCCGACATCGTCCGCGCGCAGGACAAGGGCATCGGCCTGTTCGGCTGGTTCTGGCTGCCGCTCTTCCCGGTCTTCGTGATCTTCTTCATCTCGGCGCTGGCGGAGACCAACCGCCCGCCCTTCGACCTGCCGGAGGCGGAGTCGGAGCTCGTCGCCGGGTTCATGGTGGAATACGCCTCGACCCCCTACATGATGTTCATGCTGGCCGAATACGTGGCCATCATGACCATGTGCTCCCTCACCACGATCCTGTTCCTCGGAGGCTGGCTGCCGCCGTTCCCCTTCGCGCCCTTCACCTGGGTGCCGGGGGTCATCTGGTTCGTGCTGAAGGTCAGCCTGGTCTTCTTCATGTTCGCCATGGTGAAGGCCTTCGTGCCGCGCTATCGCTACGACCAGCTCATGCGGCTCGGCTGGAAGGTGTTCCTGCCGATCTCGCTGGTCATGGTCGTCGTCGTGGCCGGCGTGCTGCAATTCACCGGCTGGGCGCCGTAAGGAGCCCGCCATGGAGGGCCTGTTCAGCCCCGCCGGCCTCCTGGGTGCCCTGATCGGCGCCGCGGTGGGCTGGGTCGACTACCGGATCGTGTCGGGTCTGGTGGCGGGCAAGCTCAGGCAGACCGATCGCTCGACCACCGAGGCCGAGCGGCAGGACTACGAGCGCCGGATCGTGCTGGCGCAGCGGATCCTGATGGTCGTCATCGTGCCCGTCTTCGCGGGCCTTGGTTACTGGCTCGGCCGCTCGCTCAGCGGCTGGGGCATTTGAGGAGAAGAGGTCCATGGCGTCGACGTTCCGGCTCGACCGCGCGGCCAAAGCCCTGTTCCTGACGGAGTTCGTCTCGGCGTTCTTCCTGTCGATGCGCTATTTCTTCAAGCCGAAGGCGACGATCAGCTACCCCTTCGAGAAGGGGCAGATCTCGCCGCGGTTCCGGGGAGAGCATGCGCTGCGCCGTTATCCCAACGGCGAGGAGCGCTGCATCGCCTGCAAGCTCTGCGAGGCGATCTGCCCGGCCCAGGCCATCACCATCGAGGCCGGCCCGCGCCGCAACGACGGCACGCGCCGCACCACCCGCTACGACATCGACATGGTGAAGTGCATCTATTGCGGCTTCTGCCAGGAGGCGTGCCCCGTGGACGCCATCGTGGAAGGCCCGAATTTCGAGTTCTCGGTGGAGACACGCGAGGAGCTCTACTACGACAAGGCACGGCTTCTGGCCAACGGCGACCGCTGGGAACGCGAGATCGCCGACAGCCTGAAGAAGGACGCGCCCTACAGGTGACGACCGCGGGACGCGGCCCGGCGGTTCGCCGTCTGGACGGGTTCCAACTTGGACTTTATGAGAGGCGCGCGCAGGGCTCCCCCTGAGTCTTCGAAAAGCGCGCCCTCGAAACAGGAACGGGGCAAAGGGGCAGATGCTCGCCGGTCTCTTCTTCTACCTCTTCGCCGCGGTTCTCGTGGCCTCGGCCTTCATGGTCATCGCCGCGCGCAATCCCGTGCACTCGGTGCTGTTCCTCATCCTCGCCTTCGTCAACGCCTCCGGCCTCTTCGTGCTGATGGGGGCGGAGTTCCTGGCGATGATCCTTGTCGTCGTCTATGTCGGCGCCGTGGCGGTGCTCTTCCTCTTCGTCGTCATGATGCTGGACGTCGACTTCGTCGCGCTGCGCCAGGGCTTCCTGCAGTACCTGCCGGTGGGCGTGCTGATCGGCCTGGTGGTGCTCGCCGAGCTGTTCATGGTGATCGGCGCCTGGACGCTGGGCGGGACGGCGGCCAAGACCATCACCGCCCCGATCCCGGCCGACATTACCAATGCCGAGGCCCTCGGGCGGGTGCTCTACACGCAATATGTCTATTTCTTCCAGCTTTCCGGCCTCGTCCTGCTGGTGGCCATGATCGGCGCCATCGTGCTGACGCTCAGCCACCGCACCGGCGTGAAGCGGCAGGATCCGGGGGCGCAGGCGGCCCGCACGCCGGAGACGGCCATCGAGGTCGTCAAGGTCAAGACGGGCGAGGGGGTCTGAACCATGCTGACCATCGGTCTGTCGCACTACCTGTCGGTGGCTGCGATCCTGTTCACCCTCGGCATGCTGGGCATCTTCCTCAACCGGAAGAACATCATCGTCATCCTGATGTCGGTGGAGCTCATCCTGCTCGCCGTGAACATCAATCTCGTCGCCTTCTCCACCCACCTGGGTGATCTCGTCGGCCAGGTCTTCGCGCTCCTGGTGCTGACGGTGGCGGCGGCCGAGGCGGCCATCGGCCTCGCCATTCTCGTCGTCTTCTTCCGCAACCGCGGCTCCATCGCGGTGGAAGACGTCAACATGATGAAGGGCTGACCGGTCCATGTATCAGGCCATCGTCTTCCTTCCGCTCGTCGGCTTCCTGATCGCCGGCCTGTTCGGCCGGGCCATCGGGGCGCGCGCCTCGGAGATCGTCACCACGAGCCTCCTCGGCATCGCGGCGCTCCTGTCCTGGGTCGCCTTCTACCAGGTCGGCTATGCCGGGCAGGGCACCACGGTCGAGCTGATGCGCTGGATCCATGCCGGCTCGCTCAACGTGTCGTGGTCGCTGCGCATCGACACGCTCACCGCCGTCATGCTGGTGGTGGTGAACTCGGTCTCCTTCCTCGTGCACCTCTATTCCATCGGCTACATGCACGAGGATCCGGACCGGCCGCGCTTCTTCGCCTACCTGTCCTTCTTCACATTCGCCATGCTCATGCTGGTGACGGCGAACGACCTCCTGCAGATGTTCTTCGGCTGGGAGGGCGTCGGCGTCGCCTCCTATCTGCTGATCGGCTTCTGGTACAAGAAGCCCACCGCCAATGCGGCGGCGATGAAGGCCTTCATCGTCAACCGCGTCGGCGATTTCGGCTTCCTGCTCGGCATTTTCGGCCTCTACACCCTGACTGGCTCCATCGGCTTCGAGGCGGTGTTCGCCGCCGCCCAGGGCCTCGCAGGCCAGAAGATGGCCTTCCTCGGCTACCAGCTCGACGCGCTCACCGTCGTCTGCCTGCTGCTCTTCATGGGGGCCATGGGCAAGTCGGCGCTGTTCCTGCTGCACACCTGGCTGCCGGACGCCATGGAAGGCCCGACGCCGGTCTCCGCCCTGATCCACGCGGCGACGATGGTCACCGCCGGCGTGTTCATGGTGGCGCGCCTGTCGCCCGTCTTCGAATATGCGCCCCTGGCCCTGCAGGTGGTGATGTTCTTCGGCGCGACCACGGCCTTCTTCGCCGCCACCGTGGGCCTCGTCCAGAACGACATCAAGCGCGTCATCGCCTATTCGACCTGCTCGCAGCTCGGCTACATGTTCGTGGCGCTGGGGGCGGGGGCCTATTCGGTGGGCATCTTCCACCTCTTCACCCACGCCTTCTTCAAGGCGCTGCTGTTCCTCGGCGCCGGCTCGGTCATCCACGCGATGCACCACGAGCAGGACATCCGCCGCATGGGCGGACTCGCCGGGCACATCAAGTTCACCTACGCCATGATGGTGATCGGCACGCTGGCGCTGACCGGCTTCGGCATCCCGTTCCTGCATGTGGGCTTTGCCGGCTATCACTCGAAGGACGCGATCATCGAGGTGGCCTATGCCGCCCATGGCGCCATGGGCCCCTATGCCTTCTTCATGACCGTCGTCGCGGCGCTGATGACCTCGTTCTACTCCTGGCGCCTGATCTTCATGACCTTCCACGGCCAGCCGCGCTGGGCCGAGGGCCACGGTCATCATGATGCCCACGCCCAGGCGGACGTGACCGGCCACGGCCACGGCGACCGCCAGGCCGGCGTCGCCGAGAGCCATGACGAGCCGCTGGACCACGGCCACGGCTCCCACGCCCATCACGACGACCACGCCCACGGGCACGGCCATGCCCACCAGCCGCACGAAAGCCCGCTGGTCATGCTGATCCCGCTCGGGGCGCTCGCCGTCGGCGCGGTCTTCTCCGGCGTCGTCTTCATGAAGAAGTTCACCGACGAGGCCGGCATCAAGGGCTTCTTCCGCGACTCCATCTTCATGCGGCCCGAGAACCACATCATCCACGAGTTCCACTCGGTGCCCGGCTGGGTGCCCTGGACGCCCTTCGTGATGATGGCGATCGGCTTCGCCCTCGCCTGGTTCATGTATATCCGGCGGCCGGACGTGCCGGTGAAGCTCGCCCGCGAGCACCAGGGGCTGTACCAGTTCCTGCTCAACAAGTGGTATTTCGACGAGCTCTATGACCGCATCTTCGTCCGGCCCGCCCGCTGGCTCGGCCGCTTCTTCTGGAAGAAGGGCGACGGCTGGCTGATCGACGGGTTCGGCCCCGACGGGGTCGCGGCCCGGGTGGTCGACATCACCCGCGGAGTGGTGCGGCTCCAGACCGGCTACCTCTACCATTATGCCTTCGCCATGCTGATCGGTGTCGCGGCTCTCGCCACCTGGTTCATGTTCTCCGGCGGCGTCGGAGGAGCACACTGATGTCGAATGCCCCGATCCTCTCGATCATCACCTTCCTGCCGCTGCTCGGCGCCGCGCTGATTTTGATGGTGCGCGGCGACGACGAGGCCGCGAAGCGCAACATCCGCATGATCGCGCTGTTTGCCACGCTGGTGACCTTCGGCCTGTCGCTGATCCCGGTCTGGCTGTTCAACCCGGCCACCGCCGAGTTCCAGTTCGTCGAGCGGGCCCCGTGGCTCGGCGGCGTCATCAGCTACCGCATGGGCGTCGACGGCATCTCGCTGCCGCTGGTCATCCTCACCACCTTCCTGATGCCCTTCTGCATCCTCGCCTCGTGGGTCTCCGTCGAGAAGCGGGTGAAGGAGTACATGGTGGCCTTCCTGGTGCTCGAGACGCTGATGATCGGCGTCTTCTGCGCCCTCGACATCGTGCTCTTCTACCTGTTCTTCGAGGCCGGCCTGATCCCGATGTTCCTCATCATCGGCATCTGGGGCGGCAAGCGGCGCATCTACGCCTCGTTCAAGTTCTTCCTCTACACGCTGGCGGGCTCGCTGCTCATGCTGCTCGCCATCATGGCGATGATCTGGACGGCTGGAACGTCCGACATCGCCGAGCTCCTGAAGACCGGGCCGAAGCTGTTCTCGCGCGACATGCAGTTCTGGCTGTGGCTGGCCTTCTTTGCCTCCTTCGCGGTGAAGATGCCGATGTGGCCCGTCCATACCTGGCTGCCTGACGCCCACGTCGAGGCGCCGACGGCGGGCTCCGTCATCCTTGCAGGCGTGCTCCTGAAGATGGGCGGCTACGGCTTCCTGCGCTTCTCGCTGCCGATGTTCCCGGAGGCGAGCGCCTTCTTCGCGCCCCTCGTCTTCGCGCTCTCGGTCATCGCCATCATCTACACCTCGCTGGTGGCGATGATGCAGGAGGACATCAAGAAGCTGATCGCCTATTCCTCCGTCGCCCATATGGGCTTCGTGACCATGGGCATCTTCGCCGGCAATGCCGAGGGCATCCAGGGCGCGGTGTTCCAGATGATCTCCCACGGCATCGTCTCCGGCGCGCTCTTCCTCTGCGTCGGCGTCGTCTATGACCGCATGCACACCCGCGAGATCGCCGCCTATGGCGGCCTCGTGAACCGCATGCCGGTCTATGCGGTGATCTTCATCGTCTTCACCATGGCCAATGTCGGCCTGCCCGGCACGTCCGGCTTCGTCGGCGAGTTCCTGACCCTCATGGGCACGTTCAAGGCCTCGACGACGGCGACCTTCCTGGCCGCCACCGGCGTCATCCTCTCCGCCGGCTATGCGCTCTGGCTCTACCGCCAGGTGATCTGGGGCGAACTGACCAAGCCGTCGCTGAAGGCGATCACCGACATCGACCGCCGCGAGCTGACGATCCTCGTTCCGCTGGTGCTGCTGACGATCCTCTTCGGCGTCTATCCGCGCCCGATCCTCGCCACCTCCGAGGTGGCGGTGAACGCGCTGGTGGAATCCTACAATCAGGCGAACGGAGCGGCCCGCACGGCCGCGACCGTTCCGACGCGCTGACGGTGCCGCCGATGAACGCCCCGGTCCTCGACCTCGCCCCGATCCTGCCCGAGCTGATCCTGGCCCTCGGCGCCATGGCGCTGCTGATGTACGGCGTCTTCACCGGCGACCGCTCGGCACGAACCGTCACCGTCGGCGCCATCGCCGTGCTGGTGGCCGCCGCCGTCGCCGTGATGGTGGTGGGCGCGACGCCGCGCACCATCTTCAACGGCGCCTTCGTGCTCGACGGCTTCGCCCGCTTCATGAAGGTGCTGGCCTTCCTCGGCGCCGCCGTGGCGCTGGTCCTGTCGCAGGACTTCCTCCGGCGCGAGCGGGTGGAGAAGTTCGAGTTCCCGATCCTCATCCTGCTGTCGACCACCGGCATGGGCGTGCTGATCTCGGCGGGCGACCTGATCGCGCTCTACATGGGCCTCGAGCTCATGTCGCTGGCGCTCTACGTCATCGCCTCCATCCACCGCGACAACGCCAGGTCGACGGAGGCGGGCCTCAAATATTTCGTCCTCGGAGCCCTGTCCTCGGGCATGCTGCTCTACGGCTGCTCGCTGATCTACGGCTTCACCGGCACGGTGCAGCTCGCCGGCATCGCCGCCGCGCTGAAGGGCGGCCCGATCGGGCTCGGCCTCGTCTTCGGGCTCGTCTTCCTCATCGCCGGCATGGCCTTCAAGGTCTCGGCCGTGCCCTTCCACATGTGGACGCCGGACGTCTACGAGGGCGCGCCCTCGCCGGTGACGGCCTTCTTCGCCGCCGCCCCGAAGGTCGCCGCCATCGCCATCTTCGCCCGCGCCCTCGTCACCGGCTTCCCGGCGGCGGCGCACCAGTGGCAGCAGATCGTCGTCTTCGTCTCGGTCGGCTCCATGCTGCTCGGCTCCTTCGCCGCCATCGGCCAGACCAACATCAAGCGCCTGATGGCCTATTCCTCCATCGGCCATATGGGCTTCGCGCTGGTGGGTCTCTCCGCCGGCACGGCGGCGGGCGTCCAGGGGGTCGCGGCCTATATCGCGATCTACATGGTCATGACGCTCGGCACCTTCGCCTGCATCATCGCCATGCGGCGCGGTGACGAGGCGGTGGAGACGATCGACGACCTCGCAGGACTGTCGCGCACCAATCCGCTGATGGCGGCGGCGCTGGCGGCGCTGCTCTTCTCGCTCGCCGGCATTCCGCCGCTCGCCGGTTTCTTCGCCAAGTGGTACGTCTTCGCCGCGGCCATCGAGGCGAAGCTCTACACGCTGGCGGTGATCGGCGTGCTGTCCAGCGTGGTGGGCTGCTACTACTACCTGCGCATCGTCAAGCTGATGTATTTCGACGAGCCGGCGCCGGCCTTCTCGCCGGTCAGGATCGAGCTGAAGACGGTGCTGGTGGCATCGGCGCTGTTCAACACCTTCTTCGTCGTCTATCCGGCGCCGCTCGTCGCAGCCGCGGCCGCGGCGGCGCGGTCGCTGTTCTGACCGGGCCGGCGATCCAGCACCGCTCCTGCCGCGTCGCAGCACGGCCGGGCTTGTCCCGGCCTTTCGCGGCTTATAGGACTGCCGGAGCGTCCGGCGGACCGGCGCGCCCTATCGCCGGCAGCCCTGCGCCGCCGGTTCCCCCACTCGCATGCAGGATGTCGTGCTGACCCTTTCCGAGACCGCTGAGGCGGCAGGCTTTCAACTCGTCCATCTCGCCGAGGTCGGCTCGACCAATGCGGAGGCGCTGGCGCGTGGCGCAGCGGGCGAGACGCGGCCGACCTGGGTCGTGGCGGACCGCCAGACGGCGGGGCGGGGGCGCTGGGGCCGTTCCTGGGCCGGCTTCGACGGCAATCTCTTCGCGACCCTGCTGCTCACGGATCCGGCCCCCGCCGCGCGCATCGCCGAGCTCTGCTTCGTCGGCGCCCTGGCGCTGGACGACGCGCTGCTGACGCTCGCGCCCGACCTCGAGAGCCGGTTCAAGGTGAAATGGCCGAACGACGCGCTGATCGACGGCGCCAAGGTCTCGGGCACGCTGATCGAGGCGACGACGCGCGGGTCCCTGACCCAGGTCGCCATAGGCATCGGCGTCAACGTCGCCCACCATCCCGGCGACATGCCCTATCCGACCCAGAGCCTGAACGGCGCGGGCATCCCGGTCGACCGCGACCAGGTCTTCGCGGCGCTGAGCCGCTCCATGGTCACGGCGCTCGCCATCTGGCGGCGGGGCCAGGGCTTCAACGCCATCCGCGCCGGCTGGCTCGCCCGCGCCCACAATCTCGGCGGGCCCATGGTGGCCAAGAGCGGCGGGCGGCGCATCGAAGGCGTCTTCGTCGGGCTCGACCCGGAAGGGCGCCTTCTTCTCGATACCCCGGACGGCCGGGAAATGATCACCGTCGGCGAGGTCGTTCCCGCGCTGGCCGGCACGGTGCACTGACCCATGGCGAAACGATCCCATTCCGGAACGGCCGACGAACTGGTGTTCTGCCCGCTGGGCGGCGTCGGCGAGATCGGCATGAACTTCTCGCTCTACGGGCACGGCACGTCCGCGAAAAAGGACTGGCTGGCGGTGGATTGCGGCGTCGCCTTCGCCGGTCCCGACCTGCCGGGCATCGACCTCGTCATGCCCGATCCACGTTTCCTCACCGCCGAGAAGAAGCGGCTGAGGGCGCTGGTCATCACTCATGCGCACGAGGACCATATCGGCGCCGTGGCGGACCTCTGGCCGCGGCTCGGCTGCCCGATCTATCTCACCCCCTTCGCCGCCGCCATGCTGGAGGCCAAGCGCCTCAACGAGCCCGGCGCGCCGAAGGTGCCGATCCACGTGATCCAGCCGGGCCAGGTGATCGAGGTCGGGCCCTTCTCCTTCGAGATGATCGCGGTGGCGCATTCGATCCCCGAATCCACCTCGCTGGCGATCCGCACCCCGCTCGGCATCGTCGTCCATACCAGCGACTGGAAGATCGACCCGACGCCGGTGCTCGGCGCCGTCACCGACGAGGCGCGGTTCCGCGCGCTCGGTGACGAGGGCGTGCTCGCCATGATCGGCGATTCCACCAATGCCATCCGAGAGGGCATCTCGCCTTCCGAGCGCGAGGTGGCCAAGGAGCTGGAAAAGATCATCCGCGCCGCGAAGGGCAGGGTGGCGGTGACCACCTTCGCCTCCAATGCCGGGCGGATCCGCTCGGTGGCCGAGGCCGCCATGCGCTGCGACCGGCAGGTGGTCCTTGTCGGGCGTGCCATGGAGCGGGTCATCGGGATCGCCCGCGAACAGGGCATGCTGGACGGCATCCCGCCTTTCGTCGGCGCCGAGTCCTACGGCTACCTTCCGCGCGACAAGGTGGTGGCGGTGCTCACGGGGAGCCAGGGCGAGCCGCGCGCGGCTCTCGCCCGCATCGCCAACGACGACCATCCCGAAGTGACGCTGAGCCCCGGCGACACGGTCATCTTCTCCTCGCGCACCATTCCCGGCAACGAGAAGGCCGTGGGCAACATCATCAACAGCCTGGTCAAGCAGGGTGTGAAGATCATCACCGACCGCGACGGGCTGGTGCACGTCTCCGGCCATCCGCGGCGCGGCGAGATGGAGCAGATGTACAACTGGGTGCGGCCGAAGATCGCCATCCCCGTCCACGGTGAGGCCTATCACATGGCCGAGCACGCGGCGCTGGCCAAGCGCATGGGGGTCAAGGAGGTCATCCTCGCCAATGACGGCGACGTCATCCGCCTCGCGCCGGGCGAGCCGGACGTGGTCGACACCGTACCGGCCCAGCGCCTGTTCAAGGACGGCTCGCTCCTGATCGAGGAGGCGGCGCGCGTCGTGCCGGAGCGGCGGCGCCTGTCCTTCGCCGGAATCGTGTCGGTCGCCATCGCGCTCGACGACCGCGGCCAGATCGTGGGCGACATCCAGATGGACATGGCCGGCGTTCCCGAACAGGACGCCATGGGCGAGGACATCGCCGAACTGGTCGAGGAGACGGTGATCGACTGCGTGGAAGGGCTGCCCAAGGCCCGCCGCCGCGACCCCGACGCCGTGGCCGAGAGCGTGACCCGCGCCATCCGCGGCACGCTCAACGGCAGGTGGGGCAAAAAGCCGATGTGCCATGTGCTGGTGGTGACGGTATAAGACGGCAATCGCAGAGGCCGGTCGGCAGTCGCAGGGCCGACATTGCGACTGCCGACGGCCGACTGCCGACTGCCCAGGAGTTTGCCCATGATCGGACGCCTCAACCACGTCGCCATCGCCGTCCGCGACCTCGCAAAGGCCAGCGCCCTCTATCGCGACACGCTGGGCGCGAAGGTCACTGCGCCGGTGGCGCAGCCGGCCCATGGCGTCACCGTGGTCTTCGTCGAACTGCCCAACACCAAGATCGAGTTCCTCGAGCCACTGGGCGCGGACAGTCCGATCGCGAAATTCCTCGACAAGAACCCCGATGGCGGCATCCACCACGTCTGCTACGAGGTGGACGACATCATCGCGGCGCGCGATCATCTGAAGGCTCAGGGCGCGCGTATCCTCGGTGACGGGGAACCGAAGATCGGCGCCCATGACAAGCCGGTGCTGTTCCTGCATCCGAAGGATTTCAACGGCACGCTGGTGGAGCTGGAACAGGCATGAGCATCGCGGCCGCGCTCGCCATCTATTTCATCATCTGGTGGCTCGTCCTCTTCGCCGTCCTGCCCTTCGGCGTGAAGTCGCAGGTGGAGACGGGTCGCGTGGTGCCGGGCAGCGATCCCGGCGCGCCGCACAGCACCGTGATGCGCGACAAGGTCATCGCCACCACGCTGGTCGCGGCGGTGGTCTTCGGCCTCTATTATGCCAATTACACCTGGGGCTTCATCACCCTGGACGACATTCCGTTCATGCCACGGGCGGTGGTGGGCTGAGCCCCGTCCGACCCTGTATGCTGCACCGCAGCGCAAGGGTGGATAAGTATTCTTCCGGATGGTCGCGCCTGCACTTTTTTTCGCCACCGGCTGCCCATGTTGGTGACAAACCAATTTTCGTGGTCTAGCCTTCCCTTGCTGCAAGAAAGAGGCCCCTGCGAACGACCGCGGAAAGGTCTCATGGCTCAGGTCTTGGGAGGAAGACCCCCCGGGTGCAGGTTCGGAAGAACCTTCGCGCGGGAAACAAAAAGAAGACGGCAGGCGCGATACTCCGCGACGTCGATCTTCACTAGCATGCCCTAGAGGAGGCGGGATCGATGATCCCGCCTTTCCTTTTTGGTGGGTATCGTCGCGCCGGAGCGCCCCGGGCTGCCATCGGCCGGCCGCCGTGGCGCCATCCCAAAGCGAGCCTTCTCCGGCCTTCCGGCTTGCTTCCGGCGGCAAAAGAGGGTCAATTCCCGCCTCCCGCGCCCCGGTGCGCGGCCGCCACCGCCATGCCCTCCGAGGTCTTCGATGCGTCTGTCCCGCTATTTCCTGCCGATCCTGCGCGAGACGCCGAAGGAAGCCGAGATCGTCTCCCACCGCCTGATGCTGCGCGCCGGCATGGTGCGGCAGGAGAGCGCCGGCATCTATGCCTGGCTGCCGCTGGGCCTGAGGGTGCTGAACAAGGTCCAGGCCATCGTGCGCGAGGAGCAGAACCGCTCCGGCGCCATCGAGCTGCTCATGCCGACCATCCAGTCGGCCGATCTGTGGCGCGAGAGCGGGCGCTACGACGCCTATGGCAAGGAGATGCTGCGCATCCGCGACCGGCACGACCGCGAGATGCTGTGCGGCCCGACCAACGAGGAGATGATCACCGAGATCTACCGGGCCTATGTGAAGAGATACAAGGACCTGCCGCTAAACCTCTACCACCTTCAGTGGAAGTTCCGCGACGAGGTGCGGCCGCGCTTCGGCACGATGCGCAGCCGAGAGTTCCTGATGAAGGACGCCTATTCCTTCGACCTCGACAAGGAAGCGGCGGTTCATGCCTACAACAAGATGTTCGTCGCCTATCTGAGGACCTTCGAGCGCTTCGGCCTGAAGTCGATCCCGATGCGGGCCGATACCGGACCGATCGGCGGCGACCTCTCCCACGAGTTCATCATCCTGGCCGACACGGGCGAGAGCCAGGTCTACTGCCACAAGGACTATCTCGACTTCGCCGTGCCCCCCGCCGACACGAACTTCGACGACGTGGCCGGCATCAAGGCGACCGTCGCCAAGTGGACCTCGCTCTACGCCGCCACCGACGAGATGCACGACGCCGCCGCCTATGAGGCCATTCCCGAGGCTTCGCGCGTCTCGGCGCGCGGCATCGAGGTCGGCCACATCTTCTATTTCGGTACCAAATATTCCGAGCCGATGGGCGCGGCGGTGGCCGGGCCGGACGGCCAGCCGGTCCTGCTGCATGGCGGCTCCTACGGCATCGGCCCGAGCCGCCTCGTCGCGGCGGTGATCGAGGCCGGGCATGACGATGGCGGGATCATCTGGCCCGACGAGATCGCGCCCTTCGACGTCGCTGTCCTGAACCTGAAGGTCGGCGACGCCGCCACCGACGCGGCCTGCCAGGAGCTCTACAAGGCGCTGCTCGGCAAGGGCTATGACGCGCTCTACGACGACACCGACACGCGACCCGGCGGCAAATTCGCCACTGCGGACCTCATCGGCGTGCCGTGGCAGATCATCGTCGGCCCGAAGGGGCTGGCGGAAGGCAAGGTCGAGCTCAAGCGTCGCAGGGGGGGCGACCGTGAGCTGGTGACGCTTGAAGAGGCTCTGAACCGGTTCAAGCCCAAGGCTGCGTGAGCCCATAATCTTTGCCCCATCCCTCGCGAGGCGTTGACGTGCCGGGCGAGGGAGGGGGCCGACGGCCTGGAGACATGTCGATGAATGTCGCGGTAGACCCCCCGGTCTCGTCCAAGGAGCCGCCGACCGGAACGAAACCGTTCTCCGGCTTCGAATGGCTTCTGGCC
>JAEZGJ010000120.1 GCA_023416965.1 Pseudomonadota bacterium | reverse complement strand
CCCCCCCGCTGCGCAATGTCGGTTCAGACCGCCGGTCAGTGGCGGGCGTAGGGCGCGTAATAGTCCATCGAGGGCTGCTGGCCAGAGCCGTCCTGCTTCATCAGGTCGTTGAGGTCGTAGGACGGCGCCTTCTCCAGCACGTCGCGCGACAGGCCGACGACGTAGCCCCCGGTGTCGGAATTGTAGTCGAGCATAGACCAGGGCATGGCGTGGTAGCGCTCGCCGATGCCGAGGAAGCCGCCGAAGCCGAGGACGGCGAACATGATCTTGTCGGACATCTTGTCGAGGACGACGTCCTCCACATGGCCGATCTTCTCGCCCTGCTCATTATAGACGCTGGTGCCGGTGACGCGCGAGGCGGCGATGGCGCGGGTGTGGCCGGACGGGGTGGGCATGGAAGGCCTCCTGATGATGGTTGAACGATACCTCATCAACGCGGTGCAATGGCCTTCGTTCCCGCCCTGCCGCGACGGAAAGCCCATGGATCACATGGGCTTTCCGAGGCTCTCGGGCGTTGACGCGCTCACCTCGCGCGCCCGTTTCGCCTGAACGGCGGCGGCGATGAGATCCTGGAGCACGGCCGGCTGGATCGGCTTCGGCAGGAAGACGTGGTCCACGCGGGCAAGGACGCTGTCGATGGAGGTGTCGCCGGAGATCACCACGATGCGCAGGCCGCGGTCGGCGAAAATCTCGGCCAGCCTCGGGCCGGAGCGCCCGTCGTCGAGATGGAGGTCGACGAGGACGAGGTCGGGTGCGGTGAGGCCGGCGAGATCGCGCGCCTGGTCGAAGGAGGCCGCGGAGCCGCAGGTGACGGCGCCGCATTCCACCACCATGGCCTCGAGCTCGAGTGCAAGGATGGGATCGTCCTCGCAGACGAGGACCCTGAGGGGCTCCAGCGGTTCGATGGGCTGGCGCAGGCGGCGGGCCGCCGACACGAGAAACTTCCCCGCGCGGGCGGGGCTTGCATTCACGGGCAAGGACTCGGTCATGGAATGAAGGACTCTTCGCAAAATAACGGACGCTGGAGGCGATCGGCCGGGGCTCAGCTCTCCTTGCCCCACTGTCGCCCGAGGACGGCGCCGAGGGCGACAATTCCTGCCACGATGCCGGCGCTCATGCCGGGATGGCGGACGAGGGTGCGGACCACCGAGGGCGCCATGACCGGCGCTACCATCATGGCCGTGGTGGCGACGTTGCGGCGCTTGCGCGCACGGGAGCGGATCCAGGCCGCGACCAGCATGATCACCGCGCCGACGGCGGCGAAGACGCCGGCAAGGATGAGGCTCGCACGCGTATCGCCGTAGGCGTCGGCGAGCACGTCATGACCGGCCGCGACGAGGAATCCGAAGGCGCAGGCGAGGCAGACCAGCGCGAGCGCGTAGATCATCGCGCCCACCACGCTGCGCTTCATCGCGCTGCCGACCTCGGTCGCAGCGAGGAGTGAGAGCCCCCTCCACATGATGCTCACCGTGACGAGAGGAAGCCGAGGACGATGCCCGCGGCGGCGGCAAGGCCGAGGGTGCGGAGGGGACGGCTCTGCATCTCGTCGGCGAGGATCTGCCGGAGCCCGCCGATCTGGTCCTTGGCGGCGCCGGCCATCACCTCGGTGTCGATGCCCACGGCCTTCAGGCGCTGGTTGAGGTCCTGGGCCATCTCGGCGGCCGCCTCACCGGCGACCTCGCCGGCGGCGGAGGCCTTGCGAGCCAGTTCGGAAGCGGCATCGGCGGCCGTGGCGGCCCCGGCACGGACGCGTTCGTTCATGGATTCGGCGGCCTCGCCGACCGCCTCGAAGGTCGTGTCGTTATCCGCTTTGGCGCGCGCCATGGAACAGACTCCTGCAGTTCAAGCCGTGATGGAAACGGGGGATGGCGGCTGAGGGCCGTCCCGCATCGATGAACGCGCCGCCTCTTCCGCGGTTCCCGACGTCGTGGCGGCGATACCACCGTCGGTGGGCGTGCCGAGGTGCCGGTAGGCGGAGAGCACCTCGATCATCACCATGGCGATGAGGAGGAGCGGAGTGGACAGGATGGCGCCCACGGGGCCCCACAGCCACAGCCAGAAGACGAAGGAGAGGAAGACGAGGAAGGGCGAGACGGTCAGCCGGCGACCGACGAGGCTGGGGGTGAGGACATTGCCCTCGACGAGGTGGATCAGGGCATAGACGGTCACGGGCCAGAGAGCGGCGAAGGCCGTGTCGGCGGTGGTGACCCCGGCGCCCAGCATCAGCGCGGTCAGGATCAGCGGGCCGATGAAGGCGAGATAGTTGAGGACGAAGGACAGCGCGCCCCAGAACAGCGGATAGGGGAAGCCGGCGAGCCACGCGATGGCGGTGGCGATGACCCCGACGACCAGGTTGATGACCGTGACGACGGCGAAATAGCTGCCGATGCGCTGCTCGACCTCCTCGAAGAAGGAGCCGGCGACCTGCCGGGCATCGCGACCGAGGCACAGGCGCAGCACCCGCGCCTTCAGGTGCCGCCGGGCGGCGAGATAGAAGAAGATGGTGGCGACGAAAATCAGCAGGCCCCCGGCCGCGCTCGACGATGTGACGGCGATGTTGACGAGCGGCGTGAAGGAGGTGCCGCCGGCGGTCTCGGTCGCCACCGGTGCCGTGGCGCCCTGGGGAACGCCCTGCAGGCGTCGCATCATGTCGAAGAAGCCGTCGAGCTTCGCCCGGAGCGTGTCGACGATGGCCGGGATCTGATCGGCGCCGAGTGCGACCGGCGCGGCGAGGATGGCGAAGAGGCCCATCAGAAGGACGATACCGGTGAGGACGACGATGCCGGCCGCCGCCGCATGGGGCAGGCCGCGGCGCACCAGGGCGTCGGAAACGGGGCCGAGCACGAGGCCGAAAACGATGCCGGCGGTGACGGGCAGAGCGACCGGACGGGCAATGGCGAGGGCCGCCGTGGCCATGATGACGAAGATGCCGAGCGTCGCGTAGCGCAGGACGGGATCGTGGTCGCCGATGTCGAAGAGGTCGTGGTCGTCGGTCGGAGGCTCAGGCACCTCCTCGTGACGGGGGAGAAACCACAATAGCTCGCTGCGCATGATGCGGTCCCCAGGAACCGGCGCGACGGCAGGATGCCGCGCATGGCCGGCAATGAGAACCACCGGATCGCCACAAGGTTCCGGACAGGCCCCCGGGGTTCAGCGAACGTCGTCCTTGCGCAGCACCACGTCGATGCGGGCGACCACGCCTCCGGGGCGATAGTCGATGGCGACCTCGCCGCCGAGCTGGGAGGCGAGCAGCCGGTTGAGGAGGAGCGAGCCGAAGCCGCTGCGCTCCGGCACCTTGACCGGCGGGCCGCCGCTCTCGCGCCATTCCAGCGTCATGCGCGGCTCGGGCACGGCGCCGTCGGAGGCGATGGTGACGTGGACCCGCCCCTCCGGCACCGAGAGTGCGCCGTATTTCACCGCGTTGGTCGTCAGCTCGTGGATGGCCATGCCGATGGGCACCGTCATGTCGCGGGGCACAACCAGCGCCGGGCCCTCGATGATCACGCGGGACTCGCCATCCTGCAGATAGGGCGAGAGTTCGCTCTCCAGGATATCGCGGACGCCGGCCCCCGCCCAGGCCTCGCGGGTGAGGAGCGAATGGGTGCGGCCGAGCGAGACAAGGCGGTCGGAAAAGCGCTCGCGGAAGGCGGCGAAGCTCGAGGAGGAGCGCCCCGTCGCCGAGGCGATGGCCTGGACGGTGGCGAGAATGTTCTTCACGCGGTGGTGCAGCTCGCGGATCAGCATCTGCTGGCGTTCCTCGGCCTGCTTGCGAGAGCCGATGTCGAGCGCCGTGCCGAGAACCTGGATGACCTTGCCGACGGGATCGCGCTGGAAGGGCGTCTCGCGCACGAGGAACCAGCGGTAGCTGCCGTCGGTGTGGCGTATGCGGTACTCGATCTCGCGCACCTCGCCGTCGGCGATGCGCCGCACCTGGGAGGCGAATTCGGCGACCCGGCGGCGGTCGTCCGGATGGACGAAGGCGCCGAGCGTCTTCAGCGGCCGGCCCATCAGTTCGGAGGGGCCGTAGCCGAGGCTCTCGAAGATCTGCGGGTTCACATAGGCGTTGCGGCGCCGCTGCAGGTCGTTGATGTAGATGAGGTTGGGGGCCGAGAGCATCAGCCTCTCGAGCCGTGCCTTCTCCTGGGCGAGCTCCGCCACCCGCGCCTTGAGCTGGCGCTGGGTCGTGACCAGCGCTTCCTCGGCGAGCTTCTTGTCGTGGATGTCGGTACAGGTGCCGAACCAGCGGTCGATACGGCCGGTGGCGTCGCGCATGGGCACGGCGCGACCGATGAACCAGCGGTAGTTGCCGTCGGCGGCCTTGAAACGGTACTCGATCTCGTAGGGTTCGCCCGTTTCGAGGGACCGGGCCCAGCGCTGCGCCGATCGCTCCTGGTCGTCGGGATGGAGCAGGTCGTTCCAGATTCCGCCCATGGTGGAGCCGGGCGCGGTGCCCGTGAACTCGTACCAGCGCTCGTTGAAATAGTCGTGATAGCCGTCGGGCCGGGTTGCCCAGACGAGCTGCGGCATGGCGTCGGCGATCGTCTGGAAACGGCGCTCGCTCTCCTCGAGTTCGGCGTCGCGGATCCTGAGGCTTCTCGCCACCTCCTCGCGCAGGCTCTTCTCCTCCGCATAGCCGCGCCGCACCGCCGAGAGGATGCGCCGCGAGGCGAGCATGGCGATGACGAGGGCTGCGAGGACCAGAAGGCCGCCGATCAGGGCGACGGGGCCGAGGGCAGAGAGGAAGACCTGCCCGAAAACGACCTCGGGAACCGCGACCACGGCCGCGTAGCCGCTTGCCGGTGCCCGGGCGAAGGCGAGGGTCGCGGGGAGATTTTCCACCGTGCGGGCGTGGATGAGGCCGCTTCCCCTCCCCGCCAGCGCCTGCCGGACGGGGGCGACCGCGGTCGTGCCGACGAAGCGGTCCTGGTCGCGCGAGCGGGCGATGACGATGTCGCTCTGGTCGAGAACCGCAGAGATCCAGTCGGAAGGCAGGTTCTGCTGGCCGAGGATGCCCGACAGGCGCTGCGACGGCATGACCAGCATGACCGCGACGCGGCGGCCGGAGGCGGTATCGGCCCCGAGGGTCGCCACCACGGCGGGACCGCCCATGGCGACGCGGTCGACGAGGCCGGAGATCACCACCTCGCGGCTCTCCAGCGCCTGGCGGACGGTCGGGGCCGCGGTGGTCTCGGCGGGGGTCAGCCCGCCTCCATCGAGGGGCAGGAAGCTGTTCAGCAGCCGCCGGCCCTCGCCGTCCAGCACGGCGACGAAGGTTCCCCGTGGCGCCGACTGGACTGCCTGACCGTGAAGGGCACGCCAGTCCTCGGCGGCGAGGGATGGAGACGAGGCCAGGGCCCGCAGGTAGAGGCCGGCCCTGTCCATCTCGACATCCACCGCCCCGGCTATGGCGCGCGCCTGGTCGACGAGGCGCCCCTCCATGCGCCGCCTCTCGCTGGCGGTGGTCTGCCAGACGGCGCCGACAGCGAGGGCGAGCAGCGGAAGGGCGATGCCGACGACAAGGATCAGCAGGCGCACCCGCAGGGCGCGCAACCGCCTCGTCTCGTCGGCGGATGCGGGAACTGCCTCGGCTTCGGGAAGCGGGGGACTGACGTCAGCCATGGATCACGCGGCCTGCCCGGGGGTCCGGGACCGACACGACGGGACCGCGGCGAGATGCCCCGCCGCAATTCCTTCCCGTCCATGTGCCGGTCCGCCTGGTGCCGGTCCGCTTGGCGACGTCATCGATGCCCCTTGTCGGGCGGGGGTGGAGAGGGCGCCGGCTGGCTTCCCCCGGAAGGCTCGGCCGGCAATGAGCGCGGCGGTGAGGCCGGGGCGGCCGACACACCCCTGACGGGCGATAAACGCCGCTGCGACCGGGAGGTTCCATAGCCGCAGCGCCGCAAGCGCGGCAGGGGGCGGCTGGAACCTGCCCCAAGGGACGGCGTTGTAGCGGTGACATCCAATGTCTGCCGCGGCCCCCGCCGGCCGCACCATAACAACGTCAGGAGACAGTTTCATGGGTACGCTCCTTCACTGGGCCGTCGTCTTCCTCATCGTGGCGCTCGTCGCCGCCTTCCTGGGCTTCGGCGGCGTCGCCGGCACCGCCATGAGCGGCGCTCAGCTGCTGTTCTGGGTCGCCATCGTCCTCTTCGTGGTCTCGGTGGTCGCCGGCCTGATAAGGCGGGCTTAAACCCCGCGGCGCCCCGCTCCAAGGGGCGATATCACATTCGGCACGGCCTGCGGCGGAGGACCGTCGCAGGCCTTTCCTATGCCCGGCGCCATGTCTTTTGACATCGGCACCGCCGATCCTGATGGTATGGAATGGCGGTGGGACGGCGCCCTGCGGAATCTTTATGAACGATCGGCACTGGCTTCTGAGATATGCTGTGGGGGTGGGCCTCTTTGTCGTGGCGCTCGCGATGCGCTTCGCAGCGGAACCTTTCCTTCCCGCCGGCTTCCCCTTCCTCACCTTCTTCCCCGCCATCATCGTCGCCGCCTTCGTCGCGGGAGCGGGCCCAGGGAGCCTGTGCGCCCTCCTCAGCGGCCTTGCCGCTCTGTATTTCTTCATTCCTCCAGCCAACACCTTCGTCCTCGACTACCAATCGGGCGTCGCCATCGCCTTCTTCACCTTCATCGTGGCGGTGGACATCCTGATCATCGACCGGCTGACCCGGGCGCTGGCAGATCTGCGCGCCGAGCGGGAGAAAGCCGTGCTGCATGCGGCGCAGCGCGATACCCTGTTCAAGGAGCTGCAGCACCGCATCGGAAACAACCTTCAGTCGGTATCGGCGCTCCTCAACATCCAGGTCCGCGGTGTGAAGGACCCGGAAGCGAAGCGGGCGCTGGTGGACAGCGTGCAGCGCGTGGGGGTTATCGCCGACATCCACCGCATGTTCCACGACCCTGCCCATGCCGACGGAAGGATCGACGACGATTTCGTGCGCGAGCTCGCCGAGCGCTGCATCGACGCAGCGGGCGCCGGCGACCGGGTTCGCCTCGCCACCGACATCACGCCCATCGCCCTGCCGCAGGACAAGTTCCTCCCCGTCGCGCTGATCCTCACCGAGTGCATTAACAACGCCCTCGAGCACGGGCTCGGCCAGCGTCCTTCGGGAACCATCTCGGTGACGCTGGAAAAAAGCGGCGGCCTCGCCGAGCTGCGGGTTCGGGACGACGGTCCCGGCCTGCCCGCCGGCTTCGACCTCAAGACCGCCCGCAGCATCGGACTGACCGTGCTGAGGTCGTTTGCGTCGCAGCTGGGCGGGAGCCTGTCCGTCGTCAGCGAGGACGGGACGCTTTGCCGGCTCACGTTCGATATTCCCACGGTGGCGCAGCATGAGGTCGCCTGGTCCACGACAGGATTGAAGGCCGCTTACCAGACATGACCCAGACCAGCACCTGGACCGAGCGCCTGTCCACCCGCGGCGGCGAGATCGGGCGGCTCATTGCTTCGCATGACTGGTCGGGCACGGCACTGGGCCCGATCGAGAGCTGGCCCGCAACCCTGCGGACGGTCGTGAAGCTGATCCTCGCCTCCCCCATCCCCCAGGCCCTGATGATCGGGCCCGAAGGGGTGATGCTCTACAACGAGGGCTATGCGCAGATCGCGGGGTCACGCCACCCGCAGATTCTCGGCCAGCCGGTGCGCGAGGCCTGGCCTGAGGCGACCGAGTTCAACGACTCCGTGATTCGGACGGTGCTCGGCGGCACGACCCTCACCTTTTCCGACCGGCCCTTCGTCCTCTACCGCAACGGCGGGCCCGAGGACGTCTGGTTCGATCTCGCCTACAGCCCCGTGGTCGACGAGCAGGGCGAGCGCATCGGCGTCCTCGGCGTGATCACGGAGACGACCGAGCGCATCCGCGCGCAGGAGGAACTGGCGCGCAACCGCGAACGCCTCGCCTTCGCGCTCAATTCGGCGGGGATGATCGGCACCTGGGACTGGCACATCGGTTCCAACCTGTTCTTCCCCGATGCCCGCCTCGCGGAACTGTTCGGCAGCGGCCCCGGCCCCAGTCAGGACGGGATGCCGGTGTAGCAGTATCTGGAGGCCGTCCATCCCGACGACTTGCCCCGGGTGCGCGAGGCCTTCCAGGAAGCCATCGCCACCAAGGAGAAATACACATCCGAATACCGGCTCAGGACGCGCGACGGCGGCTGGCGCTGGGTCATCGCCCGCGGCGAGTGTCTCTACGACCACGAAGGCAAGCCGGCGCGTTTTCCCGGTGCGATCGTCGACATCACCGAGCTGAAGGAGTCGGAGGAGGCGCGGTCCATCCTGCTGCGCGAGCTCAACCACCGGGTGAAGAACATCTTCGCGGTGGTCTCCGGCCTGATCTCGATGACGGCGCGCAGCTCGGCGACGCCGCGCGAGATGGCGGAAGCGCTGCGCGGCCGCCTGTCGGCGCTGGCCGCGGCCCACGACCTCATCCGCTCCGCCGTCTTCGGCGAGACCGAACAGGCCGAGACGACGCACCTGTCGGACCTCCTCACCCGCATCCTGGCGCCACATCTGGGCCGGCCCGACCAGGTAACGCTGTCCGGGCCGCAGATCTCGCTCGGGTCTTCGGCGGCGACCAGCCTCGCCCTCGTCTTCCACGAACTCGCCACCAACGCGGCGAAATACGGAGCCCTGGCCGAGGACGGCGGCGAATTGACGGTGGAATGGACCGCCTCCGCCAGCGACGTGACGCTCAACTGGAGCGAAAGGCGATCGGGGGTGACGGGCGAGGCGCCGACCCACCGCGGCTTTGGCAGCCAGCTCATCGAGATGAGCGTCCAGCGCCAGCTCAAGGGCGCCATGACCTATGACTGGTCCGCGGCGGGGCTGCGCGTCAGCCTCACGGCCCCCACCCAGCAGCTGACACGCTGAACACCGCTCCCGACGCGAAACACCGCTCCCGACGCGAAACAGGGCCCGGACGGATCCGGACCCTGTCTGCGTTCGAGGTGCCCCCGGTCAAGGGGGCGGGCCCGCTCAGCTCCAGAAGATGGCGAGCAGGATGATGATCGGCAGGGGAATGCCGAGGAGCCACAGGAGAGCACCGCGTCCGAGACCCATTTCCAACTCCATGGTTGTGCGCTGTTGACCTGACAACGTCGCACGGGCGGAGAAGGTTCCGGGGCTTTAGGCGGCGATGGCCTCCCGCCCGTCATGGCCGGTGACGGTGACGGGGAGAATGGCGCCGGGCTCGGCAGAGCCGGCGAGCCGGACCGGAGTGAAATGCTCGGTGCGCCCCATCTCGCCAGTCTCCACTAGAACCCTGAAGCTGCGGCCGACCATGGCCTGGAGATGGGCGGCGAGCGCGGCCTCGCCCTTCTCGCGGAGGCGGCGAGCCCGGTCCTTGACAACCTCGCGCGCGACCTGAGGCATGCGCGCCGCGGGTGTGCCGGGGCGCGGGGAGTAGGGAAAGACGTGGAGGTGGGTCAGGCCGCATTCCTCGACGATGGCGAGGGAGCGGGCGAACATGTCCTCGGTCTCGGTGGGGAAGCCGGCGATGATGTCGGCGCCGAAGACCATGTCGGGCCTGAGGCGGCGGACCTCGTGGCAGAAGCGGATGGCGTCGGTGCGCAGGTGCCGCCGCTTCATCCGCTTCAGCACCATGTCGTCGCCGGCCTGCAGCGACAGGTGGAGGTGCGGCATGAACCGCTCCTCGCCGGCGATGACGTCGAGGAGGTCCTTGTCCGCCTCGACGGAATCGATGGAGGAGATGCGCAGCCTCTCGAGGTCCGGCACATGGCGCAGGATGGCCTTGACCAGCGCCCCGAGCTTCGGCTCGCCGGGCAGGCCCTGGCCGTAGCTGGTGATGTCGACGCCGGTGAGCACCACCTCGCGGTAGCCGTTGGCGACCAGCCGCCGCACCTGTTCCACCACCTCGCCCATCGGCACGGAGCGGCTGTTGCCGCGTCCGAAGGGGATGATGCAGAAGGTGCAGCGGTGGTCGCAGCCGTTCTGCACCTGGACGAAGGCGCGCGAGCGGCCGGTGAGGCCGTCGATGAGGTGCAGCGCCTGTTCGCGCACCGCCATGATGTCGTTGACCGCCACCTTCTCGCTGGCGGCGATGCCGAAATCGGGGCCTCGGCCGAGCGCCGCGCGCGTCTCGCCCCAGGCTTCCGCCTTCATCTTCTCGTCGTTGCCGATGACCCGGTCGACCTCAGCCATGGCCGCGAAGACTTCCGGCTCGGTCTGCGCGGCGCAGCCGGTGACGACGATGCGGGCGCCCGGGTTCTCGCGCTTCATGCGGCGGATCGCCTGGCGCGCCTGACGCGTCGCCTCGGCGGTGACCGCGCAGGTGTTGACGACGATCGCCTGCGTGAGCCCGGCCTCGGCGGCGAGGCGCTGCATCACCTCGGATTCCGAGGTGTTCAGCCGGCAGCCGAAGGTGACGACCTCGACCGAGGGGCGCGCCTGATCCATGGGGCTCAGGCCGCCGTGGCGAAGAGGGCGGGCGGGAAGGTGCCCTGGTGCTCGAGCTCGGTCGGACCCGTCATGATGACGTGGTTGTCCTCGCGCCACTCGACGAAGAGGTCGCCGCCCGGCAAGGAGACGGTGGCGGCGCGGCCGGTCCGCTTGGTGCGCGCGGCCGAGACGAGGGCCGCGCAGGCGGCCGACCCGCATGCGCGGGTGATGCCGACGCCGCGCTCCCAGACCCAGAGGACGATGTGGTCGCGCGTCTTCACCGCCGCCAGCGAGATATTGGCGCGCTCGGGAAAGACCGGGTGGTTCTCGAGCATGGGGCCGATCTTCGGCAGGTCGTAGGCATAGGGATCGTCGACCCAGAAGATCGCGTGCGGATTGCCCATCGAGACGACGGAGGGCGAATGCAGGATGGGGGCGTCGATGGGACCGATCTGCAGCTCGATGGCGCGGGTGTCGCGGAATTCCTCGGCGAGCGGGATGTCCTGCCAGCCGAAGCGCGGCTCGCCCATGTCGACGGAGAAGGCACGGGGGCCGACCCGGCGGCAGGCGAGGAGGCCCGCGACCGTCTCGACGGTGAAGCTCTCGGCGCCGTCCTCCTCGGCCAGGACCCAGGCGACGCAGCGCGTGCCGTTGCCGCAGGCGCCCGCCTCGGTGCCATCGGTGTTGTAGATGCGGATGTAGCAGCGCGTGCCGGGGGTGCGCGGCCTGTGCAGCACCATCATCTGGTCGAAGCGCGAGCGCTCGTCGGCGGCGATGGCGCGTGCCTCGTCGGCCGTGACCACATGGGTCGAGGCGCGCAGGTCGAGGACGACGATCTCGTTGCCGGCGCCGTTCATCTTCCAGAACGGATGGTTGGCGAGCGGGCTCATGGGCGGGACCCGTGATGCAGCGTGGGAGTTGGTGTCACGATGTGATGACGAGGACACAATGGGCGGTCTCTATATAGGTTATCCTGGACTTGTCCAAAATCGGCGGTCCGCACCGGCCCGCCCGGCCGGGGGGCGTGAGAGGATCGACATGACGTTACGGAGTGTCGGATACGGGG
>JAEZGJ010000054.1 GCA_023416965.1 Pseudomonadota bacterium | reverse complement strand
CGCGACTACCGCGCCGCGGGCGCCCAGCAGCCGCAGACGCGCGCCATGGGGGTCGGTGAGGCCGATGATCTGCACCTGGGCACGCATGATCGGCAGGGTGGAGGATGTCTCGAAGCCGCCGCAGCCGCGGGCGATGCGTGCCATGTAGGAGGCGGCGGCGACCACCGAGGGTTCCTCGACCGCCATCGGCACGAGATAGTCGCGGCCGTTGACCTGGAAGTTCGTGGCGACCGCGAAGGGCAGCTCGAAGGTGCCGACGACGTTCTCGATCATGCCGTTGGCGCGGGTGAGGGGCAGCGCCCCGGGTCCGGTCAGCATGGCCTGCTCGGCCTCGGTCAGGCCGACAGCGGTCGCCAGCAGGGCGACGCGCTCGGCAGGTTCGAGGCTGCGGTAATTCTCCAGACGCGAATTGACCGCATTGCGACGCGACGGCTCGGCACTCATGGGCAGTTTCCTCGGAGGGTGGCCGCACGGACCACGCTTGATTTTCGCGAGAGTTTGGCCAGTCTGCCCGATCTCACAAGGTACAGTTTGACGTTTCGTCCGCCCAACTGTGCCAACGGACGAACTGGTACACTTTCATGCGCACGAGCCGTTCCGAGCAGATCGCGGCCATCATCCTCAAACTGATCGAGGAGGGGCACCTGCCGCCGGGGCGCCGTATCGCCTCCGTGCGGGCGGCCGCACAGGAATATGGCGTGTCGAAGAATACGGTCGTGGAGGCCTATGACCGCCTCGTCGCGTCGGGAGCGCTCGAGCCGCGGCCGGGCTCGGGCTTCTACGTGGCCGCGCCGCGCCGTAGGGGTGTCGAGGTACGGCCGGCCCATGTGGCGGCGGCCATCGATCATCTCTCCCTGCTGCGCGAGCAGCTCGACCAGCATCATGCCGTCCGGGTCGGGGACGGGCGACCGCCGCCGAGCTGGATGGAGGGCTCGGAGCTGAGGCGATTCCTGCGGCCGCGCGCGGGCCTCGGCGGCGGGGAGATGGAGCACGGATATGGCGCACCCCAGGGCTATGCGCCACTGCGCGAGCGCATTGCCCACCAGCTGATCGAGCGCTCCATTCCGGCGACATCAGCCGAGGTGTTGATGACCTTCGGCGCCAACCACGGGCTCGACCTCATCGTGCGGCATTTCCTCGAGCCGGGCGATGCGGTCTTCGTCGACAGTCCTGGCTATTATCCGCTCTTCGGTAAGCTGCGCCTGATGGGCGCCACACTGGTGCCTATCCTGCGCACGGCGGAGGGACCTGACCTCGAGGATTTCGAGGCGAAGGCGGTCCAGCACCGGCCCAAACTGTTCTTCACCCAGGCGCTCGCCCACAATCCCACGGGAACGTCAATGGGGCTCGCCAGTCTGCACCGCCTGCTGCAGGCGGCCGAGCGCCACGGCATGATGGTGGTGGAGGACGATCCCTTCGCCGACATCCTGCCGCCGATGACGCCGCGCCTCGCCGCACTCGACCACCTCGACCGGGTCCTCTATGTCGGGACCTTCTCCAAGACGCTCTCGGCAAGTCTGCGGGCCGGCTACATAGCCGGGCACCGCGACGTCATCCGTTCGCTGACGGACGTGAAGATGCTGACCGTCGTCAACAGTTCCGGCTATGTCGAGAGGCTCATCCACGACCTGATGGCCGAGGGCCACTACCGCCATCACCTCCGGCGGCTGCGCGACCGTGTGGCGCGGGCGAGCGAGGCGGCGGCGGACAATCTCGGCCGGCTGGGTCTCACAGGCTTCAGCCCGCCCTCGGGGGGATATTATCTCTGGTGTCCCCTGCCGGACGGGTTCGACGACATGGCGCTGACGTCGCGCGCCGCCGATGCCGGTATCTTCATGGCGCCGAGCTCGATCTTCACCCTCGACAGGGTCGGCTACCGGCCGGCGATCCGCATCAACGTGGCCTATGCCGACGATCCGAGATTCCTCGGCTTCATGCGGACGGAACTCGGCCAGCGCCGGGCGGCCGTCAGCGCGTGACGGGCAGACCGGCCCGGCGCCAGGCGGATATGCCACCGGCGACATGGCTGTCGGCCGGGAGGCCGAGCCTCGCGCATTCACCGAGGGCGCGCGCGGAGCGGGTCCCCGACAGGCAGTAGAGGACCAGGCGCCTTCCCTTCGGAAGCCGTCCACTGTCCGTGGCCAGGCGAGACAGCGGCAGATGGACGGCGCCCGGGATGTGACCGGACTGCCATTCGCCTTCCTCGCGCACGTCGACCAGCACGGCCTCGCCGCTGTCGGCGAGCGCCTTTGCCTCCTCGGGGGCGAGATCCCGGCCGGCGGACCGGCGGCTGAACCAACCCAACATCACACTGTCCTTTCGGCGATGGCCGGGCGGGCGTTGGCGGCGCCGGGGCCGAACAGGCTCAGCGCCACATAGGCGAGGACAGCCGTGCCAAGGGCGCCGGCGGTCCAGATGACGGCGATCAGCACCCAGTCGATCGGGCCGCCGACGTCGCCGATCCCCGAATGGGTGACGAGCCACATGATGACGAGCGCGAGCACGCCGCCGAGGATGCCGGCGAGCTCGGCGCGCACGAGGCGCCTGCTCGACAGGCCGCGGTCCCGCACGAGAACGGCGAGGAAGGCGGCGGTGCCGAGGGCGCCGATGCCGACCAGCACCCACAGGAAGGGGCCGAGCATCTCCTGGAAGACGGAGACGAAAACCCAGAGATCGAGATCCTTCATCGGTCGCTCCTCATGCCAGGCCGCGCAGCATGGCGGCATAGGTGGGCTTCAGGGCCACCTCCTTCATGATCCAGGTCACCCAGAGTTCCTCCAGCGGCGCGATGATGCCGGGGAAGGAGGGAACGAGGTTGTCGTTGTAGTCGAACTCCACCAGCATCGCCCGGCCGATGCGGGTGATGAGCGGGCAGGAGGTGTAGCCGTTATAGGCGGCCTGGCTCCGACCGCCGGCCACCGCCGCGACCAGATGGTCGATGGCGACGGGCACCTGCCATTTGACGCTCGCGGCGGTCTTGCCCTTCGGCACCCCGGCGACGTCGCCGACCGCGAAGACGTTGGGAAAGCGCACATGCCGCAGGCTGGTGCGGTCGACCTCGATCCAGCCGTCGGCGGCCCAGGGACCCGACTGCCAGGGCAGGGGCGAGTTGCGAACCGCCTCGGGCGCGCGCATCGGCGGAACGACGTTGATGAAGTCGTACCTGATCTCCGCCGCTCCCGCGGGTGTGCGGAAGGTGGCGACCTTCTTCCCCGGATCGATGGCGGTCATGACATGGTCGAAGACGGTCTTCACGCCGCGGTCGGCATAGAGCATGCGCACCTTCTCGGCGACGATGGGCACCGAGAAGAGCACCTTGTTCTGGGCGGCATAGACGAGCTCGGCCTTGCCGCGATTGCCGCGGCGACGGAGAATGTCGTCGGTGATGAAGGCGTATTTGAGCGGAGCGCCCGCGCATTTCATCTCGGTCGCGGGACGGCCGAACAGGCCGACGCCGCCCCTGTCTGCGAAGCGCGACATCTCGCGGAAGGTCGCCTCGGCGCCCTCGGGGCTGAGATAGACGCTGCCGATGCCGTCGCGGCCGACGAGGGCCGTGTCCATGCCCGCAATGGCGGAATAGGCCAGTTCGAGGCCGGTGGCGACGACGAGATAGTCGTAGGGCACGGCGCGGCCGGTCTCGGTCACCACCTTGTTGCCGACCGGATCGAATTCCCGGACCCTCTCCTCGATCAGCATGACGCCCCGGGGCACGTAGTCCTTTGTTGCGGAGACGACATACGATGCCGATTTCAGACCGGCGGCCACGAGGGTGAATCCGGGCTGGTACAGATGCTCGCGTCGGCGGTCGATCAGAGTGATGGAGGCACCGTCGAGGCGCTTCGCGAGGCGGGAGGCGGCGGCAAGTCCGGCAGCGCCGGCACCGGCTATGACGATGCGCGCCTGAGTCCTCACCTTCGGCTCTTCGGCGGCGGCACGCGCCGTTGCCGCGGGCAGGGCGCCTGCCAACAGTGTCATCTTCAACAGGTCGCGGCGGTCAAGACGCCCCGGGGCGCCTCCCGAATGGCCTTCTCGCGTGGTCATGGCTGTCTCCCCAGACGTGGTTGCAGGACGCAGGACGTCGCGGCAGCGCCGCGACTTGCGCCGTGGAGGACCGGGGGCCGCCTCCGCAGGTTCGTCGTCGCCTCTTGATATTCGTATATTTGAATATATTACAGGGGTGCTGATACCGGAATGCCCCGGGGGACGTCAAGCAGCTACCGCAACGACGCCGCGCCCGCGGTGATCCATCTCAAACCCGAAGGGGAAAACCCATGACCATCGACAATGCCGTTCTCAGCTTTGCTGGCCTGATGATCCTGGTCTCGCTGGCTCTCGCCTATCTCGTCTCGCCCTGGTTCCTGGCCCTCAACGCCTTCGTGGGGCTCAACATGCTGCAGGCCGGGTTCACCGGCTTCTGCCCGGCCGCCATGATCTTCAAGGCAATGGGCCTGAAGACCGGCTGCGCCTTCAAGTGAGGTCGCGAAACATGCGCGCGCGCCAACCTGTTGCAGGTCTCCTGGGCCTGGCCGTTCTCCTATCCCTCGCCCCTGTGGCCAGGGCCGCCGAAGAGGTGGTCCGGCCCGTGGCGGTGGTGGACAGCAAGGCCGTCTACGGGCGGATCGAGAGCCGGTTCGTCGTGCCCGCTCGCTCGCGCATCGGCGGCGTGCTGGTCGATCTCGACGTCACCGAAGGTTCGGTGGTCGAGGCGGGACGGCCAATCGCGCGGGTGGCGGACGAGAAGCTCGCCCTGCAGATGAATGCCGCCGACGCGCGCATCCGCGCCGCCTCCTCGCAGCTCGAGAACGCCCGGGTGGAGGCGGACCGGACGGCGGCGCTGCTCGCCCGCGGCGCGGCCACCCAGCAGCGCCTCGACCAGTTGCGGACGCAGGTCGACGTGCTGACGAACCAGATGAACCAGACGGAGGCCGAGCGCGCGGTCATCCTGCAGCAGGCGACGGAGGGCACCGTCGTCGCGCCCGCCGCCGGGCGGGTGCTGACGGTTCCGATCCGCCGCGGCTCGGTGGTGCTGGCGGGCGAGCAGGTGGCGACCATTGCCGGCGGCGGCCTGTTCCTGCGGCTCGCCATCCCCGAGCGCCATGCGCCGCTGCTGACAGTGGGCGCCGTCGTGGAGATCGGCGAGGGCGCGGCGGAAGCGGGCCGTCCGTCCCGTGGCACGATCGAGAAGGTCTATCCGCAGATCGAATCCGGCCGCGTCATCGCCGATGTCGCGGTCGAGGGCCTGCCCGACCGGTTCGTCGGCGAGCGCGTGCTGGTGCGGGTGCCTGTCGCCACGCGTCAGGTTCTCGCCGTGCCGGAGGCGGCGCTGAGGCTGCGCGCCGGTATCGACTTCGTCCGCATCGCCACGGCGCAGGGGGAGCGCGACGTCGCCGTCGTCACCGGCGCCATCGTGGGGACGCCGGCCGGGCCTCGCCGCGAGATATTGACCGGGCTGCGGCCCGGAGACCGGGTGATCCTGCCGTGACCGAGACACCGACACTGGGCATTGCCGGCGCGCTGACCCGCGCCTTCATCACCTCGCCGCTGACACCGCTCTTCCTGCTCGCCTCCCTGGTGCTCGGGATGGTGGCGCTGGTGACGTTGCCGCGCGAGGAGGAGCCGCAGATCTCCGTGCCCATGGTGGACATCCATGTGGAGGCCAACGGGCTCAAGGCCGAAGATGCGGTGAAGCTGGTGACCGAGCCGCTGGAGACCATCGTCAAGAGCATCGACGGGGTCGAGCACGTCTATTCCACCACCGCCGACGACGGCGTCCTCGTCACCGCCCGCTTCCTCACCGGCACCAGCCCGGACGCAGCGATCCTGCGCGTGCACGAGAAGCTGCGCGCCAATCTCGACCGCATCCCCGTCGGCATCCCCGAGCCGCTGATCGTCGGGCGGTCCATCGACGACGTGGCGATCCTGGTGGTGACGCTGGCGCCGCGCGCGGACCTTACGCCCGAAGTCGCCGCCCGCTGGACCGCCAACGACCTCACCCGTCTCGCCCGCGAGCTCCAGGTGGAGATCGCCAAGCTGCCCGACATCGGCCTCACCTACATCGTCGGCGCCCAGCCGGAAGAAATCCGCGTCGCGCCGGACCCCGAGAAGCTCTCGCTCTACGGCATCACGCTCGCCCAGCTCGCCGGCAAGATCGAGGGCGCCAACCGCTCCTTCCAGGCGGGCTACGTGCGCGAGAAGGGCCAGCAGCGCACCCTCGTCGCCGGCCAGACGCTGCAGTCGGCGGGCGAGATCGGCAACCTGCTGCTCACCGCCCGCGATGGCCGGCCGGTCTATGTGCGCGATGTCGCCGCCATCACGCTCGCCACCGAGCCCAACGAGACCCGCGTGTTCGACGTGACGCGGGTGAAGGACACGCTGGAGCGCCGGCCTGCGGTCTCGCTCGCCATCGCCAAGCGCGCCGGCACCAATGCGGTCGTCATCGCCGACGCGGTGCTCCAGCGCCTCGACGCCGTGCGCGGCCAGTGGCTGCCGCAGGACGTGGCGCTCACCGTCACCCGCAATTACGGCGAGAGCGCCAACGAGAAGGCCAACGAGCTGCTGCTGCATCTCGGCCTCGCCACCATCTCCATCGTCGTCCTGGTGGGCTTTGCCATCGGCTGGCGCGAGGCGATCGTGGTGGCGGTGGTGATCCCCACCACCATCCTCCTCACCCTGTTCGCCTCCCGCCTTATGGGCTACACGCTCAACCGCGTCAGCCTGTTCGCGCTCATCTTCTCCATCGGCATCCTGGTGGACGACGCCATCGTCGTCATCGA
>JAEZGJ010000019.1 GCA_023416965.1 Pseudomonadota bacterium | reverse complement strand
AAGCGCTGCTCACCACTTGCCGATGTTCGGTGCTGACTTCCAGGGCTCGGCCGGCGCTTTTGCCTCGCCTTTCTGCAAGATCTCGATGGAGATGTTATCGGGCGAGCGGATGAAGGCCATGCGGCCGTCGCGCGGCGGGCGGTTGATGGTGACGCCGGCCTTCTGCAGCTTCTCGCAGGTTGCGTAGATGTCGTCGACCTCATAGGCGAGATGGCCGAAATTGCGCCCGCCGGAATAGGCTTCCGGGTCCCAGTTGTAGGTCAACTCGAGCATCGGCGCGTCGCGCCGGCCGGCGGCGATGTCAGCCTCCGCCGCCGCCTTGTCCTCCGGCGCGCAGAGGAAGACGAGCGTGAACTTTCCCTGCGGAAAATCGTTCTTGCGAACCTGAACCAGGCCGAGCTTGTTGCAGTAGAAATCGAGCGACTGGTCGAGATCGGTCACACGGACCATGGTGTGGAGGTAGCGCATGGGGAACCCTCGTTCTCGCCGGAGGTGTCGATGACGGAAGCGGAGTTGAAGACTGCCACGGACGATCTGGCAAGTCTGTTCCGGCAGTCCAGCCGCGCGGTGGCCTTCACTGGCGCCGGCATCTCCACCGAGAGCGGTATTCCCGACTTCCGCTCGCCCGGCGGGCTCTGGACGCAGAACAAGCCGATCCCCTTCCAGGCCTTCATGGCGAGCCGCGAGGCCCGCGCCGAGGCCTGGCGGCGCAAGTTTATTATGGACGACAGCTATCGCGGCGCGGCGCCGGCGCGCGGCCATCTCGCCCTCGCGGCGATGATACGCGCCGGGCACCTCTCCGGCATCATCACCCAGAACATCGACAACCTGCACCAGGACGCCGGGACGCCCGATCCCCACCTCATCGAGATCCACGGCAACGGCACCTATGCCACCTGCCTCGCCTGCGGCCGGCGCCACGAACTGTCCTGGGTCCGGCAGCGTTTCGAGGCGGGCGGCGGCGAGCCGCCGGACTGTGAGGCCTGCGGCGGGCCGGTGAAGTCCGCCACCATCTCCTTCGGCCAGGCCATGCCGGAGGCCAAGATGCGCCAGGCGACCGCCTGGTCCACCGATTGCGACCTGTTCCTCGCCATCGGCTCCTCGCTGGTCGTCTACCCCGCCGCGGGCCTGCCACTTGCGGCCCGGGAGAGCGGGGCTCACCTCGTCATCATCAACCGGGAGGAGACCCCGCTCGACGAGGCCGCCCACCTCGTCATCCGCGCCGATATCGGCGAGGTCCTGGAGGGCCTCACGCGCCGGCTCGGCATCGGCGGCCTTTCCTGACGATCGTCAACCCGCCATCCACCAAAGTGCTGGGGAAGACTGGAGGCGACTGCATTTTGGGCTTTGCCGAAGCCGGGCGGGTGTTATCCTTCCATCTGAGAATCAGGGTGGGGCGGGATCGAGGCCACGATCCCGATAGCGCGGCGGTGAGAGTGATGACGTCGGACGGTTCCGATGCAGACGGCCTCGGCGGCAAGAGCGGGCTGGCATCGCGGGCGGAAGCATCCTCCGCTCCGGAAGCCGCGCCCACCGACCTGGTCGAGATTTCCGGCGCCATCAAATGGTTCGATGTCGCCAAGGGCTACGGCTTCATCGTTCCCGACGGCGGCGGATCGGACGTGCTCCTGCACGTGACGACGCTTCGCCGGGACGGCTTCCAGACTGCGCTTGAAGGCGCCCGCATCGTGGTCGAGGCGACCGCCCGCGCTCGCGGCCTCCAGGCCTTCCGCGTCCTGTCCATGGATGATTCCACCGCCATCCATCCGGCACAGCTGCCGCCGGCCCGCACCCATGTGGCCGTCGTGCCGACCAGCGGGCTTGAGCGCGCAGAGGTCAAGTGGTTCAACCGCCTGCGCGGCTTCGGTTTCCTCTCGCGCGGTCCCGGCACGCCGGACATCTTCGTGCACATGGAGACCCTGCGCCGCTACGGCATGACCGAACTGCGCCCCGGCCAGTGGGTGCTGGTCCGCTTCGGCGACGGCTCGAAGGGACTGATGGCGGCCGAGGTCCGGCCCGATGGAGCGCCCTTTCCAGCCTCCCACTGACGGGCTAGAACAGCGGCCATGATGATCGATCGCCGCCGCCTCGTCGCCGCCGCACTGCTGGTGCCCGCAGCCCCCGCCCTGGCACGCGGCGATACGGGCCGGCTGACCATCGTCACCCGTGCCGGCGTCAACCACCCCTTCGTGGTGGAGATCGCCAACACGCCCGAGACCCGCTCGCGCGGCCTCATGTTCCGCCGCGAACTGCCCGACGGCCGCGGCATGCTCTTCGACTTCGGCGCCCGCGAGACCGAGGTCACGATGTGGATGAAGAACACCTACATCCCGCTCGACATGGTCTTCATCCGCGCCAACGGCCTGATCAACCACATCGCCGAGAACACCACGCCCCTGTCGGAGGCGACGATCTCGTCGAACGGACCGGTCAAGGGCGTGCTGGAGGTCATCGGCGGTACCGCGCGGCGTCTCGGCATCGCCGCCGGCGACCGGGTCGAGCATCCCTTCTTCCGCGGCTGAGCGACCGCCGGCCATCCTGCTTGCCGCTGCCGGCCGCCTCGGCTATTGCCAAGCTGACGGGGCGTAGCGCAGCCTGGTAGCGCGAGAGTTTTGGGTACTCTAGGTCGCTGGTTCGAATCCAGTCGCCCCGACCAGATCCGGAGGAACAACGTGGTCGCCCGCATCTACAAGCCCGCCAGGACCGCCACCCAGTCGGGTCTCGCCAAGACCGACCACTGGCGCCTCGAATTCGAGCCGGAGGCCCCGCGCACGGTGGAGCCGCTGATGGGCTATACCAGCTCGACCGACATGGCCCAGCAGGTGCGCCTCTCCTTCGACACCCGCGAGGAGGCGATCGCCTATGCGGAGAAGAACAACATCGCCTACCAGGTCTTCGAGGCGGAGCAGCCGAAGCGTCGCCTGGCCGCCTATTCCGACAATTTCAAGTTCAACCGGGTCGGCGCCTGGACCCATTGAGGGTGAGGGCGGCGGCCGGGTCCGGTCCCGTAGCTCAGTTGGATAGAGCGACAGCCTTCTAAGCTGTTGGTCGCAGGTTCGAGTCCTGCCGGGATCGCCAACCGCGTTGAATCTCGATGGCCTGGGTTGGAGTCATATGTGCGTAGCGCTCCATATTCGTGTTGGTGATGATCCACGGCAAGGTGCGTGGCGCGTGATCGAGGACCCGCCGAAGTTCGGTGTGGATCTGCACCGTCACCTTGGGCCCGTCTTTTCCCGAGCCTCGACGGCGATCCAGCCGTCCTCCGTGATGTCGGGCCATCGCCTCGCCCGCTTGTCGCCGCGCCGCTGGCCGGCCTGGAGCGCCAGCGCGTAGATCAGCCGCTCGCGCGTGACGACCTCGTGGGTCTTCTCAAACCGGACGAGATCCGCATCGGTCCGGGCGCGGTGAACGGATGCGGGGCGCCTGAAGGCGCGTTGGCATCGCTCTTGAGAATTCCCCCCTCCGGACCAGCAGTGCGCGGTCAGCGGCCACAACCATTATGCTTGCGCCACATCGCGGGATCATGTCCGGCTGGAACTGCTGCACAAGGATCGGGGGCATAGCCCCGCAGCTGCTTGTACCGCGCGATCTGTGCCTCCGTGAGCCAGGCAGGGGTCGACAGATGGGCAAGGAGATGGATGAGGCGGAGCTTGGCCCGGCTGGCTTCGCTGGCGCCAATCGCAGTCCGAAGCGCATTCTCGTCCACCCGCCGCTCGCGGAAGAGCTTCTCAACGGTCCGTTCCGCCGCGATGAGGCGCTCCCCCTCCTCGATGGCGTCTCGGCGCATTTGCTCGAATATTCGCGAAATCGCCTCGATCTGCTGCTGTGAGAGCGCCAGTTCCGCCTTGAGTTCCAGAACGTGCGAGGGGCCGGGATGGCCGTTCAGCTCGGCGGGCAGTGCCAATCCCCAGCCAGCGCCTCGGCGCAGATCCGCCTGATCTTCGTTCGACAGGCCTTTTATCTCTCGACCCTCCAAGCCCGCATACGGCGCGCCATGTCGATGCTGCGCGTGTGCGACGAACGGGAGGACGGCAAGCACAAAAAAGGCGATGGCAAATCGCATGATGGGGGCTCCGGTGGGTCCGCTTGTCTCTTGCCATACCGAAAGAGGGGCTCGCATGATCGCAATCATGTCTGTCACCGTGTTCGATCGGCTCCGTGCCATCTCTTCCTCGTCCCGCGACTATGCAGAGGGCGACACGATCTTTCGCACCGGCGACGCCGTGACCTACCTTCATGTCGTTGCTGAGGGCCGGGCCCATCTGATCCGTCATCTCGAAGGTGGAAAGACACTCATCCTGCAGCGCGCAGGCGCACCAGCGATCCTCGCCGAAGCCTCGCTCCACAACGACGTCTATCATTGCGATGCCGTTGCTGAGACGCGCCTGAAGCTCGTGCTGATCGAGCGCCGCGTCCTCGCTCGGCGGCTCGCCCACGATCGCGACCTCGCGTTCGCCGTGGAGGTCTATTTGGCACGCGAGGTCCAGCAGGCTCGTTTGCGCGCAGAGATTCTGTCGATGAAGACCATTGCCCATCGCCTCGACGCCTGGCTCGCGTGCCATGAGAGCGGCATGCCGCCCAAGGGCGGATGGAAGCTGCTGGCGGCAGAGATCGCAGTGACGCCCGAAGCCTTGTACCGGGAAATCGCGCGGCGGCGCGTTTCGCCGGGCCGCGCGGGAGCAGTTGCAGGGGTGTCAGGTTCTTGATCTCTGCACCTCGCCTCTGGCCCCGACATCGGCCTGGACGCGAAGCCGAACAAGCGGGTTGCTTTCAGCTGGCCTGACGGTCCGAGCCCGGATTCTCCGACGGCAGGAGAACCCATGACCGCCCGGGCACGCCGGCGATGGTCAGCCTCCTTGCCCGCCGGAGGCGGGCAGTTGTTGCCGCAAGACCAGACTGATCGCGGCAACCTTCCGCAGCCTCGCACGTTCATGGCTGGTCCCTCGCGCCACTGGCCGGCGGTCGCTTTCCATTTCCGATCCGCCGAGGAGGCGACGACGTGGCTTCAATGACCATGCCTGTCCGGTTCACAGTCAACGGCTCATCTGTCGGGCTTGCGCTCGACCCCCGCACGACGCTGCTCGATGCCCTGCGCGAGCATCTGCACCTCACGGGCACGAAGAAAGGCTGCGACCACGGCCAGTGCGGCGCCTGCACGGTCATCGTCAACGGCACGCGCATCAATGCCTGCCTCAGCCTTGCCCTCCAGCACGAGGGCGACAGCATCACGACCATCGAGGGGCTGGGATCGCCCGAGGCGCTTCACCCGATGCAGGCAGCCTTCGTCAGGCACGATGCCTATCAGTGCGGCTATTGCACGCCGGGGCAGATCTGCTCGGCCGTCGCGGTCCTCGAGGAAATCGCTTCGGGCGTCCCGAGCCATGTCCAGGCCGACCTCCGCCAGGCGCCCGAGGCTACGGCGGCGGAGATGCGAGAGCGGATGAGCGGCAACATCTGCCGCTGCGGCGCCTATTCCAATATCGCCGAGGCCATGGCCGAGGTCGCCGGAGGTGCGCGATGAGGCCCTTCACCTATGAGCGCGCCACCGATCTCGCCTCCGCCGCACGTACTGTCGCGGAGAACCCTGGCGCGCGCTTCCTTGCCGGGGGTACCAATCTCCTCGACCTCATGAAGCTCGAGATCGAGACGCCGGTCCATCTCGTCGATGTCCAGGACCTCGGCCTCGACAGGATCGAGCCGACGGGGGAGGGGGGCCTGCGTATCGGAGCGCTCGTCACCAACACGGCGCTGGCGGCGGATGCGCGCATCCGGCGTGATCATCCCGTCCTCGCCCGCGCCATTCTTGCGGGCGCCTCGGGGCAGCTCCGCAACAAGGCGACGACCGCCGGCAACTTGCTCCAGCGGACCCGCTGCGCCTATTTCTATGACACCGCCATGCCCTGCAACAAGCGCCAGCCGGGAGCCGGCTGCGCCGCTATCGGCGGCGCCTCTCGTCAGCTCGGCGTCATCGGTGTGTCGGACGCCTGCATCGCCACCTTTCCCGGCGACATGCCCATCGCGCTCAGGCTGCTCGACGCGGTGGTGGAGACCATCGACGGCAGGGGCGAGCACCGCTCCATTCCCATTGCCGATTTCCACCGCACCTGGGGCGACACGCCTCATGTGGAAACCGCGCTGCGCCAGGGCGAACTCATTACGGCCGTCACCTTGCCGCCGCCTCTCGGCGGACGGCACCTCTATGAAAAGGTGCGCGACCGCGCCTCCTACGCCTTCGCCCTCGTCTCGGTCGCGGCCGTCATTCAGCCGGACGGCACGGGCCGCGTGGCCTTCGGCGGCGTCGCGTCGAAGCCGTGGCGGGTCGAAGAGGCCGAAGCGCTGCTGCCGCAGGGCGCGGCCGCGGTCACCGCCCGGGCCTTCGCCGGCGCGACACCCACCGCCGAGAACGCCTTCAAGATCCCGCTGGCGACCCGGGCGCTGGCTTCCATCATCGCGCAGACCAGGGGCGACGCATGAAATTCTCGGAACCCGCCGCCATCAATCCCATCGATGCCATGACGGTCGTGGGGCGGCCGCACGCCCGCGTCGACGGTCCGCTCAAGGTCACGGGCCACGCGCCCTATGCCGCCGAGCACCATCAGGACCTGCCGGGGCTCGCCTATGGCGAGATCGTCCCCGCCACCATCGCGAAGGGCAAGATCCTCGGCATGGACCTCGGCGCGGCCCGCGCCGCTCCGGGCGTGCTCGCGATCGTCACCGCCGCCGAGGCGGGTGAACTCGGCAAGGGCAAGGCCAACACCGTCAGGCTGATGGGGGGACCTGATGTCGATCACTACCATCAGGCGATTGCGGTGGTCGTCGCCGAAACCTTCGAAGAGGCGCGCAGCGCGGCCCGGCTGGTCCGGGTGGACTATGTCCCGCAGGAGGGGCGCTTCGACCTCGCGGAGGAGCTCGCCGGGGCCGGGCCCTGTACCGATCCCAATGCCGCTCCCGCCGACGAGAAACACCGCGTCGGTGATTTCGAGAAAGCCTTCGCGGCAGCTCCCGTCACGCTCGACGCGGAGTACACGACACCCGACCAGAGCCACGCGATGATGGAGCCCTTCGCCTCCATCGCCTCCTGGGAGGGGGACGAGCTGAGCCTCTGGACCTCGAGCCAGATGGTTGCCTGGGGGCGGCGGGATCTTGCAGCCACGCTGAAGATCCCGAAGGAGAAGATCCGCTTCCGCTCGCGCTATGTCGGCGGCGGCTTCGGCGGCAAGCTCTTTCTGCGCGCCGACGCGCTGATGGCGGCGCTGGGAGCGCGGGCAGCAGGGCGCCCGGTAAAGGTTGCGATGCCGCGCCCGCTCATTCCCAACAACACGACGCATCGTCCGGCAACCCGCCAGCGCATCCGTATCGGTTGCGAGCCGGACGGCCGCATCGTCGCCATCGCCCATGAAAGCGGATCGGGCGACCAGCCGGATGGCGGACCGGAGGCGGCGGTCAGCCAGACGCGGCTGCTCTATGCCGGTCTTCATCGCCTGACGGCACTGCGGCTCGCCACCCTCGACTTGCCCGAGGGAAATTCCATGCGTGCGCCGGGCGAGGCACCCGGCATGATGGCGCTCGAGATCGCCATGGACGAAATGGCTGAGAAACTCGGCTTGGACCCGGTGGCCTTCCGCATTGCCAATGACACGCAGGTGGATCCGGAGAAGCCCGAGCGTCCCTTCTCCCAACGCCAGCTCGTCCGCTGCCTGGAGGAGGGGGCCAGGCGCTTCGGCTGGTCGAAGCGCGAGGCAAAGCCCGGCTCGGTTCGGGAGGGACGTTGGCTTGTCGGCATGGGCGTCGCCGCAGCCTTCCGCAACCACATTTCCATGAAATCCGGCGCACGCGTCAGGCTGACCCGCGAGGGAAGCGTGGTCGTGGAAACGGACATGACCGATATCGGCACCGGGAGCTACACCATCCTCGCCCAGACCGCCGCCGAGATGATGGGCGTCCCTATGGGGAAGGTAACGGTGCGTCTCGGCGATTCCGCTTATCCGGTGTCGGCCGGTTCGGGCGGGCAGTTCGGCGCGGCGAACGCCACATCCGGGGTCTATGCGGCCTGCGTGAAGCTGCGGGAGGCGGTAGCGCAGGCGCTCGGCTTCAACTCCGCCGAGGCGGTGTTCGCCGAAGGCCGGGTCACCAGCGGCAACCGGTCTGCAGCGCTTGCCGATGCGGCCGCCGCCGGCGATCTCTCATGCGAGGACCGCATTGAATTTGGCGACCTCGACAAGACCAACCAGCTCTCGACCTTCGGCGCGCATTTCGTCGAGGTCCGGGTCGATGTCTATACCGGCGTCGCGCGGGTCCAGCGCATGCTGGCGGTCTGCGCCGCCGGCCGCATCCTCAACCCGGTCTCCGCACGCAGTCAGGTGATCGGCGCCATGACGATGGGCGTTGGCGGAGCCCTCATGGAGCACCTGATCGTCGACAGGCGCTTCGGCTTCTTCGTCAATCACGACCTGGCCGGCTACGAGGTGCCGGTCCATGCCGATATTCCCCACCAGGAGGTGGTGTTCCTCGACGAGGCCGATGCCAAGGCCAATCCGATGAAGGCCAAGGGCGTCGGCGAACTCGGCCTCTGCGGGGTCGGCGCGGCGGTGGCCAACGCGCTCTACAACGCGACGGGCGTCAGGGTGCGCGACTATCCCATCACCCTGGACAAGCATCTCCATCAGCTGCCGCTCGTCTGAAGTGGAAGCCCTTGGCGCAAGCCTGGCGAGGCGGCCCCGTGGTTTCGATCGGCAGGCCGTAGGCGCGCAAGAGGAACAGAGTTCCAGAGCCAGATGCTCCGGTGGTCCAGGGGGGAACGGTGTCGCTCGCACGCGGAGGGAAGAGGCGCGAAGCCGTCGGTGAAGCGAGCTCATCCCCGAGTCGATACGCCGGGTAGCCCGTCGACCCGGCTGGAGATGATGTCGCCCCTCGATCGCTGGCCGACATGATCGTCATGGCACGGCCCGCACGACGGGTTGAGCAGTCCGATAAGGCCGCCGCCCCTCCGCAACATGGCGCGCAGCAGCGCCCTTCCTCGCCACCGACATTGGCAATCCACGCGATTGCAGGGCGATGGGGTTTCGGCGCCGCCAGGCTTGCCGCTCCCGCTCCCGTCACAGGTGGCCATTCTCCATTTCCACCTTGAGCGCGCGTGATACGGCCTCGACGCGGTCCCATTGAATGCCGTCGAGGGAGAATTCGATGCTGAAGGCGAGCGAGAGCAGGGCGTTGATGCCGGGCAGGCCAGCAGCGTGCCCGCTCGCGCGTGCGCGCGCGACGAGCTCGTCCCGCCGCGCCACGATGAGCCCGACAACCTCGGCGATGCCGGCGGCATCGAGCTGCGGCCTCGCCGCGATGATGCGGTCCAGCCTTTCGTCCGCGAGCCGCAGGACATCCGGAACGGGTTTGGCGGTCACCATTGGCCGGACCCCCTGTGAAGCTTGGCGAGGTCGGCATCTGCGGTACCGGTGAAGCGCAGATAGTCGGCCGGCGTTGCCGCAGTCTCGTTGCCGCGCTTCACCACCGCCCAGCGCATCAGGAACGCGCCAAGGAGGACGCCGAGGGCGGCCCCGGCGAGCGTCAGCCCGCCCGTCTCCGACATGCGCCAGGCGAGCGCGCCGGCCGCGAGCGGCAGGAGGATGCCAACGCCGACGGCGCCCAGGTGGTTCATCATTCCCGCGGCGCTGGTGCCCCAGCCTGGCCGGTCCGCGTCGCGGCGCTGGGCGATGGTGGTCAGCCCGTCGAGGAGCAGCGCCGCGGCGCCAACGAGAAGAAGAGGCATCACGTTGCGCTGCGGCCCGCCGACGAGGATGGCGATGAGCACGAGAACGGCGCAGGCCGCCGCCATGGACGAGGCTGCAAAGCGCACGGCGAGCGCCTGGGGATAGGCGGCCCAGAACGGGGAGCTCGTGGCGCTGAGGAGGGTCGCCGAATAGAAGGCCATGACGACGGCGGGGCCGCAGGCGACGACGCCGGCCGTGGCGGCCGCGGTGGGGAAGCCGGCGAGCGACGCCCCTGCCGCCAGCACGGAGAAGAGGCCGAAGGCGAGGAGGACATAGGCCCCGAAGGACATGGGGGAGGTCAGCCGCACGATCCGCATCATGTTGTAGAACCGCTGCGGGGTGTGAAGCTCGTAGATGAGCAGCGCGCCGCCCGCCGCGGCCCCCCCGGCGGCCATCACCCGCCCCCACAGGACGAGGTCCGGCGCGTCACGCCCCATCAGGTCGACGATGGTGACGAGGATCTGCAGGGCGCCGCAGACACCGGCGATGAACGTGTAGAGGGCGATGCCCGCCCCGTAGGAGCTCGGCTTCAGCGGCGGAGGGAAAGTCTCGGGCAACTTTTGGTGACCTGTTCTCGCCATGGCGGCCCCCTCAGGACATCAGCCCGAAGGCGAGGGCCGACAGGGCGGTAAGGGCCAGGACGGTGACGGCTCCCGCCATGAGGCTCGGCGCCACCCGGCGCGCCGGGCGGGTCGGCGCCGCGGGAAGGTTGTAGGCTTCAGGCCGGGCGGTCAGTAGGAAGAACGCGTTGAGCCTCGACAGGCCTCCTCCGGATCCCGCATGGCCGGGGGCGCCGTAGAGCGTGGCCTCGCCGACGCCTGCCGCGTGGAGTTCGGCCAGGCGGCGCTCGGCCCGGGCGTCGAGTTCGTCGAGCGGGCCGAACTGGATCGAGTCGGTCGGGCAGGATTTCGAGCAGGCCGGCTCCAGGCCGCCCTTCAGGCGATCGTAGCACAGGGTGCATTTGTGGGCCTTGCCGTCAGTCTCGTCGATCTCGACGACGCCGAAAGGACAGGCCGGCACGCAGTAGCCGCAGCCGTTGCAGATGTCCTGCTGCACCACCACCGTGTCGAACTCGGTTCGGAACAGGGCTCCGGTGGGGCAGGCCTCGAGGCACGGCGCGTTGGAGCAGTGCTTGCACACGTCGCTCATCATCCGCCAGTGGCTCTGGAAGGGCGGCATGTGGGACGGGCGTCCCTCCGCCCCGCCCATCTCCTCCATGAACAGAACGTGTCGCCAGGTGGTGGCGCCGAGCCGGTCCGTGTTGTCGTAGCTGCGCCCGCTCATGGTCGCGGTCGGGGAGGGCAGGGCGTTCCACTCCTTGCACGCGACCTCGCAGGCCTTGCAGCCGATGCAGAGCGTGGTGTCGGTGAAGAACCCGTAGGCGCGGCCGGGCTCGATGGTCACGCCTGCGGTGACAGCGCTCTCGCCGAGGGCTGGGTTTGCGGTCACGGCTGCCTCCCCGGTGCCGGCATGAGGTTGCAGGTCAGGGCCTTGTTCTCGTGCATGCCGGTATTGCCGTCGCCGACGACCGCGGTCAGCACATTGGCGATGTCGCCGGTGGCCAGGCCCTCCCAGCCGAAATGCCAGGGCATGCCGACCTGGTGGATCGTGCGGCCGTCGATGACGAGCGGTTGCATGCGGCCCGTCACCAGCACCAGGGCCTCGATGGCGCCGCGGGCAGTCGACAGGCGCGCGCGATCGAGGGTGGACAGGCCGAGCTGGCCGGCAAGCTCCGGCGAAATCTCGATGAAGCCCTGCGGCTGCAGTGCGGCCGTGCTGGCCACCGAGCGGGTGGGAGCGCCGCCGGTGTGGTGCTCGGTCAGGCGGTAGGTGGTCAGCACATAGGGATAGGCGGCATCGGCGACGGCATGGATCGGGTTGGAGGGGCGCTCCCACACCTTCGCCACGGGGCTGCGCTGCTGCCGGTAGAGCGGATTGGCGACAGGGGCCTCCACCGGCTCGTAATGGCTCGGCAGCGGCCCGTCCTTCAGTCCGGAGGGCACGAAGATATGGGCCACGCCGTCCGGCAGCAGAACGAAGGGATTGTCGCCGGAAATGGCATCCATTCCCTCGGGGCGCTGCTCCCAGTCGGGCCTGTAGTCAGGGGCCTTCTCGACCTCGAAATCGACCTCGTCCGGTCCCTCCCAGCGGCCGGAGCCGGCGTTCCACGCCACCAGCGCCTTTCGGGCCGACCAGGGGCGCCCCTCGGGATCGGCTGAGGCGCGGTTGTAGAGCACCCGCCGGTTGGCCGGCCAGGCGAAGGCCCAGCCGAGATGATGGCCTTCGCCCTCGCGATCCGCGTTGCGCTCAGCGGTCTTGTTGAAGTTCTCCTCTGGAAAACATCCCACATAGAGCCAGCTGCCGCATGCCGTGGAGCCGTCGTCGCGCAGCTCGGCCGGGTCCTTCAACTGGCCGCCGTCGGCGACGCGGTAGCCGTTGATCTCGCGCAGGACGGCCTCGGCCGAGGGCTCCTGGCGCGGGCCCTCCGTGGGATAGTCGAGATTCAGGGCGCGGATCGGCTCGTCCTTCGCCTCGCCGCTCTCGCTGTAGAGTTCCTTCAGGCGCCGGCCGAGATGATAGACGAACCAGAGCTCGGAGCGGCTCTCGCCCGGCGCGTCGACGACCTGCTCGTGCCATTGCACGAGGCGGTGGGTGTTGGTGAAGGTGCCGGCCTTCTCACCGGCGAGCGAAGCCGGCATGAGGAAGACCTCGGTGCCGATGTCGGCGGGGGTCAGGCTGCCGTCCCGCACGGCCTCGCCTCTCTCCCAGAACGAGGCCGCCTCGACGGGGGAGGAATCCCGCACAACCAGCCAGTCGAGCTTGCCGAGGCCGCGCTGGATCAGGGCGGAGTTCGATCCGCCCATGACCACGTTCTGCCCGAGCAGGAACAGGCCGCGTACCAGGCCCTGCTCCATGGCCAGCGTCAGCGGCAGTTGCGAATGGTCGCCGACGATCTTCGGCACGTACCGGTAGCAATAGCCGTTCTGCGCCGTGGCATTGGCGCCATACCAGGCCTTGAGGAGGCTGATCATGTATTTCGGGAAATTGTGCCACCACCCCGTCGGCACCTGTTCGGCGTCGAGATACTCCTCCAGGCTCTGTTGCGGCCGGAAGGCGTGGGGCTGGGGCATGTAGCTCGGCAGCATGTCGAAAAGCGTCGGGATGTCGGTGCTGCCCTGGATGCTGGTATGGCCGCGTAGGGCGAGAATCCCGCCCCCGGGGCGCCCGATATTGCCGAGCAGCGACTGCACGATCGACGCGGCGCGGATCATCTGCACGCCGACCGAATGGTGGTTCCAGCCGACGGCATAGCAGATGGCCGTGGTCCGCTCGCGTCCGGAATTGCCGGTGATCGCCGCCGCCACGTCGAGAAAGATCTGCTGCGGGCAACCAGTGATCCGCTCGACCATCTCGGGCGTGTAGGGGGCGTAGTGGCGTTTCAGGATCTGGTAGACGCAGTTGGGGTGCTGAAGCGTCGGATCGCGCGGCGGCGGGGCCTTGTGGAGACGCTCCGGCTCGGCGTCGATCTCCTCCTGCGAGTCGAGATAGTGCTCGGCCAGAGCCGAGGGCAGGACGAAGCCGTCATATTGCCAGGTCTCGGGATTGTAGGTGTGGGTGTCCGGGTTCCAGCCCGAGAACCGGCCGTCGTTGTCGGAGGCCGAGACGAAGCCCTCGTCGATGATGTTGGCGATGTTGGTGTAGGGCACCGCATAGTCCCTGAACACCAGGTCGTTCGCGATGATGTAGCGGATGATCCCTCCGAGGAAGGCGATGTCCGTGCCGGCCCGGATCGGCGCGTGCAGGTCGGCCATGGCGGAGGTGCGGGTGAAGCGGGGGTCGACGTGGATGAGCTTCGCACCCTTCGCCTGCGCCTGCAGAGCGAAGCGGAAGGCAATGGGATGGGCCTCGGCCATGTTGGAGCCCATGACCAGGATGCAGTCGGCATTGGCGAGATCCCATTGCGGCATGGTGGCGGCGCCGCGGCCGAAGGACGTGCCGAGGCTGGGAACGGAATTGGCATGGCAGATGCGCGCCTGGTTCTCGATTCCGACGATGCCGAGGCCGCCGCCGAAGACCTTCTTGATCAGGTAGTTTTCCTCGTTGTCGAGGGTGGCCCCGCCCAGCGACGCGATGCCGAGCGTGTGATTGACCGTTTCGCCGTCCGGCAGCTTCTCGACGAATGTCTCGTCGCGGGTCTGCTTCACCCGCTGGGCGATCCGCTCCATCGCCCAGTCCAGGCTGACGTCCTCCCAACGGTCGGAGAAGGGCGCGCGGTAGCGGCAGGTCGTCAGCCGGTCAGGCGCGGTCATCAGCCCGAAGGTGGCGGCGCCCTTGGGACAGAGCGTGCCGCGATTGATGGGGCTCGCCGGATCGCCCTCGACGTGAAGCGGCCGGCCTTCCCGGGCGTAGATCTTCTGCGCGCAGCCGACCGCGCAATAGGGGCAGATGCTGGTTCCCACCCGGTCGGCGAGTTCGAGGCGTGGCCGCAGCCGCCGCGACGTGTGGCTCTCCGCCGCCTTCCCCTCCGAGCGCAGGCCGCGGAGCTGGCGGGGAATGGACCAGTCGCGCAGGAAGGCGCGCGCATGGCGCAGGACGTTTCGCCGCTTCATCGTCATGTCCCCGTTTCGGCAGGACGATCCGCCACGTGGACGGCGTGGACGATGAAGCAGTTGGCGCCGGGTTCCTCCTCGCCGTCGACCCGGATCTGCCTGCCGACGAGTTCGGTGAGGTCCTCCGGCTCGATGCCCGCGTCATGAGCGAGCACGCAGAGGCTGAACCGGTTCTCATGGCCGATCCAGAGCTTGAAGCGGCCTTCCTGGGCAAAGGTGAGGGAACCGGCGAGGCTGGACATGGGTGGGCAACACCCCGGAGCACCATCGGTTCATCCGGCCCGGCGCGGCAGATGACCGCATCCGGGATGGCTTATGGCTCCGGTTCGCGGGGGCTCGACGATTGTGGTCCCGCCAGCGCCAGCCGGATCTGCTTCTCGATCTCGATGATGGCGAAGAAGGCGGCGCCGATGGCCACGATCAGCAGGCCGTCGGCGAGGGGCACGGCCCGGGTGCCGAGCACCGCCTGCAGCGGTGGCAAATAGGTGACCGCGAACTGCGCCGCGGTCACGAGGATCACCACGGTCCACACGACTTTCGTGCCTCTGGCCGCCGCCCAGGTAAGCGATGTCCCGTGGATGTTGCGGATGAAGAAGAGGTGGAAGATCTCCAGCACCACCAGCATGTTCATGGCCATGGTCTGGGCCAGCGCCAGCGGGTAGCCGCGGTCGATCGCGTAAGCGAAGATCCCGAAGACGGCGGCCACGAAGAGCCCCGCCGCCAGCACCACGTGCCAGACGAGCGAGCCGGACAGGATCGGCGTCGCGCGCGGGCGCGGCGGGCGCGTCATGGTACCCGCCTCCGTCGGCTCGAAGGCCAGCGCGATGCCGAGCGTGATCCCCGTGATGAGGTTGACCCAGAGGATCTGCACTGCCGTCACCGGCAGGGCGAGGCCGAGGAGCAGGGCGAGGACGACCGTCGTCGACTCGCCGGCATTGGTGGGCAAGGTCCAGCTGACCACCTTCTTCAGATTGTCCCAGACGGTGCGGCCCTCGCGCACCGCCGCGGCGATGGAGGCGAAATTGTCGTCGGCCAGGACGAGGTCGGCCGCCTCCTTCGCCGCCTCCGAGCCCTTGAGGCCCATGGCGATGCCGGCATCGGCGCGTTTCAGGGCCGGCGCGTCGTTCACCCCGTCGCCGGTCATCGCCACCGAAAGACTGTGGGCCTGCAGGGCCGTCACAAGCCGCAACTTGTGCTCGGGTGAGGTGCGCGCAAAGACATCGATACCCTTCACCTCGTCGGCGAGCCGGCCGTCATCCAGCGCGTCGAGATCGGCGCCGGTCAGCACGCGGTCCGGGTTTTCGAGGCCGATCTGGCGCGCGATGGCGGCCGCCGTGCCGGCGTGATCGCCGGTGATCATCTTCACGCGGATGCCGGCCGCCCGGCATTCGGCGACCGCCGCGATGGCCTCGGGACGCGGCGGATCTATCAGGCCCACGAGGCCGAGGAAGGTGAGGCCGTCTTCAAGGCTGCGGGGCGCGATGCGGTCGGCCGTCTCCACCCGTTCGGCCAGGGCCAGGACCCGCAGACCGCGACGCGCCAGGGCCTCGGCCCGCTCGTGCCAATGCTGCCGATCGATGTCGCGGCACATGCCGAGGACCCGCTCTGGGGCGCCCTTGACGTGGACGATCCGCCCCGCGGGGCTTTCGGTCAGCACCGCCATGAACCGGTGGCGGCTGTCGAAGGGAATGGCATCGAGCCGCCGGTCCAGCGCACTGACGCCGGCCTTGCCGGCGAAGGCCAGCAGGGCACCCTCCATCGGGTCCCCCTCGACCACCCAGCCCCCATGCCTCTGGTGCAAGGCGGCGTCGTTGCACAGCGCCGCCGCGCGCGCGAGCGCCGACAGGTCGCCCTCCGGGGTGATGGCGCCCTCGGGCGCATAACCCTCGCCGTTGACCGCGAAGGCGCCGGCAGGGGTCTCGGCCGCGGCCACCACCATCTCGTTGCGGGTCAGCGTGCCGGTCTTGTCCGTGCAGATCTCGGAGACCGAACCGATTGCCTCGATGGCCGGGAGGCGGCGGACGATGGCATGGCGCCGCGCCATGGCCTGCACGCCAATGGCCAGCGTGATGGTCATCACTGCCGGCAGTCCCTCGGGGATGGCCGCGACGGCCATGCCCACCACCGCCATGAACATTTCCGAAAAGTCGCGGTGCCCGACGAAATAACCGTAGGCGAGGAGCAGGGCGGAGACGAGCAGAATGAGAAGAGACAGCCAGCGCGCGAAATGATCCATCTGGGCGACGAGCGGCGTCTTCAGCTGTTCGACGCCCGCCAGCAACCCGCCGATCCGCCCGATCTCCGTCCGGCCTCCGGTCGCGACGACGAGCCCCCGCGCTGTCCCCTGGGTGACCAGCGTGCCCGACCACAGCATCGAGCGCCGGTCGCCGAGTGCGGCCTCGGGGGCGACAGGGTCCTCGGTCTTCTCCACCGGCACGGATTCGCCGGTGAGGATGGCCTCCTGCGCCGCAAGTCCCCGCGCCTCCATCACCCGGAGGTCGCCGGGCACCTTGTCGCCGGCCTCGAGCAGGACGATGTCGCCGGGCACGAGGTCGGCGCCGTCGATCGTCACCCGGGCCCCGCCGCGCAGCACCGCCGCTCGCGGGGCCAGCATCTGCCGGATCGCGGCCATGGCCTCCTCGGCCTTGCCCTCCTGGATGAAGCCGATCAGGGCATTGGCGATCACCACCGCTAGGATCACCGCCGTGTCGATCCAGTGCTGCAGGCCGGCCGTGACGACGGCGGCGCCGAGCAGGACGTAGATCAGCACGTTGTTGAACTGGGCGAGCAGCCGCCGCAGCGGCCCCCGGCTCGTGCCGGCGGGCAGGCGGTTGGGCCCGTGGATCGCGAGCCGCCGCGCGGCCTCGGCCGCGGTGAGACCGCCCGGGCTCGCCCTTAGAGCGGCGAGGCAGTCGGCGACGGAGCGGGCGTGGGGATCGCCGAGGGTCATCTCGTCTTCATGGCTGGACATCGTCGCCCCGTCTCCTTCTCGCTGGCCCTCAGGTTCTGGCCGGGCGACGCTCGCGGCCCGGTCCCGTGGCGTCGTTGTTCCGCGTCAAAAGCCGGTCGCTCGAAGCCTGCGGAACGGGCTGTCGCGATGAAATGCCGCGGCCGGCCCTTGTTCCAGGTCAATCCGGACCCGGTCCGCTCTGCCACAGTCACGGCAGTTCGGACCCTGAGGAAGGATTTGCCCGCATGAAGACGATCGCCTACCTGCCGCTGCTCACCTATCCCGACGCCACCTCCCTGCGGGCCGCGCAGGCGGCGGTGGGGATGGCGGGAGCCATCGGCGCGGACGTTGACGCCACCGTCTATGCGGTGGACCTCCCCCGCGCCGCATCGACCTTCGGCACCATGATCATCAGCGTGTCGGAGATGATCCAGAAGGTGGAGAACGACAGCCGCCAGCATGCGGCCTCCCTCGCCTCTGCCGTGGAGGAAGGAGCTCGGCGGCATGGGCTCGCGCTCAGCCTGGAGACCCGGGTGGCGGCGCCGACGGAAGCCGTGGCGGGCGCTGCGGAGGAGGCCCGTTACCGCGACCTTTCCATCATCCTGTGGGCGGAGCACAACCTCACGTCCCGCGAGGTCGCCGAGGCGGTGATCTTCGGGTCGGGGCGCCCGGTCCTGCTGGTTCCTGAAGATCACGAGCCGGTCCGCATCGGCCACGTCGCCCTGGCCTGGGACGGAAGCCGGGTTGCCGCCCGGGCCCTCGCCGATGCGGGCCGCTTCCTCGCCGGCGGTGCCCGCGTCACCGTTCTGACGGCGGGGGACGAGAAGCAGATGGAGGCCGGCATCGCCGACCGTCTCGTGGACAGCCTGTCGCGCCGCGGCCTCACGGCCGGTGCCCATGTGTTCTCGGCCGGCAACAGGCCGATCGCCTTTGCGCTGCAGGAGGCCTGCCGCGACGCCGGAGCGGGATTGCTGGTGATGGGCGGCTACGGCCATTCGCGGCTCCGGGACTTCGTCGTCGGCGGGGCGACGCGCGGCGTCCTGGCGTCCTTGTCGGTGCCGGTCCTGATCTCGCACTGACGCCGGCCGCCCGCCTCCCGGCGGGCTGCTAGGGTCCGGGGCGCTCGCGCCTCGCCCGCTCCACCATCATGTACTCGGCGAGGTTTTCCATCGTCACGAGGCCGACGACCCGCTGGTCGTCGTCGACGACGCCCACCAGCGGTCGGCCGGATGTCTCCAGCGCGGTGACCGCCTGGGACAGGGGGACGCGCTGGTGCACCGTGGCGATCTCCCGCTCCATGACATCGAGGACCGCGGTGTCCGGGCCTGACGTCGCCAGGGCCTGGATCATCCCGTCGCGGGTGAGAACGCCGCGCAGCCGCCCGGCCCCGTCGGTCACGGGAAACTCTCGCTGCGAGGTGGAGAGGAGGAGATCGACGGCCTCGCCCACCCGGGCGTCGGTCTTCAGCGTCGAGAAGGACGTGATGGTGGCGCGCCCGACGCCTGCCCGGCTCGTCGCATCGCCCAGCTCCACCGCATAGGCCTCCTGACTAGCCGCCATGAAGACGAACAGGGCGATGAAGATGAGCAGCGGATTGCCGAAGAGCCCGAGAAAGCCGAGCACGAAGGCGAGGCTCTGGCCGATGCGCGCTGCGATGCGGGTCGCCTGCGGTCGGCCCATCCACCAGGACAGGGCTGCCCGCAGCACGCGCCCGCCGTCCATGGGAAAGGCGGGAAGGAGGTTGAAGACGACGAGAACCATGTTGACCGCTGCCAGGCGGGTGGCGAAATCGGCTGCCGAACCGGTGGCCGTGGCTGTGACCTGGGCCGGATCGAGGCGCGCGCCCGCCACGGCGACGAGCAGCAGCGCGATGACGACATTCACCGCGGGCCCCGCAAGGGCAATCCACAATTCCTGTCCGGGGTCCTCGGGCATCCGTGCCATGTTGGCGACCCCGCCGATCGGCAGCAGCGTGACGTCTGGTGTGGCGATGCCGAACCGGCGGGCCATCAGCACGTGGCCGAATTCATGCGCGAGGACGCAGGCGAAGACCGCCAGCACGAAGGCTGCGGCCTGGATCGCTCCCGCCTGTCCGTCCCGCATCCCCGCCGAGAGCGCGAACCACGCGACGAGCAGGAGGAAGGTCAGGTGAATGCGCACCTCGGTGCCGAAGACCCGCCCGATCGTGAAGGACCAACCCATTCCTGCCTCCTGCGCAGAGCGCTGCTCAAGCCCCCGGCGCTCGGGGGCACCCGTTCGAGCGCCGCATGGAGACGGCCGCGGCGCCTCCCGCTGCGAAGCCTCGGCGCGCCGGAGCCGGAGCGCAACGATATCAACGGGACGAGTATAGGGCGCGCAAGTCAGCCAGTCCGCTCGGTGGGAGCTGCTGTCGCGCATATCCGCGCCGAACGGGGGGCCAGCGGCGACCGGCAGGGAGCCCGCGCCGCTCCGCGCCCTTTCAACCCCGCGAGAATCCGGGTTCAGGCCCGGCCGTAACGGCACTCGCGTTGAAATGTCGCAGAATCCGATTGTTTCAGGTCAATCCGGCGCGTTCACCCGCATGTTTAATCAGTCAACGGCTCCGATGTACCGCTCGTAGATCCGGCCGTGGCCGGCTGTTCTGCACTTCGACCGTGGTCGATCGGGCGATCACGCCGCTTCACCCCGAGGACCCAGCACCTCGGCTCGCCCCGGAACCCAAGAGATGCTTGTGGCAGCCACTCTGAGGACACCGGATCAGAGTCCCGGCACCGGCACCTCCGGGGGGCCGCGGCCCAGCTTTCGGGACCCTCTGAGGTCCGGCGCCGGGTCGTTCGAGATTGGCATCGTGGAAGGGTGATTCATGAGACGAATACTGGTTGCGACCGATTTTTCGACCCGCTCCGACAGGGCGCTGCGCCGCGCCACCTTGCTGGCGCGTCAAACCGGCGCCGCCCTCTCGCTCCTGCACGTGGTGGATGGCGATCGGCCCGACCATCTTGTGTCGCTCGACAGCGCCGCAGCGGAAAAAACCCTGGTGGAGCTGTCCCAGACCGTTTGCGATGTCGACGGTATCCCCTGCGACTATCGCCTGGCGCTGGATGATCCATTCCAGGGCGTGGTGGCCGCTGCCGGGACCGAGGCGGCCGATCTCCTGGTGATCGGGCCCCATCGTCGTCAGATCCTGCGAGATGTCTTCGTCGGGACGACGGCGGAACGGGTTATCCGCCACAGTCCGATCCCGGTCTTGATGGCGAACGGCAACCCTGCAGGCCCCTATCGTCGCGCCTTGGCCGCCTCCGATCTTTCTGCCCCGTCTTCGGAGGCGATGCGCTCCCTCGCGCGGCTCGGCCTGGCCGCGGGCGTCGAATTGACGCTGTTCCGGGCGATCGACGTTCCGGAGGTGGCGCTCATGATCCGCGCCGCGACATCGTCTCCCGAAATCCGGCACCACATCGAGAAGCGGGAAGCGGCGGGAACGGAAGAACTGCGGATCTTTGCGAAAACCCTGCCGCTCGAGCCGAGCCGTTGCCTGGCACGCGCGGCGGAAGCGACGATCCCGACCGCGATTCTGCAGGCTGCCGCCGGTGCGGATGCCGACCTGATCGTCATGGGGACGCGCGGCCAGACCGGTCTCGCCCGATTTCTGTTGGGAAGCGTGGCGGAGGGCGTGTTGCGGGCCGCCACGATCGATGTGCTCGTGGTGCCGCCCGCAGATCCCACCGCCGGGGGCTGACGCCATGGCTCGGTTCACAGTCTCGCGCGGGCCACGCCTCGCGTTTTCCAAGGGGCATCATCGATGACCGCTCTGATCGCGGCACTGACTCTGGTCGTTCTGTTGCTGGGGGTCGGTGTCGCCCTGCGTCTCACCTCCTCCTGGCTGGCCCGTCTCTTCCTGCCGGCGTCGCTCATCGGCGGGCTCGTCGGTCTCCTGCTCGGACCGGAAGCGCTCGGCGCCGCGGTCTCGGCCGCAGGGGGTGAGGACCATGTTCTGGCGACCGGCCTCATCCCGGGCGAAGCCCGAGATGTTATGAAGCAGGTACCGGGACTTGCCATCTCGGTCGTCTTCGCTGCTCTGTTTCTCGGCGAGCGCATTCCCGGCCCCGCTGAGATCTGGCGCATCGCCGGGCCGCAGGTCGCGTTCGGCCAGACACTCGCCTGGGGGCAGTATGTGGTCGGCCTCATCCTGGCGATCACCATCCTCACCCCGGTCTATGGACTGCCTCCGGTGGCGGGCGCGCTCATCGAGATCGGTTTCGAAGGCGGCCACGGCACGGCAGGGGGGCTGGCTGCGACCTTCGAGGCGGTCGGCTTCCCTGAGGGGAAGGACCTCGCCCTCGGCCTCGCCACCGTCGGGGTCGTCGCCGCCGTGGTGATCGGGGTCGCCCTCGTCAACTGGGCTGCGCGGCGCGGGATCATCGACCCCTCCGGCAGGGCCGGCCTTCCGGGGCCCGGCGGTGGCGAAGCGGCATCGTCATCTCCGGCGGGTTCTCTGGACGAAGTCGTGGCGCCGCTGTCGCTCGCGGCGGTGGTCGTGGCCGCCTCGATCGGCATCGGCTGGATCATCATGGCGGCGCTGACTGCCGCCGAGCGGATGGTCGGTCCGACCGGTGCTCCGGGGATCCTGAGCCATATGCCGCTCTTTCCCTTCGCCATGATCGGGGGTGTCATCGTTCAGCAAGCCCTGACCGCCTGTGGTTGCCATGATCTGGTGGACCGCCGGATGGTGCGGGCGCTGAAAGGGCTCGCCCTGGACTTCCTGATCCTGTGCGCCGTAGCGACCCTTTCGCTCGCCGCGATCGGAACGCATCTCGTCCCCTTCGCCTTGCTCGCCCTCGCCGGCATCGTCTGGAGCTTTGCCTGCTTTGCGCTTCTGGCGCCCGTCCTGATGCGCGAATGGTGGTTTGAGCGCGCCATTGCCGATCTCGGACAGAGCCTCGGCATGACGGCTACGGGGCTCATGCTGCTCTCGATGAGCGATCCCCAGAACAGGAGCCCCGCCCTCGCCAGTTTCGGCGCCAAGCAATTGCTTTTCGAGCCGGTCGTCGGCGGCGGGCTGTTCACGGCGGCCGCCATGCCGCTCATCGCCGCCTTCGGCCCCTGGCCCATCCTCGCCGCCACCGCGCTGATCACGCTCTTCTGGGTCGTGCTCGGGCTGGTTCTCTTCGGGAGCCTGCCCCTCTTGTCGAGGGAGCCCCGGGCGCGATGAGGAGCATGTGCCGCCCGCGGCAACGACCGCCCCGCAGCTGCATGTGGCGATGCCGGCCCCGAGTGCCGCGAGGCGCCCGGCGAAGGCGCGTCCGAGGCCTCGTCCGGCGCCGGTCACCAGGGCGGTCTTGCCGGCGAGGGGCGGTCCGTCTTTATTATCATGGCAGGTCCTTGCGGTGGCTTGAATCACTCGTCGGCGAGGCTGAGGCCGGCCGCGGTAGCAGAGTGGCCGTAAGGTGTCGGACTGCCATCCCACAACCGGAAGACGCGGGCCGATCGTCACGCGAGCCCTGGCCGCATTGTTCGCTCAAGCGCGCGGTGGCTGGAAGCGGGCGATGCCAATCGGATCCGATCATGCCTCTGTCACAGGCGATCCCGCTGGGCGCCGGCGTCGGATCAGCAGGGCCCGCAGAGCGACCCATGACGCCACGCCACCGCGATGCGGTGATCGGGGATTTCTCGCTCGAGCCCGGAGCCCGACGAGTGGCGTTCGCTTCGCGCCGCCCGAGCCGATGTCGCGCGCCGGTCTCGAGGCGGACGTTGGGTGGGTTGCAGGGGTCAGCGTCTCCGGGAGTCCCATCTGAGCGATCGCGCGGGCCAGGGGCCCGTCAGATGGCGGCTACCGCCGGCTAGATATCGCGCACCGGCTTGCCATCAGCGACCGCCGAGGGGGGATAGACGATGACCCTTTCGCCTGGCTTCAGCCCAGCGGCCACCGCCGCTGTGCGTCCCGAGCGCTGGAGGAGCTCGACGCGCCGCAGCCGCGCACGGCCTTCGGCCGCGAGGAAGACGAACCAATCGTCGCCACGCCGAAACAGTGCTCCTGCGGGGATGAGGGTTGCCGCCTCGATCTCGTTGAGCGTAATCGTCACTTCGACGCGAAATCCGTCGGCCAGTCCTGCACGCTGCGGGGGCGGGGCGACGATGTCGATCAGCACCCAGACTCGCTGTTCCTCGACGCCGAGGGCCGACAGCTTGGTGAAGCCAGAGGGCTCGACGCGGCGGACACGACCAGGGAGCGGTGTCGGCCCGCCCCAGCCGCTGATGGACACCGCGGCCCCCTCGCGCAGGCGGGCCGCCACGGTGGTAAGGAGGTCGACGGCGACCTCGATGTCCCGGGGATCGCCGATCTCCATGATCGGTGCGCCGGCAGCGACGACCCCCTCGCTTTCCTGAACCACCCTGAGAACTCGGCCGGCAATGGGAGCGTTCAGCGTGAAGGTGTCGCCGTTGGCTTCCCCGCCGGGTCGGATGAGAGCTCTCATCTGGGCCACGGCGTGCTCCGCGGCATGCCTTCGCCGTTCGGCGGCGACCACATCCCGTTCGGCAGCCTCGAAGGCGAAGGTGTCCCGCTCGAACTGGGCGAGCGCGGCGGCCCCGGTCGCCCGAAGCTGACGGGTGCGATCAAGGTCCGTGCGCGCCCCGGCGGGGGGCCCCCCCCCCCCCCCCCCCCCCCCCCCCCCCA
>JAEZGJ010000014.1 GCA_023416965.1 Pseudomonadota bacterium | reverse complement strand
ACCCCCCTCACCCGGGGCTGACGCGCCGACCTCTCCCCGCCCGGGAGAGGTGACGCAGCGGAGCCCGTCGCTGACGGTCGCATCCCGCTCACCGGAGCTTCAGCGTCGACAGGCCGGCCAGCGCCAGCACGAAGGCGATGATCCAGAACCGCACCACCACCTGCGGCTCCGACCAGCCTTTCTTCTCGAAATGATGGTGTATCGGCGCCATGCGGAAGACGCGCTTGCCGGTGAGCTTGAAGGAGACGACCTGGACGATGACCGACACGGCCTCGAGCACGAAGAGGCCGCCCACCACCAGCAGCACGATCTCGTGCTTCACCGCCACGGCGATGGTGCCGATGAGGCCGCCGAGGGCGAGCGAGCCGGTGTCGCCCATGAAGATGTGGGCCGGCGGGGCGTTGAACCACAGGAAGCCGAGGCCGGCGCCGATGAGGGCGCCGATGATGACGATGATCTCGCCGGTGCCGGGCACGTGGGTGATCTGCAGGTAGTTGGCGAAGAAGGCGTTGCCGGAGAGATAGGCGATGACGCCGAAGGTACCTGCGGCGATCATCACCGGCACGATGGCGAGGCCGTCGAGCCCGTCGGTGAGGTTCACTGCGTTGCCGGAGCCGACGATCACGAAGGCCCCGAACAGGATCATCAGGTAGCCGATGTTGACCGACAGGTCCTTGATGAAGGGGAAGAAGATCGAGGTGTTCAGCGGCTCCCGCGTGACCATCATGACGGCGGTGACGGCGAGACCGGCGATGAGGAATTCGAGCGCCAGGCGGGCCTTGCTGGAAAAGCCGGCATGGGTCTGCTTCGTCACCTTGAGGTAGTCGTCATAGAAGCCGATGGCGCCGAAGCCCAGCAGGACGAAGAGCAGGATCCAGACATAGGGGCTGCGCAGGTTGGCCCAGAGCAGGGTCGCCACCAGGAGGCCGGAGAGGATCATCAGGCCGCCCATGGTGGGCGTGCCCTTCTTGGCGAGGTGCGACTCCGGGCCGTCGGCACGGATCGGCTGCCCCTTGCCCTGTTTCAGGCGCAGGAGCTGGATGAGGCCGGGACCGAACAGGAAGACGAAGATCAGCGCCGTGAAGATGGCGCCGCCGGTGCGGAAGGTGATGTAGCGGAAGATGTTGAGCGGCGAAAAGACGCCGGAAAATTCGGCAAGGAAGGCGAACATCGTTGTCGTCGTCTTTCGTCCGTCGCGCCGCTGAGCCGGCAAGCGAATCACCACCGCCGCCCCCGGTGTGGTTCATGTCGATATGCCCTGCCGCGGGACGGACGCAAAGCCCGCCGCCGCAGCCGGTCAGGCCACGCCCTGATGCTCGTCGGCGGGCACGGGCGGGAATTTCTGCTTCAGCGTCTCGACGAGGGGCGCCATGAGGCTGCCGCGCGAGCCCTTGACCATGGCGACGTCGCCGGCACGCAGGGCGCGGATCACCATGGGCCCGAGTTCGGCCGAGGTCGCGGCCCACGCGCCTCGCCGGTGTGGCGGCAATGCCTTCCACAGGCTCTCCATCAGCGGTCCGGAGCAGAAGACGAGGTCGATGCCAGCCTTGTCGAGCGGTTCGGCGAGGCCCGCATGCAGGGCGGGGCCCTCGGGGCCGAGTTCCAGCATGTCGCCAAGAACGGCCATGCGGCGGCCCTCCGGCCCCTTCGGCGCGGTGCCGAGCACGGCGATGGCGGCGCGCACCGATACGGGATTGGCGTTGTAGCTCTCGTCGAGCAGCGTGAAGGAGCCCGAGGCGAGGCGGCGCTGGGTGCGTTCGCCGCGACCGGCCACGGCACGCGTCTCGCCGAGGGTGAGGGCGGCGACCGCGAGATCGGCGCCGGCGAGCTTCGCCGCCGCGAGGACGGCCAGCGAATTCATGGCGAGGTGGCGGCCGGGTGAGCCCAGCTTGTAGGTGACGTCCGTCTCCATGATGCGGGCCGAGACGGTGGAGCAGTCGGCGGCAAGCACGACGCGCAAGAGGCGCACGTCCGCCTCCTCGTGCTCGCCGAAGGTGACGATGGTGTCGATGCCGGCAGCGCGCGCGGCGCGGGCGAGGCGCTCGAAATGGCGGCTGTCGCGCGGCAGGACCGCCGCGCCGCCATGCTCGACTCCGGCGAAGATCTCCGCCTTGGCGTCGGCGATAGCCTCGATCGTGCCGAGGTTCTCGATGTGGACGGCCTCGACATTGGTGATGACGGCGATGTCGGGCTTCACCATCCGCGTCAGCGGAGTGATCTCGCCGGCATGGTTCATGCCGATCTCGAAGACGCCGAACTGGCTTCCCGCGGGCATGCGGGCGAGCGTCAGGGGCACGCCGATATGGTTGTTGAAGCTCTTGGGCGGGGCATGGGTGCGTCCCTCGCGCGAGAGGACGTGGGCGAGGGCCTCCTTGGTGGAGGTCTTGCCGATGGAGCCGGTGACGGCGACGATTTTCGCCGCGGTACGGGCACGGGCGACGGTGCCCGCCTTTTCCAGCGCCTTCAGCGGATCGGCGACGACGAGATAGGCTCCGGGAGGCGCGGTGGCGGCCCAGTCCTGCGAGACGACGGCGAGCGCCGCGCCCTTGTCGAGCGCCGCCTGGACGAAGGCATGGCCGTCATGGGCGTGGCCCTTGATGGCGATGTAGGCCTCGTCGGCAGCGAGGGTGCGGGTGTCGATCGAGAGGTCCGAGACGGTGGCCGCGGGCTCGCCCACGAGACGGCCGCCCATGGCGCGCGCCAGCGCTTCGGTGGTCCACAGAGGCTGCTGGCTCATGCGGCCGGCCCTTTCACGGCGGAGGGGGAGGAGAATTCACGGATCGCCGCGGCGGCGACCTCGTGGTCGGAGAAGGGCAGCGTGACGGAGCCGACGATCTGGCCGGTCTCGTGGCCCTTCCCAGCGATGACGAGGAGGTCGCCGGAAGCGAGGTCGCGTACGGCGGCGCGGATCGCCTCGGCGCGGTCGCCGATCTCCTCGGCCCCCGGTGCGGCCGCCATGATGGCGGCGCGGATGGCCGCGGGGTCCTCCGAGCGCGGATTGTCGTCGGTGACGATGACGCGGTCGGCCTTTTCGACCGCGATGCGGCCCATCATCGGTCGCTTGCCGGGATCGCGGTCGCCGCCGCAGCCCACCACCACGACGAGGCGTCCGGTGGCGAAGGGCCGGGCCGCGTCGAGCACGGTCTCCAGCGCGCCGGGCTTGTGGGCATAGTCGACGACGACGGGGGCGCCGTCCTTGGCGCCGACGAATTCGAGCCGGCCCTTGGCCCCCTCGAGCCCGGCGAGAGCTGCGAAGGCGCGGTCGGGGGCGATGCCGCAACCGATGGCGAGGCCGGCGGCGACGAGGGCGTTGTCCACCTGGAAACGGCCGAGCAGCGGAATGCGGATGGCGCGGCGGGGCCCGAAAGCCTCGATCTCGATCCTCTGGGCCGCGCCGTCGATGCTCTCGGAGAGGATGGCGATGCCGTCCGCGCCAAGAGCCGGGTCGCGGCCGATGACGATGAGCCTCTGCCCCCGAGCCGTCGCCGCGGCGATGAAGGGATCACCTTCCGGACCGGCCATGACGACGGCCGTGCCGCCGGGCGGCAGGAGCTCGGTGAAGAGGCGCAGCTTGGCGGCGCGGTAGGCCTCGACAGTATGGTGATAGTCGAGATGGTCGCGGGACAGGTTGGTGAAGCCGGCCGCCTGGATGCGCACACCGTCGAGCCGGTGCTGGTCGAGCCCGTGGGAGGAGGCCTCGAAGGCGACATGGGTGACTCCCTCGCCGGCAAGCGTGTCGAGGGTTTCGTGCAGCGTCACCGGATCGGGCGTGGTCAGGCCGCCATAGACCTTGCCGGAGGGGCGCACCACGCCGACCGTGCCGATGGAGGCGGCGGCATGCCCCTCCGCCTGGAAGATCTGGCGCAGGAAGGCGGCGACCGAGGTCTTGCCGGAGGTGCCGGTGACGGCGGCGATGGTGGCCGGCTGGCGGGCGTGGAAGCGGCTGGCGGCAAGCGCCAGGCTGAGGCGGCCATTGGCGACGGCGACGACGGGAACACCTGCGACCTCGGCCGGCGCCTCCGCCCTGTCTGTGACGATGGCGGCCGCACCGGCGGCGGCGGCGGCCGGCGCATAGGCCATGCCGTCGGTCTTCTCGCCCTTCAGCGCGAAGAAGAGCGTGCCCGCCGCCACGGCCCGGCTGTCGGCGGTGATGCCGGAGACGGCGAGAGACGCCAGCCCCGGCGGCGTCTCCTCGGCGAGCAGGGATCGGAGGGTGTGGGAAGGCATCGGGCGCGGTGATCTCAGTTCGCGGACATCAGCGTCAGGCACTGTGGCGGAGATGGGGCAGGCCCTCACCGCCCAGGCATCCGGTAACCCGCCTGGATCGCCTGCATGGCGGGCGGCATGTCGAAGCGCGGCTGCAGGCCGAGAAGGGGGGCGGAGCGGGCGATGACGCGGCCGGCTGTGGGTGCAGCGTTGAAGCCGGCGGTGGCGAGGCCGTGGGTCTCCGGGATGCCGCGCGGCTCGTCGAGCATGACGAGGAGCAGGTAGCGCGGCTGGTCGGCCGGGAAGATGGCCATGAAGGAGTTGAGCTGCTTGTCCTTGGAATAGCGGCCGCCGATGACCTTTTCCGAGGTGCCTGTCTTGCCGCCGACATAGAAGCCGTCGACCTCGGCCCGGCGGCCGGAGCCGCGCTCGGAATTGAGGCGCATCAGGAAGCGCATGGCTTGCGAGGTCTCGGGACGGATGACCTGACGGGCGATGGCATTGGCCTCCTCCGGCGTGCGGCGCAGGAAGGTCGGCTGGATGAGCCGGCCGCCATTGACGAGGGCGGCGGTACCCATGACCGCCTGCAGCGGGGCGACCGAGATGCCGTGGCCGAAGGAGACGGTAGCGGCGGTGATGTCGGCCCAGCGGCGCGGCACGAGCGGCGCGGTCGAGGGGCCGATCTCGGTTACGACGCGGTCGAACTGGCCGAGGCGGCGCAGGAAGGCGCGCTGGTGCTCGCCGCCGAGGGTGAGCGCCATGCGGCTGGTGCCGATATTGGAGGAATAGGTGAAGACCTCCGGCAGGGTCAGCACGCGGCGCTGGGCGTGGAAGTCCTTCACCTGGTGGCGGCCGACCGCCATGGGGAAGCGGGCGTCGAGGGTGGAATTGATGGTGAAGCGGCCGGAATCCAGCGCCATGGCGGTGGTCAGCGACTTCATCACCGAGCCCATCTCATAGACGCCGGTGGTGATGCGGTTGGCGCGGTCGAAGCCGGCGGCGGTGGAGGGCCGGTTCGGGTCGTAGTCGGGGATCGAGGCGAGCGCCAGTATCTCGCCGGTATTGACGTCGACGATGACGCCGGCCGCCGCCTTGGCGCGGAATTTCTGGTGCGCCTGGACCAGTTCGTCGCGCAGCACGTGCTGGACGCGCAGGTCGATGGAGAGCTGCACGGCCGCCTGGTTGCGGTCAGTGACGAAGCCGGCGCGGTGCAGCTCGGCGAGGCCCTGGTTGTCGATGTAGCGCTCGATGCCGCCGAGGCCCTGGTTGTCGACGTTGACCATGCCGAGCACGTGGGAGAGCGTCGGCCCGTTGGGATAGGAGCGCTTGGCCTCGCGCAGGAAGCCGACGCCGGGAATGCCGAGGCGGTGGATCTGGTCGCGCTGGGTCGGGGTGATCTCCCGGCGCAGCCAGACGAAGCCCTTGCCGGAACGCAGGCGTTCGCGCACCTCGCGCTGGTCGAGATCGGGAAGGACCGCGGTGAGGAGCTCGGTCGCCTCGTCGACGTCGAAGCTGGCGGCGAGCTTCTTCGGCTCGGCATAGAGCGAGATGGCGCGCACGTCGGTGGCCAGCACCTCGCCGTTGCGGTCGAGGATATCCGGGCGGGTGGAGGAGACCGCCTCGGCGCTGCGCACGCCCGACTGGGCCGAGCGGTCGTAGCGCACGACGTAGAGCACGAGGCTGACGGCGATGACGGCGTAGAGGGCGCCGAAGCCGAGCATGGCGAGGCGCACGCGCGACTTCGCCTTCTTCAGGCGCTCCGATTGCGGACCGGCGAGCACCCAGGCGAGGGCGTGGCGCGCACGCATGACAAAGGACGGCCGGGGGGTCATCAGCGGCCTCCTGCCGGGCGGCGTTGCGGCACCGGCGTGCCCAGAACGGAGCCGGTCACCACAGGATCGGCGCCGGAGCCGAGAGCCTCCAGCATGGAACCGATCGGATCGGGATCGACGAAGGGCTTGTCGGGCAGGCCGGTCAGGTCGTGCAGCTGGTTGATGGCGAGCGGCCGGAGCCGGAGGTGTTTCTCGGCCAGGGCCTGGAGCCGGTCGGGGCTGTTGAGCTGCGCCCACTGGGCCTTCAGCTCGGCGATGGTCTCGCGCTCGCGCTTGATCTCGAGCTGGAGCTTCGCCACCTGTTCGGCGTGCCGGGTCGCCTCGTACTTGATGCGATAGACATAGGCCGCCGCGACGATCAGGGCCGCCACCACGACGATGTTGAGGAGACGCATCATGGGCGGGTCCTCGGGCTCGCGGCGGTGCGCAAAGCGGCGCGCAGCTTGGCGGAGCGGGCGCGCGGGTTGGCGCGGCTCTCGGCCTCGGAGGCGGCGACCGCCTTGCGCGTCAGCAGGGTGAATGTCGGCTCGGGCGGGCGAGCCGCCGGAACATGGCGCGAGCCGCCGGGGGCCTTGCCGGACCGCTCGGCGAGGAACTGCTTGACGATGCGGTCCTCGAGTGAGTGGAAGGTGACCACGGCGAGCCGCCCGCCGGGCTTCAGCACCCGCTCGGCGGCCTCCAGAGCCGCCTCGAGCTCGCCGAGCTCGTCGTTCACGGCGATGCGCAGCGCCTGGAAGGTTCGCGTCGCCGGATGAATGTCACCGGGCTTGGAGCGCACGACGCGGGCGACGATGTCGGCGAGGCGGCGGGTGGTGAGAATCGGCTCCGCCGCCCGCTCGCGGACGATGGCCTTGGCGATGGGCCGCGACAGGCGCTCCTCGCCATAGGTGTAGATCAGGTTGGCGAGGGCCGTCTCCTCGATCCTGGCCACGAGATCGGCGGCGCTTTCGCCCTCGCTCGCCATGCGCATGTCGAGCGGCCCGTCGAAGCGGAAGGAGAAGCCGCGGGCGGCCTCGTCGAGCTGCATGGAGGAGACGCCGATGTCGAGCACGACGCCGTCGACGCCGGCATGGCCGCATTCGGCGGCCACCGCGTCCAGACGGGCGAATCGGTCGTGGACGAGGGTGAGGCGGCCGGCGAAGGCATCGACCAGGACGGCGCCGCCGGCAATGGCGGCCGGATCGCGGTCGATGGCGATGACGCGGGTGTCGGCCGCTTCCAGCAGGGCGCGGCTGTAGCCGCCGGCGCCAAAAGTGCCGTCGATGATGATCTCGCCGTCGGCGGGGGAGAGCGCGGCCACGACCTCGGCCAGCAGCACGGGCACGTGCCGGGACGTGTCGCCCGTGCCTCCCATGCCGTCTGAAGCCGTCATGCCGATCCTCCCGCGCGCCGCGCCGACGGGGCGAGGCCGGCGGTCGGACGGGCGCGGCCCCGGCGCGGCACGCGCGCGAGGGGCACGCGTCTTGTGCGTCGGGATCGGCGGCTCGCTCAGGACCGGCATGGCATCACGGGCGTCGGTGACGATCACGACCCGCGGGGCCTGTCCGCGGGCCTCGTGTCGTCAACGCCTCATTAACGCGGGCGGCCGTTAAGAAACGGTTTCCGGCAAGGATTTGGTGACCATGCCGGAAGCGTCAGGCGATGGGCCTGGGATGCACGCCGTCGAAGGTCGAGCGGATGGCGCGGGCGAGGAAGACGTAGGACCAGCCCTGGAAGATCAGCTCGACGGCGAGGAAGGTGCCGAGCACCCAGGGCGCCGCCTGCGGCAGCTGCACGAAGATGAAGAGGCCGAGCAGCAGGGAGATCATGCCAGAGGCCAGCACCCAGCCCCAGACGACGAGCGGGCGCATATGGAAGGCGGTGACGATTCGCAGCAGCCCCACCGCGACCAGCATGGCGGCGCAGACAAACGTCAGGGCGACGACGGCCTGGAGCGGGTTGTAGAAGACCAGCGCGCCGGTGGCGATGTAGAGAATGCCGATGGCGATCATCGCCAGCCGGCTCTCCCAGCCCTCGCGGCGGAAGGAATCGAAGAGAAGCACGCCGCCGGCGACCAGCATCATGGCGCCGAAGGAGAGCACGCTCGCGACCGTGAAGAGCGCCGCCGCCACCAGGCCGAAGAGGCCGAGTGCGATGAGCGCTATGCCCGCCCCCATCAGCCAGCCCCAGTTGCGGCGCAGCGGCACGAGATGGGCGCCCAGCGAGTGGCCGGTGCGGGCGGTTTCGGGAGTGACGGGTCGGACATCGGTCATGGCTCAGCCTCCAGTAGCGCTCCAACACAATGCACCCGAGGGGCGGCCGTTCCCTGAGGCGTCCGTATCAGGTCACCTCTGCCGCCGCTGCATGACGGGAAAATCGAAGCTGCGGCCGGGAAATGGCTCCTGCGCGAGCTGGAAATGCCACCATTCCCTCGCGTAGGCGCGAAAGCCGTGGCGCTGCATCAGCGCGGCCAGCATGGCGCGGTTGG
>JAEZGJ010000010.1 GCA_023416965.1 Pseudomonadota bacterium | reverse complement strand
ATCCTGACCGGAGACATCCCGTCGAGGCACGGCGTTCAGGACTGGATTCGTGTCGGCAGCATGGGCGACAGCCGGATCGATTATCTCGCCGGCCAGCGTCTTCTCACCGACACGTTCCATGACAACGGCTATCGCTGCGGCCTGATCGGCAAGTGGCATCTCGGCGCAAGCGATGTGCCCCGTCCCAATCACGTCAAGTGGTATGCGCACCAGGCCGGGATGGGTCCCTATTACGGGGCGCCGATGGTGGACGGCGATCGGCCCGTCACCGTCAAGGAGTACATCACCGACGATCTTTCCGGCCGGGCGGTGGACTTCGTCGCCGGCGAGGCCCAGCGGCCGGAGCCGTTCTGGCTCAGCCTCAATTTTACCGCGCCGCATTATCCGTGGATCGATTCCCATCCGAAGGAGTTCACCGACCTCTACGAGGATTGCGCCTTCGAGACCTGCCCGGACGAGCCGCCGCATCCCGATTTCGCCGGCGGCAATGCAGCGGTGGCCAAGGGGCTGCAGCAGCGGCGGGCGAGCCTCATCGGCTATTTCGCCGCGGTGACGGCCATGGACGCGGCGATCGGCCGGGTCATCGACGAGGTCGAGCGCCAGGGGCTGACCGAATCGACCCTGGTGGTGTTCCTGGGCGACAACGGCATGAACTGCGGCCATCACGGCATCTGGGGCAAGGGCAACGGCACCAGCCCGCCCAACATGTACGACACGTCGATCCGCGTGCCCTGCATCATGTCCCAGCCGGGCCGGATTGGCTCAGGGCTGGTGTCCCCTGCCCTGCTCAGCGGATACGACGTCTTCCCCACGCTGCTTGAACATGTCGGGCTGGTCGAGCCCGGTGACGTGGCCAAGCCGGGGCGAAGCTTTGCCACGGCCTTTGCCGGAAATCCGCTGCCCGAACGTGAAGGCATCGTGGTCTATGACGAATATGGCCCGGTTCGCATGGTACGGACCACGGAGTGGAAATATGTCCATCGCCATCCCGAAGGCCCGCACGAGCTGTTCGACCTGCTCAACGATCCGGACGAGCGCGACAACCGTATTCACGATCCGGCGCTCAGCGACATGGTCGAGGCCATGCGCGGCCAGTTGTCGAGCTGGTTTTCCGCCTATGTCGATCCGCGCCGCTATGCGATCGACAAGGGCGTGACCGGTTGCGGCCAGATCGGGCGTCCGGAAGACGCGACGCCGGAACGGCGGGTATTCGCCGAAGGCCATCTCAACGGCGCCGACTGGGATCTGTGGCTCGCCAATGGCAATGCGACGCCGCACGCTCCGGAGTAGCGCGTTCGTCTCCGAGGTGACGCCGACAATCGTGGGCCATTGCATGGCGGCGATGGCCTGCCGGCAGCGGTGAGGCTATAAGCGGGCATGGCAGTCGATCGCACGCTCATCTATGACAATCCCTGGCTCCGCAGCCTTCCTCCCGAGATCGTCGATCTCCTGGTATCGAAGGCGGTGATGCGACGATTGTCGAGCGACGAACTCTGGGTCTCGCGCACCGAACATGCGGCGGGCATCGCCATCATCGTGGAGGGCGGCCTGCGCTCGGTCACGTTCACATCCGACGGCAAGGAATATGTCTTCTCGATCATGAAGAAGGGCGACATCTTCGGGCTGGTGTCGACGATCGACGGCATCAACAATGCCAATGACGTGTATGCGCATGGACCGACGACCCTGCTGACCGTCGACCGCCGGACGACCCAATCCTGCATGGACGACTATCCCGCCTTCACCCGTTCGCTGATGGACATCCTGTGTCACCGGTTGCGCATGGCCAACCGGGTTCTGGAGGATCGCGCCCTGCAGCCCATGGAGGTGCGGCTGGCGCGGCTGCTGCTGAGCCTGCGTGGCGGGGGAGGCGAAAGCGGGGACGATCTTGCCGTGACACAGGACATGCTGGCCCGCATCCTCGGCTGCACCCGCCCGACCGTCAACAAGAAGCTGCAGGAGCTCGAGCGGGAGGATGTCATCGAGATCGCCTATGGCGGCATACGCCTGAAGGACATTCCGAGGATCACGCGGCTGTCCGGCTACGGGGACTATCTCTATTTCTGAGGCGGCAGAAAAGACTGGCCGGCTATCTGCGCTGACCGCTCACAGTCCGTGTTTCCGGCTTTTGTTGAGGACGACGCGGATGCCCTTTCGGTTTCCGAGGAATGTCTTGCAGATTTCGTATTCGGCGACTGTGGAATGTCCGACGGCGAGGACGACGACGGCGGAGTCTGCGTCCTTGACGACGGCGTTGAGTTCGTCGGCGACCATGACGGGGGGCATGTCGTAGATGATGACGGTGGGCATGACGCGCTGACGGGCCTGGCTGACCTGTGCGATGATGCGGGCGGTGTCGGTGCGGACGAGCGCGGTTGCGTCCTGCAGGCCGGGCCGCAGCACATACATGTGGGTGCCGTTGACGTCGACGGAGAGCAGCGATCCGTTGCGCTCCTCGGCGGGGGTCATCGACGACAGGCCGAGGGTGCGGCCGATGGAGGGCGACTTGGTGTTCATGTCGACCAGCAGGACATTGACCTCGTGGACGCGGGCGAAGCTGAGCGCGAGGTTTGCGGCGGTGACGGTGACGCCGCAGTCCTTGGTGGGCGCGGTGACGGCGATCTGGTGGACGGGCTTGTCGCGGTTCTCGTTCATGAGCTGGTTGCGCAGCACGTCGTAGCAGCGCGTCATTTCATGGCCGCTGTCGAAGGCGACGACGCGGTGGGACCTGAGATAGATCGGCCAGATCGCCTCGGCCTCGATCTTGTCGAAGGCGTGGGCGAGGACGAGGTCGACGGAGGGGTGGCGGCTGGCCGCCTCCGCGGTATGACGGGGATCGATGCTCACGCCTTCCAACAATGTCGCTACTCTCGCCATATGGAGTTTTCCGGAAACTGCGTCCATTCGAATGCATCCTGCAAGGGAATTCGGAGCGTGAGCGTCGGCTAGGCGCGACTTGGGCTCATCTGCTCTCTATTTGGCAACAGTCCGAACCAGCGCCGCACCCCGAAATGCGGCGTCCAGTTCGGGATCATGATCAGTTCCTCGCCCTCGAGCGCCTCGGCCAGGTCGAAGGAGCCGCGGATCGTGCGGTCGAGACTGTCGGCGAGGAGGATGGCGCCGGCGCCGACGACGGCGGAGAAGCAGGCCAGGATCATCAGCATCATGCTGCGCGACGGGCCGTTCTTGTAGCGGGCGGCCTCGGGCGCCTCGACGACCTCGATCTTGGACATCGAATTGTCCAGTTCGAGCCGCTCGCCGAGGCGGGCGGTGTCGAGCCTGTTCTGCATGTCGGCGAGGCTGCGCTCGATATTCTGCCGTTCGGTCTGGATGGCGTCGAGCCGGGCCTGCACCGCCGGGGCCCGGGCGATGATGGTCTTGAGCCAGTCGATGCGCGTCTCCAGCTGCCTGCTCAGTGCCCGCGAGGCTTCCTGGCGCGGCTTGGCATTGGCGATGCGCTCGGCCAGCAGCGCCAGTTCCGGCGACAGCGTCGCGGCCTGGTCGCCGGCGGGCCGGTCGGCGGCGGCGGCTTCCTGGGTCTCGAGATCGGCGAGCCGCTGCCTGAGCAGGCGGATGGCGGGATGGGTGTCGGAATAGACCAGCGACTTCTCGGCGATCTCGCGCTTGAGGGTGGTGATCTGGCTGCGCAGGGTGCCGGCCTCGGTGGAGGCGCCGGCGCCGAGCCGCAGCTGCGATTGCATCAGCTTGACTTCCTCGTCGAGCACCAGCCGGGCCTGGTTGGTGGCCACGAGGTCCTCTTCCTTGGCCTGCAGCTCGATCAGCAGGGCGGGCACCCGGCTCGGCTCGATGAGCTTGTTGGCTTCGCGATAGGCGGCCCACTCGGCCTCGCGCTCGCGCAGATGGGCGGCGATCTTGTCGGCCTCCTGGGCGAGGAAGTTGGTGGCCTCGGAGGCGCGCGAGGTGCGCATGCGCTTGTTCTCGGCGACGATCATCTCGACCAGCCGGCTGACGACGGCGGCGGCCACCTTGGCGTCGCCGGCAGTGAAGCCGATGCGGATCGAGGCGGTGGAGGCATAGTCGGCGCTGCCGTCGGAGGTCGAGGTGCGCAGCATGATGCGGTTGCGCACCTGGGTGGCGAGCTGGGTGCGCGACATGCTGGCCCGGGCGGCGGCGGGGAACAGGTCGAAGTCCTCGGCGATCGAGATCAGCCTGTCCTTGGCGAAGACCCGCTCCTCGACGAACTGCAGCCTGTCGTTGGACACGGTCGGCGCGATCAGCGAGGTCGGCATCTGCTGGAATTCCAGGAGCAGGAAGGCTTCCGAATAGTAGTTCGGCTTGAGGCTGTAGATATAGTAGGAGCCCGCCGCCAGCGTCAGCAGCATCGGGACCAGGAACACCAGGGGACGGGCGATGAGCGCTTCCAGATAGTAGCGCCCATAGCGCAGGATCTCGATCAGCATGCCCCGGCTCCGCCGATGCCGGCCGCGGCCATGCTGGCCTCACGCAGTCCGGCTCCCCATGTTCCGGTCCCGCGGGCTCGCGGACAAACGCGATACTGTGTCATTGCGTGGCTCCCGATACGGTCGTGGTCTCGGTCGTGGTGGTGGCGGCGCCGTCGGTCGACGCGTCCGCGCCCGGGATCGCCAGCGCGGCATCCTGTCCGGGCCGGCGGTGGCTGGCATCCTCGTAGGTCACGCGCAGCAGGTCGCCGGGCGCCAGCATGCCGGTCTCTGCGACCTCCTGCTCCGTCGCCCGGCCGTCGACGGTCCGCAGGATGCGGTAGCGGATGGTGCGGTCGCTGCGCTGCTGGTTCTCGGCGGCGGCGGTGCGGTAGATGCGCATGATGCGCTGGCTGTCCTCGAGCGCCGACTGGCGTGCCTCCATCTCGCGCTGGGCGGTCTGGATCTCCAGCAGCAGCCGGGTCTTGCGGGCATGGCGGGTGCTTTCGAACTCCGCGTCCTCGGTGATCTTGGCGCGCTCGGCATCGACCATGGCCGACTTGAGCTCGCTGTTGTTGCCTTCCAGCTCGGCGATCACGGCTTCCTGCTCGTTCTGCATGGCGCTGCCGGCGGCCCCCTTGGAGACCAGGCTGGTGATCCGGGCGAGCTGGGCCCTGGCCAGCCGCAGCCGGGTCGCCAGCGTCTCGATCTGCTCGCTCAGCGCCTTGATGTTGCGCGCCCTGAACGCCTTGGCCTGCTCCTGCGCCTCGATCTGGCGCCGGGCGGCATCGATATTCTCGTCGAGCAGCCGCTGCTCCTCGATCAGTTCCGGGTCGCTCGACGACAGGCCGGTGCCGGCGATCGTGGCCTGTCCGGCCAGTTCAGCCTTTAGGCGTAGGGTCAGGAGCTTCAGCTGCTTCAGGCGCAGCTCCGCCTGCTCGATCTCGCGCTGGACCAGCACCGAGCGGTCCTGGTCGGCCGGCAGCATCGCGGTGCGGTAGAGGCCGCCGGCGACGCTGACGCCATGCAGCACCGTCATGTCGGGCCGATAGGGATAGTCGCCCGGCGTCACCACGTCGCCGGTCACGTAGATCAGCGGCAGGTGCTCCGGCCGCGGCTGCAGCATCAGCGTGACATTGGGTCTTTCCTTGAAGAACGGCTTGATGCGCTCGAGCAGCGCCGCCTCGAGTTCGGTGACCGTCAGGCCTTCGCCGCGCAGATGCCCGGCCAGCGGATAGGAGGTCCAGCCGTCGGGGCCGATCGCCATGACGGAATCGGCATCCCGCTCCTGGGCGATCCAGACCTGCAGCACGTCACCCGGCTGCAGCCGGTAGACCGACTGCGACGACGGCCGCGCCACCGTCTGGGACACGGACGAATCCCGGCCCGAATCCTGGCCAGAATCCTGGACCGAATCCTGAGCCGCGGCCTGGTGGCCGGCACCGGCGGTCAGAAGGCAGAACAGCATGCCTGTCAGGGCGATGATCCGACGCATGGGCTACTCCGTCGACCGGGCCGAATGGTACTGTCGGCAAGTCTAGGTCGCCCCCAAACGACAGACTATCACCCTGAATGGAGTACGACCCACACCATACCCCCTCCAAAAGGCGTAGCCTTAACTCTTCTTGCCGGTAAGACACCAAATCCCCAACCCGCTAAACTCAACTCGGCGATATGCCGTGGCGACGCCTCCCCCTCAACATCTCGCGTGGCGGCCGGCAAGCGCTGACCATGCGCCGCGGCTCCTCCGGTCGCCGTCAGAACGGCCTCAATACGCGCATCCTGGCCGGAACCTCCACCGCTCGCGCATCGTCGTGAACCGCCTCCTTGCCCATTCTCAGCAGCGCCACCACCAGAGCGGCAAAGGTCCAGTAGGTGAACGGAATTGTCGAGATACTGCTGACCGTCGCGATGACGACCAGCATCGAGATCAGGATGGCGAGCAGCCCTCCATAATCGACATGTTCTGACC
>JAEZGJ010000324.1 GCA_023416965.1 Pseudomonadota bacterium | reverse complement strand
GACCTCAGGCGTCGACGGTGGCGCTCAGCGCATTGTCCTGGATGAAGGCGCGGCGTGGCTCCACCACGTCGCCCATCAGCTTGACGAAGATGTCGTCGGCCTCGTCGACCTCCTTGATCTTCACCTGCAGCAGCGAGCGGGCGTTGCGGTCGAGCGTCGTCTCCCAGAGCTGCTCGGCGTTCATCTCGCCGAGACCTTTGTAGCGCTGCAGCTTGATGCCGCTGGCGCCCGCCTCCTTGACCATCTCGAACAGCGAGATCGGTCCGTCGACCTGGGTTTCCTGGGTCTTGCGGCGGAACTTGGCCGGCTTGTCGTAGACGACGCCCAGGCGGGCGGCGTGCTCGTCGAGCTTGCGCGCCTCCAGCGAGGAGATCAGGGCGGCATCGAGCATGGCCACCTCGGTGACGCCGCGCACCGTGCGCGAGAAGCGGTAGCGCTCGCCGTCGAACTGGCCTTCCCAGCCGCGCTCGATCTCATCGGAAATGGCGTCGAGCCGCTGTGCGATCTTCACTGCCAGTTCCTGCGCCCGCGCGGGATCCTTCATGATCTCGGCGTTGAGCGCGCCCGCGATGGCAGCCTGCTCGACGACCCGGGGGTTGTAGCGGGAATGGACGGCACCGATCAGGTTCTTCACCTGGCGCGCCTCCTCGACGATGGCGGCGAGATCGGCGCCGGCGCAGATCTCGCCCGTGCCGAGCACCAGCAGGCTGTCCTCGAGGCCGCCGTTGACCAGGTAGTCGTCGAGCGCCCGCTCGTTCTTGATGTAGGTCTCGCTCTTGCCGCGGCTTACCTTGAACAGCGGCGGCTGGGCGATGAACACATGACCGCGCTCGAGGATCTCCGGCATCTGCCGGAAGAAGAAGGTGAGCAACAGCGTCCGGATGTGCGAGCCGTCGACATCGGCGTCCGTCATCAGGATGATCTTGTGGTAGCGCAGCTTGTCGATGTTGAACTCGTCGCGGCCGATGCCGGTGCCGAGCGCCATGATCAGCGTGCCGATCATCTCCGACGACAGCATCTTGTCGAAGCGGGCGCGCTCGACATTGAGGATCTTGCCGCGCAGAGGCAGCACCGCCTGGAAGGCGCGGTCGCGCCCCTGCTTGGCCGAGCCGCCGGCGGAGTCACCCTCGACGATGAAGAGTTCGGACTTGGCGGGATCGCGCTCCTGGCAGTCGGCGAGCTTGCCGGGCAACGAGGCGACGTCGAGCGCGGTCTTGCGGCGGGTGAGCTCGCGCGCCTTGCGGGCGGCCTCGCGCGCGGCGGCGGCTTCCGCCACCTTCTGCACGATGGTGCGGCCCTCGGCGGGATGCTCCTCGAACCAGGTCGACAGCGCCTCATTGAGGATGCTCTCGACCACCGGGCGCACCTCGGAGGAGACGAGCTTGTCCTTGGTCTGTGAGGAGAACTTGGGGTCCGGCACCTTCACCGAGACGATGGCGGTGAGGCCCTCGCGGCAATCGTCGCCGGTGAGGTCGACCTTCTCCTTCTTCGTGACGCCGGAGGCCTCGGCATAGTTCGTCACCTGACGGGTGAGCGCGCCGCGGAAGCCGGCGAGATGGGTGCCGCCGTCGCGCTGCGGGATGTTGTTGGTGAAGCAGAGGACGTTCTCGTGGTAGCTGTCGTTCCACCACAGGGCGACCTCCACCGTGATCCCGTCGCGCTCCGACTTGAGCATGATCGGGTTCGGCACCAGCGGCGTCTTGTTGCGGTCGAGATAGCGCACGAAGGCCTCGACGCCGCCCTCGTAGAACAGCTCGACGCGCTTCTCCTCGGCATGGCGCCGGTCGGTCAGGACGATGCGCACGCCAGAATTGAGGAAGGCGAGCTCGCGCAGCCGGTGCTCGAGGGTCGGGAAGTCGTACTCCACCATGGTGAAGGTGTCGGTGGAGGCGAGGAAGGTCACCGCCGTGCCGCGCTTGCCGTTGGCCGGCCCGATCTCGATCAGGGGGGCGATGGGGTCGCCGTGGCGGAACTCGACGAAATGCTCCTTGCCGCCGCGCCAGATCGACAGCTTAAGCCATGTCGACAGCGCGTTGACGACCGACACGCCGACGCCGTGGAGGCCGCCGGAGACCTTGTAGGAATTCTGGTCGAATTTACCGCCGGCATGGAGCTGGGTCATGATGACCTCGGCCGCGGAAATGCCCTCGGTCGGGTGCAGGTCGGTTGGGATGCCGCGGCCGTTGTCGGTCACCGTCACCGAATTGTCGGCGTTCAGCGTCACGGTGACTTCCGTCGCATGGCCGGCCAGCGCCTCGTCGATGGCGTTGTCGACCACCTCGTAGACCATGTGGTGCAGGCCCGAGCCGTCGTCGGTATCGCCGATATACATGCCGGGCCGCTTGCGCACCGCGTCGAGGCCCTTGAGGACCTTGATGCTGTCGGCGCCGTATTCGGCTTCGTTGATCTCGGTACGAACGGGTTCGGCCATGAGCCTCGGTCTCTCCTTCAGCAGGCGCAGCGCCGCCACGGCAGCCGCGCGAGCCTTGCGATTCGGTCCGGCATTTTAGCTGGAACGGGTCGGGGTGTCGTCACGCGCACCCGGGCGCGCGGGACTCGTCATGGGACCTGATAGCCCTGAAACACGGAGAATGAAAGGCAACCGCCGGAAGCAGCACCCCGGTACGGAGGTTCAGATTTGCTTAGCCCCTGCATGCTACAGCAATCAGACCACTGCCACCTCCCGAGACCACGGTCACCGCCCTTGCCGTTCAAGATCCAGCACCTGCAATGGCTCGGCGGCGTCCTCGCCGCCGCGGCCTGTCTGGCG
>JAEZGJ010000323.1 GCA_023416965.1 Pseudomonadota bacterium | reverse complement strand
CCGCAGCGCCGCGATAGGCGCGGAACTGTGCGCCTATAGCCGCCGTGCCGCGCCGGACCAGGTCGAAGCGGCGGCCGTATTTCAGCCAGTCGACGATGATGCCCTGGAACAGCCAGTGGAAGGTGGCCGCCGCCGCCTCGGGCGTCCAGCACGGCGCCAGGGCCCCGCGCCGCGCCGCCTCCGCGAAGGCGCTGACGAACTGGGCATGCACCCTGTCCATCGCCTCGATCTTGCGCTGGAGGACCTGGCCGAGATCGTCGCGGTATTCGCACAGCGTCAGGATCGTGTAGATGCGCTGGCGCCGCTCGTCGGCGGCCAGCAGCGTCAGGGCATCGACGGCGAGCTGTTCCACCAGCGCCAGCGGATCGGGGTGTTCTCCCAGCGCCTGCGGCGCCAGCAGGTCTTCGTGGATCAGCGGTGCGTCCTCGAACAGCGCCATGAACAGGTCGGCCTTGTTGGCGAAATGCCAGTAGACCGCGCCGCGCGTCACCCCCGCCTCGCAGGCGATCTCCTCCAGCGAGGTGGTCGCCACGCCCTTGGCGTGAAAGATCCGCTCGGCGACCTCGAGGAGCCGGCGGCGCGTCTCCTCCGCCTCCGCCTTGGTGCGCCGGGCCATCGACCCTAGTGCTCCGGTTCAGGCGCGGACCGAGCCGCGGCAGGCGCCGGCTTGTCGCGCCCGCCCATGAGGCGGGTGACCACAACGAAGAAGACCGGCACGAAGAACACCGCCAGCACGGTCGCCGAGATCATGCCGCCCAGCACGCCGGTGCCGAGCGCCTGCTGGCTGGAGGCGCTGGCGCCGGAGGCGATGGCGAGCGGCAGCACGCCGAGCGCGAAGGCGAGAGAGGTCATGATGATCGGCCGGAAGCGCAGGTGCGCCGCCTCGATCGTCGCCTCGAGAATGCCCTTGCCCTGCGCCCTGAGTTCCTTGGCGAACTCGATGATGAGGATGGCGTTCTTCGCCGACAGGCCGATGATCGCGACGAGGCCCACCATGAAGTAGACGTCGTTGGGCATGCCGCGCAGGGTCACAGCCGCCACCGAGCCGATGACGCCGAGCGGCACCACGAGCAGCACCGAGATGGGGATGGACCAGCTCTCGTAGAGCGCCGCCAGGCAGAGGAAGACGAGGATGCAGGACAGCGCGATGAGCAGCGGCGCCTGCGAGCCCGCCTGGATCTCCTGCAGCGACTGGCCGGTCCACTCGTAACCGAATCCGGGCGGAAGGTCGGCTGCCAGGCGCTGCATCTCGGCAATGGCATCGCCCGACGAGAAGCCCGGCGCCGCCGCGCCCGACATGCGGACGGCGGGGTAGCCGTTATAGCCGATGATCTGCGAAGGGCCGCGCTGCCACTCGGCACGTGCGAAGGCCGAAAGCGGGACCATGCCTCCGTTGGAATTGCGCACGTTGAGGTTCAGGAGGTCAGCAATCTGCATGCGCGAGGCCGTGTCGCCCTGCACGAGCACGCGCTGGAGACGACCCGCATTGGGGAAGTCGTTGACGTAGGACGAGCCCAGCGTGGTCGAGATGGTGGCGTTGATGTCGGCGAAGGTGACGCCGAAGGTGTTCGCCTTCTCGCGGTCGATGATGAGCGCGATCTGCGCCGCGTCCGGCAGGCCCTCGACGAAGACCTGCGCGAGCTTCGGGCTTCGCATCGCGGCGCCGACGAGCTGGTCACGGGCGGCGGCGAGTTGCTGCTGGCTCTGGCCCCCGCGCGCCTGCAGGCGGAAGGCGAAACCGTTGGAGTTGCCGAGGCCCTGGATGGGCGGCGGCGACAGCGAGAAGACGATGGCATCGCGCAGCTGCGACAGCGCGATCGTACCGCGCAGCGCGATGGCCGACGCCGCCTGGGCCGGTCCACGCTCGCCCCAGTCCTTGAGAGTGACGAAGGCGAGAGCCGCGTTCTGGCCCTGGCCGAAGAAGGAGAAGCCGCGAACCGTCACGATGCGGGAGACGCCGGGCTCGGCCATGAAGTGCTTCTCGGCCGCCTCGATGGCCGCCATCGTGCGGTTGACGGTGGCGTCCGAGGGAGCCTGGAAGTTGACGATGATGTAGCCCTGGTCCTCGTTCGGCAGGAACGATGTGGGAAGGCGGACATAGAGCCAGCCGAGGCCGATCAGCAGTGCCAGATAGATGATCATGTAGCGCCCGCCGCGGCGGACCAGGTGGCTGACCATGGCCGAATAGCCGTGCGACGTCCTCTCGAAGCCGCGGTTGAACCAGCCGAAGAAGCCACGCTTTGCGTGGTGGTGACCGGCCTGCACGGGCTTGAGGAAGGTCGCCGCGAGCGCCGGCGTGAGCGAGAGCGCGAGGAAGGCCGAGAACAGGATCGACACGACCATGGTCAGGCTGAACTGCTTGTAGATGACACCCACCGCGCCGGGAAAGAAGGCGAGCGGGATGAACACCGAAACCAGGACCGCGGTGATGCCGATGACGGCACCGGTGATCTGGCCCATGGCCTTGCGCGTTGCCTCCTTGGGCGACAGGCCCTCCTCCGACATGATGCGCTCGACGTTCTCCACGACGACGATGGCGTCGTCGACGAGGATGCCGATGGCGAGCACCATGGCGAACATTGTGAGCACATTGATGGAGAAGCCGGTGGCATACATCACGGCGCAGGTGCCGAGGAGTGCCACGGGCACGACAACAGCCGGGATGAGCGTGTAGCGCAGGTTCTGCAGGAACAGGAACATCACCAGGAAGACGAGCACCATGGCCTCGGCCAGCGTATGCAGCACCTTCTCGATCGACACCTTGACAAAGGGCGAGGTGTCGTAGGGGACTGCGAACTCGACACCCGGCGGGAAGCTGGTGGACAATTCCGTCATTCGCTTCTTCACCGCCTCTGCGGTGGCCAGCGCATTGCCCGTCGACGAAAGCTGCACAGCGATGGCGGCCGCGGGCTTGCCGTTGAGGCGCGCCGATGTCGCGTAGGCCTGCGCGCCCACTTCAATTCTGGCCACGTCCCGCAACCGCACCAGCGAGCCGTCGCGGTTGGCGCGCAGCACGATGGCACCGAACTCGTCGGGCGAGACGAGCTGCCCCTTGACCATCACGGTCGCGGTGACCTGCTGGTTGATGGGATTGGGCAGCGCGCCGATGGAACCGGCGGCGACCTGCGCGTTCTGCGCCGTCACCGCTGCGGTGACGTCGGCGGCGGTGAGGTTGAGGCCGACCATCTTGTCCGGGTCGAGCCAGATGCGCATGGCGCGCTCGGAGGCGAACAGCTGGGCGCGGCCGACCCCGGGCACGCGGCGGATTTCCCCCAGAATGTTGCGGCTCATGTAGTCGCCGAGGCCGATATCGTCCAGCGTGCCGTCGGTCGACGTCAGGGTCACGACGAGGAGGAAGTTGGAGCGGGCCTGGTCGACCTGCACACCCTGCTGGCTCACGGAGCGCGGCAGGCGGGGTTCGACGCGGCGTACGCGGTTCTGGACCTCCACCGCCGCAGCGGCGCCGTTGGTGCCGGGACGGAAGGTGACGGTGATCTGGATGGAGCCGGTCGTGTCCGCCACCGATTCGAAATAGAGCAGGCCATCGATGCCGTTGAGCTCTTCCTCGATCGGACGCGTCACCGCCTGGTAGGCATCCTCCGGCGCTGCGCCCGGATAGGCCGTGTTGATGGTGATCTGCGGCGGAGCGACGTCGGGATACTGGGCGACGGGCAGCTGCGGGATCGCGAGCACTCCGCCCAGCATGATAAGGATGGCGACGACCCAGGCGAAGATGGGCCGGTTGATGAAGAATTGCGGCATCGCGCGGTCCTCAGCGGGAGGCAGGCAGGGTGCCGGGGGCCGCTTGCCCGGGCGGAGCCCAGGGCCGCGGGGTCACCTTGGCGCCGGGGCGCAGGCGCTGGAAACCGTCCACCACGACCCGGTCGCCGCTGGCGAGGCCATCGTCGATCACCGCATTGGTGCCGACCACGCGCGAGGTGCGGACGATGCGGACCTCCACAGTGTCGTCGGCCTTGACCACCCAGAGCTGGGCGCGGCCGGCCGTGTCGCGCTGGATCGCCTGCTGCGGTACGGTGATGGCGTTCTGCTGTATGCCCTGCTCGATCAGCACGCGCACATACATGCCGGGCAGGAGGTCGCCATTGGGATTGGGGAATTCGCCGCGCAGCGTCACCTGGCCGGTGCCGGCATCGACGGTCGCCTCGGAGAACAGCAGCCGCCCCGTGTGAGGATAGGCGCTGCCGTCGTCGAGGATCAGCTTCACCGCGGCCTCGTCGCCCTTCTCGGGCGTCACCGCGCCCGCCTGCATGGCGCGGCGCAGGCGGATGAGGTCGGTCGCCGACTGGGTGAAGTCGGCATAGATGGGGTCGAGCTGCTGGATGGTCGCCAGTGCCTCCGCACCGTTGGCCGCCACGAGGGCGCCTTCGGTGATGAGGGCCCGGCCGATGCGGCCGCTGATCGGGGCGGTGATGTCGGCATATTTCAGGTTGAGCTCGGCCGAGGCGAGGCCGGCACGGGCGCTGGCGACGTCGGCCTCTGCCTGGGCGAGGGTCGCAACCGCGCTGTCGAGCTGCTGCGGGCTCGCCACGTTGCGCTCGCGCAGCTGCTCGACACGGTCGCTCTGCTGCTGGGCGAGGAGCCGCGTCGCCTGGGCGCGCTGCAGCGTCGCCTTGGAGCGCTCGACCTCCACCCGGAACGGCTCGGGATCGATGCGGTAGAGCACGTCGCCTTCCTTCACCAGGCTGCCCTGCTGGAAGACCCGGGCGATGACGATGCCGGAGACGCGCGGGCGCACCTGGGCGATGCGCGTCGGCGCGATGCGGCCGGGCAGCTCGCTGATGATCGGGACCGGGCCCGCCGTCACCGTGACGATGCCGACCGGCGGCGGCGGCGCCTGGCCGGGAGCCTGGGCCCCCGCAGGTGCGGCTGCGGCGAGGCCGACGAGGATCGCGGACGCGGCAAGAAAGCGATTGAACGACATGTGGGGGCCCCAGTCCCCGCCCCTCCGACCGGGGGCGGATCGCCAGACAAGCGAAAATACATACAGCGGCGCATGTAAACGACCCGCTGCACTGCGGCAAGACCGCCGCGGTAACATCACCCGGATGTGACGACAGCCGCCGCGGTACCATGGTGAACGGCGCGTCCACGCTGCCAGCTGCCATCATGCACCGGCACAAGCCGGGTCCTGGCAGCAGCCGGCCCGCTGGACGAAAGGCGCCGGCGGGTTCACCATCAGCCGATGGCCCAGGACCTCGACGATCCCCTGGTGAAGAAGCGGCTCGTGAAGGTGCTGCTGGTGCTGACGCCCTTCGCCTTCGTCCTGTGCTGGGTCCTGGCCGCGCTGCAGGGCGCCTCGGCGCGGGACAGCACGATCATCGGCGGCGTGGCCGCGATCGGCACCTTCGGTGCGGCGCTCAGCATCGGCTTGTTCGGCTCCGGTGCCCGCTGGGTCTTCACCGCCCTCGTCCTCGGCATCGCCCTGCTGCAGCTCCTGAGCCGCTGACTTTCGGCCATCCCCCGCTCGGACGATTGACCAGGCGGTCATCGCTGACAAAGGTGCGGGCCGCATCGGCACATCAGGGCGCGACCGGCGGCACGGCCGGCGAGCGCGGGAGAACAGCACCATGGACGCACGGGGTTCGGCAGCGATCATCACCGGGGGCGCCTCGGGCCTCGGCGGCGCCACGGCGACACGCCTTGCGAAGGCCGGCGCCAAGGTCACCATCTTCGACCTCAACGAGGAGCTGGGGAAGAAGCTCGCCGCCGAGATCGGCGGTCATTTCGTCAAGGTCAACGTCGTCGACGAGGCCGCCGTCGATGCGGCCCTCGCCGAGGCCGAGGGCCTGCACGGCAAGGCCCGCATCTGCGTCAACTGCGCCGGCATCGGCCCCCCGGCCAAGGTCATTGCCCGCGACGGCACGCCCCTGCCGCTCGCCGACTTCAACAAGATCATCCAGGTGAACCTGCTCGGCACGTTCAACGTGCTGTCCAAGTTCGCCGCCCGCCTGCACACCGCCGAGCCCCTCGGCGAGGAACGCGGAGTCATCGTCAACACTGCTTCCGTCGCCGCCTTCGACGGCCAGATCGGCCAGCCGGCCTATGCGGCCTCCAAGGGTGGCATCGTCGGCATGACCCTGCCGATCGCCCGCGAACTCGCCCGCTTCGGCATCCGCGTCGTCACCATCGCGCCGGGCCTCTTCCTGACGCCCCTCATGGGTTCCCTGCCGAAGGAGGCGCAGGACTCCCTCGGCGCCCAGGTGCCCTTCCCCTCGCGCCTCGGCCACCCCGACGAATACGCCATGATGGTCGAGGCCATCGTTGCCAACCCCATGCTGAACGGCGAAACCATCCGCCTCGACGGCGCCATCCGCATGAGCCCGAAATGAGCGCCCATGCCGCCGTCGAGCCCGCCGGCGCCACGCCGCGGGCCAAGGCCATCGCGGCGAAGGTGGAAGCCTTCGTCCGCGACGTGATCGTGCCCTACGAGAAGGATCCGCGGCAGGGCCCGCACGGGCCGACCGAGGAGCTCGTCCACGAGATGCGCGGAAAGGCGCGCGCCGCGGGCGTGCTGACCCCGCACATCCTCGGCGACGGCGACCACCTGACCCAGGCAGAGACGGCCTATGTGCTGATCCGCTCGGGGCTCTCCATCCTCGGGCCGACGGCGGTCAACACCGCCGCGCCCGACGAGGGCAACATGTACCTGCTCGGCAAGGTCGGCTCGGACGCCCAGAAGGAGCGTTTCCTGAAGCCCCTGGTCGAGGGCCAGGCCCGCTCGGCCTTCTTCATGACCGAGCCCGCCCTTGAGGGCGGCGCCGGCTCGGACCCCTCGATGATGAAGACCACCTGCCGGCTCGACGGCAACCACTGGGTGATCAACGGCCGCAAGGCCTTCATCACCGGCGCCGAGGGCGCCAAGGTCGGCATCGTCATGGCCCGGTCCGACGACGGCGCCTGCATGTTCCTCGTCGACCTGCCCGATCCCGCCATCCGCCTCGAGCGGGTGCTGGACACCATCGACTCTTCCATGCCGGGCGGTCATGCCGTCGTCACCATCGACAATCTGCGCGTACCGGCCGACCAGATGCTCGGCGCGAGCGGCGAGGGCTTCAAATATGCCCAGGTGCGCCTGTCGCCCGCCCGCCTGTCGCACTGCATGCGCTGGCTCGGCGCCTGCACCCGCGCCAACGAGATCGCCACCGACTATGCCTGCCGACGGGAGGCCTTCGGCAAGACGCTGATCGACCACGAGGGCGTCGGCTTCATGCTGGCCGAGAACCTCATCGACCTGAAACAGGCCGAGCTGATGATCGACTGGTGCGCCGGCGTGCTCGACGGCGGCTCGCTCGGCACGGCCGAAAGCTCCATGACCAAGGTCGCCGTTTCCGAGGCCCTGATGCGCATTGCCGACCGCTGCGTCCAGGTCATGGGCGGGATGGGCGTCTCCGGGGACACCATGGTCGAGCAGGTGTTCCGGGAGGTGCGCGCCTTCCGCATCTACGACGGCCCGACCGAGGTCCATAAGTGGTCGCTGGCCAAGAAGATCAAGCGCGACTGGAAGAACGCCCGCGCCGGCTGACGCGGCAGGATGACGGCGCCCCTGTCGGCGCCCAGGGAGGATCGACAATGGCCGAGGCCTATATCGTTGAAGCCGTCAGGACCGCCGGCGGCCGCCGCGGCGGCAAGCTCGCCGGCTGGCACCCGGCCGATCTCGGCGGCGAGGTGCTGAACGCCCTCGTCGACCGCACGGGCGTCGACCCCGCCGCCATCGAGGACGTGGTGGTCGGCTGCGTCAGCCAGGGCGGCGAGCAGGCCTTCCATGTGGGCCGTAACATGGTCCTGGCCTCCAAACTTCCGCAGAGCGTGCCGGCGGTGACCATCGACCGCCAGTGTGGCTCCTCCCAGCAGGCCATGCAGTTCGCCGCCCAGGCGGTCATGTCCGGCACCCAGGACCTCGTCATCGCCGCCGGCGTCGAGAGCATGACACGCGTGCCCATGGGCTCGGTCACCGGCCTCTATGCCAAGGCCGGCATCGGCGAAGGCCCGTTCTCCAAGCGCATCCAGCAGCGCTTCGGCGTCGAGGGCTTCAGCCAGTTCACCGGCGCCGAGATGATCGCGAAGAAATACGGCTTCACCCGCGACGAGCTCGACCGCTATGCGCTGGAGAGCCACCGCCGTGCCATTGCCGCCACGGAGGCCGGCGCCTTCGACCGCGAGATCGTCGCCGTCGACGTGGACGGTGAACCGCACCGCCGCGACGAGGGCATCCGCTTCGACGCCACGCTGGAAGGCATCGGCTCGGTCAAGACCCTGGTCGAGGGCGGCGTCATCACCGCCGCCAATGCCAGCCAGATCTGCGATGGCGCCTCGGGCGTTCTCATCGCCAACGAGAAGGCGATCAAGGCCCATGGGCTCAAGCCGATCGCCCGCATCCACAACCTCACCGTCACCGCCGGCGATCCCGTCATCATGCTGGAGGAGCCGCTGCCCGCCACCGACCGCGCCCTGAAGCGTGCCGGCATGCGGATGGAGGACATCGACCTCTACGAGGTGAACGAGGCCTTCGCGCCGGTGCCCCTCGCCTGGCTGCGCCACACCGGCGCCGACCCGGCCAGGCTCAACGTCAATGGCGGCGCCATCGCGCTCGGCCATCCTCTCGGCGCCTCCGGCACCAAGCTAATGGCGACGCTGATCCACGCGCTGAAGGCCCGCGGCAAGCGCTACGGCCTCCAGACCATGTGCGAGGGTGGCGGCATCGCCAACGTCACCATCGTCGAGGCGCTCTGACGCCCCCGCCGCGGCGGAACCGCCCCCGCGGCGCAGCCACAAAGAGCAGCGTGAAGCTGCCGTTGAGGAAACACCGCCCCGAGAGGATTCCCGCGTCCATGCACGCCACCCATCCTTGCGCCCATGCGGCAGCCCATCCGGACAAGGTCGCCTATCTCATGGCCGGGTCCGGCGACGCCATCTCCTATGGCGAGCTGGACCGCCGGTCCAACCAGGGCGCCCACCTGCTGCGCTCGCTCGGGCTGAAGGCCGGCGACCACATCGCCCTCATCATGGAGAACGGCATCCCGTTCATGGAGCTGTGCTGGGCCGCCCAGCGCGCGGGCATCTACTACACCGCCATCAGCCGTTATCTGACCGCCGACGAGATCGGCTACATCGTCCGCGACTGCGGCGCCCGCGCCCTCGTCGTCACGCCGCAGACGGCCGGACAGGCCGCCCCGCTCGCCGGCGAGCCCGGCCTGGCGCTCTTCATGGCGGGCGGCACCGCCCCCGGTTTCCGCGACTTCGACGCCGAGCGGGCCGCCATGCCGCCAACGCCGATCGCCGACGAGACCGCCGGCTGGGACATGCTCTATTCCTCGGGAACGACGGGCCGTCCGAAGGGCGTCAAGAAGCCCTTCCTCCTCGAGCCGATCGACAAGCTGAACCCGCTGCTCAAGGTCCTCTGCCAGGACATGTGCGGCATGGGGCCGGACAGCATCTATCTGTCGCCGGCACCGCTCTATCACGCGGCTCCGCTGCGCTTCAACATGATGGTCGCCGCCCTCGGCGGCACCTCCATCATCATGGAGAAGTTCGACGCTGAGGACTTCCTGCGCCTCGTCGAGGCCCACCGCGTCACCCATTCCCAGCTCGTGCCGACCATGTTCGTGCGCATGCTGAAACTGCCCGAGGACGTCCGCCGCCGCCACGACGTCTCCTCGCTGCGCGCCGCGGTCCATGCCGCGGCTCCCTGCCCGCCCGACGTCAAGCAGGCGATGATCGAGTGGTGGGGCCCGATCCTGCTGGAATACTATGCCGGCACCGAAGCCAACGGCGTCACGGTCATCAACTCGGCCGAATGGATCGCCCATCGCGGCAGTGTCGGCCGCCCCTTCGTCGGCAAGGTGAAGATCCTGGGCGAGGACGGCGCGGAACTCCCCGTCGGCGAGATCGGCGCCGTCTATTTCGCCGACGGCTCGGCCTTCGCCTATCACAACGACCCGGTGAAGACCGCGGGCGCCCACAACGACCGCGGCTGGTCGACCCTCGGCGACATCGGTTTCCTCGACGCCGACGGTTATCTCTACCTGACCGACCGCAAGGCCTACATGATCATCTCAGGCGGGGTGAACATCTATCCGCAGGAGACCGAGGACGTGCTCATCCTCCATCCGGCGGTCGCCGACGTCGCTGTCTTCGGTATCCCCAACGCCGAGATGGGCGAGGAGGTGAAGGCCGTCGTGCAGCCGCGCGACATGAGCCTCGCGGGACCCGACCTCGCCGCCGAACTCCAGGCCTTCTGCCGATCGCGGCTCTCGGCGATCAAGTGCCCGAAGAGCATCGATTTCCTCGCCGAACTGCCGCGCACGCCCACCGGCAAGCTGGTGAAGCGCCACCTCGCAGACCGCTACAAGGCGGCGGCAGCCGCCGGCGCCTGATCGTCTGCCCCCGAGACCCCCCCCACGGAGACCCGATTGATGTTGAAGCGAATGATCCGGCGTTGCGCCGGCGCCGCCCTGCTGGCGGCAGCAAGCTTTCCCGCCACGGCCCAGATTTCGAACGATACCGTCCGGCTCGTCGTCCTCAACGACCAGTCCTCCGCCTACAGCGACACGTCCGGTCGCGGCTCGGTCGTCGCCGCGGAGCTCGCGGTCGAGGACTTCGGCCCGACCGTCGCCGGCAAGCCGATCCAGGTGATGAGCGCCGACCACCAGAACAAGGTCGACATCGCCGCCACGCTGGTGAAGCGCATGATCGACGGCGAGAATGCCGACGCCTTCTTCGACATCGCCAATTCCGGCGTGTCGCTGGCCATCCAGGACATGATCCGCCAGTCCAACAAGGTCGTGGTCCATGTCGGCTCCGGCAATGTCGACCTCGTCGGCAAGGCCTGCACGCCGAACAGCGCCCTCTGGCTCTACGACACCTACGCGCTCGCCAGGGGCCTCGCCACCGCCCTGCTCAGCGACCGCCACAAGCGCTGGTTCCTGCTCACGGCGGACTATGCCTTCGGCCACGCCATGCAGCGCGACATGACCGACACCCTGCGCGCGCGCGGCGGCGAGGTGATCGGCGCCGTGCGGCATCCCCTCAATTCCATGGACTTCTCCTCCTTCCTGATGCAGGGCGGCGCCAACATGCAGGTCCTCGCCCTGCTCAATGCCGGCGCCGACACCACCAACGCCATCAAGCAGGCTTCCGAGTTCGGCCTGATGCGCCAGGGCGTGAAGCTCGCCGTGCCGATCTTCACCCTCGTCAACGTCAAGGGCATCGGCAACGAAATCGCCCAGGGCACCACCTTCCTCGCCGGCTATTACTGGGATCGCGACGACGCGACCCGCGCCTTCTCCCGCCGCTTCGAGGCGAAGATGGGCCGGCCGCCGACCCATGCCCAGGCCGCCGTCTACAGCGCCGTGCTGCACTACCTGAAGGCCGTGCAGGCCTCCGGCACCGATGCCGGCGATCGCGTCATGGCGAAGATGAAGGAACTGCCGGTCCAGGACTTCATGACCAGCAACGCCCAGCTTCGCACCGACGGCCGCCTGATGCGGGACATGCTGCTGGTTGAGGTCAAGGCGCCGGCGGAATCGAAGGGTCCCTGGGATCTCCTGCACGTCCGCTCGACCATCGCTGCGGCCGACATGATCCAGCCGCTGGCGGAAAGCGCCTGCCCGCTCGCCCGGTAGCCCCGGCCCGGACCGACGGCCCCGCGGTCGCCGGTCCTTGTTCTGAATCATTCCAGACTGGCGCCGTCGCTGCTAATCGTGCCGCGATGGCTGCGCCCCCCGCGCACCCGCGCCGGGAGGGCATTCATGGCGGCGGACCGTATCAAGGCGCTCCTGCCCGTCGTGCCGGCCGCCGGGCTCGCAGGCGGCCTCCTCGCCGTCTGGCTCGGTCGTCCCGACATTTCGGGCGCTCTCTGGAGCGCCGCGACCCTCGTCGTCCTCCTCGCCCTCGCCGTCGAGATCGTCACGAGCCTGAGGCGCGGCGAGGTCGGCCTCGACCTCGTCGCCTTCCTCTCCATGACGGCGGCGCTGGCGGTCGGAGAGACGCTGGCCGCCGCCGTCGTCGCCCTCATGTATGCCGGCGGGCAGAACCTCGAGGCCTTCGCCGAGCGCCGCGCCCGGCGCGACATGACGGCCCTGCTCGGGCGCGCCCCGCACACGGCCATGCGCTACGAGGCGGGCGGCCTCGCCGAGATCGATCTCGAGCGCATCGCCGTCGGCGACCGCCTGCTGGTGCGCCAGGGCGACGTGGTGGCGGTGGACGGGACGGTGTCGGCCGGCATCGCGGTGCTGGACGAGGCGGCGATCACCGGCGAATCCGTTCCCGTCCAGCGACGCGACGGCGAGGCGGTCCTCTCCGGCACGGTCAATGTCGGCGGCCCCTTCGACATGGCGGCCGGCCGCGTCGCCAGGGACAGCACCCTCGCCGGCATCGTGCGCATGGTGGAGAGCGCCCAGCGCTCGAGGGCGCCGATGGCGCGGCTCGCCGATCGCTTCGCCCTGGTCTTCCTCGCTCTGGCGGTCACCATGGCCGGCGGCGCCTGGCTGCTGTCGGGCGACCCGGTGCGCGCCGTCGCCGTCCTGGTGGTGGCGACGCCCTGCCCGCTCATCCTCGCCGTGCCCGTCGCCATCGTCTCCGGCCTGTCGCGGGCCGCCGCCCGGGGCATCCTCATTAAGGGCGGCAAGGCGCTGGAGGCCCTCGCGCGCGTGCGCGTGCTCGTCTTCGACAAGACCGGCACCCTGACCCGGGGCGAGGCCGAGATCACATCCGAAATCGTGTTCGGCGGCTTTTCCCCGCGCGAACTGCTACGGCTCGCCGCCTCCGCCGACCAGGTCTCCAAACATGTCGTCGCCCGCACGCTGGTCGCCGCCGCCGAGGCGCGGGGCCTCGCACTGGCCGTGCCGACCGAGGCCCGCGAGGTCCCCGGCGAGGGCGTCGTCGCGGTCATCGACGGGCACCGCGTCGCCGTGGGGGGCGTCGGCTTCGTCACCGGCCTGACCGACGGCGACGATGCCGACCCGCTGCGCGTGCTGGGCAGGGACCGGGGCATCGTCGTGGCCGTGGCGGTCGACGGACGACTGGCCGGCGGCCTTCTCATGGTGGACGAGCTCAGGCCGGGCGCCGCGGCCCTGCTGCGCCGCCTGCGCGATTTCGGCATGACCCGCATCGTGCTCGCCACCGGTGATCGCCGGGCGGTGGCCGAGGCGGTCGCCGCCGACCTGCCGGTCGACGCCGTCCATGCCGACCTCGCCCCCGGCGACAAGGTCACCATCGTCGTCGCGGAGAGGGCCTTCGGCCCGGTCATGATGGTCGGCGACGGGGTCAACGACGCACCGGCCCTCGCCGCGGCCGAGATCGGCGTGGCCATGGGCGCCACGGGTTCCGCCGCAGCGGCCGAGACCGCGGACGTCGTGCTTCTGGTCGACCAGCTCGACCGTCTCGCGGAAGCGCTGGCGGTCGCCGCCCGCTCCCGCGCCATTGCGCTTCAAAGCGTCGCAGCGGGCCTAGGCCTCTCCGTCGCAGGCATGACGGCGGCGGCCTTCGGCCTCATCACGCCCGTCCAGGGCGCGGTGATGCAGGAGGTGATCGACGTCGCGGTGATCCTCAACGCGCTGAGGGCACTCGGCCCGGGCCGCGGCAAGGCCGCCGCCTCCGCCTGAGCGGCCCGCGGGCGTCAGCCAACAGGTAAGGTCGCCTTCATGGAAGCCCGTTCGGCGAAGCCAGCATACCAGGCGGCGAGACGCTCGTTGCCGTTGCGCCAGCCGATGTCGGGGAAGCGGAAGTCGAGATAGCCGAGGGAGACTCCGGCCGCGATCGTGCCGATGTCGAGACGGCTCTCGAGATGACCCATCCACTCGTGCGAATAGGCAGTCACCGTGGTGTGGATCTTGGTGATCTGGCCCTTGTGCCAGTCGGTCCAGCGCAGCGCCTCGGGCCGCGCCACCGTCTCGTAGCGGGCGAGCAGGGCGGCATCCAGCATCTCGTCCGCCGCCGACTGGAGCACCAGCGCCTTCCAGCGCTCGGCACCTTCGGCGGGGAAGAGGCCGGGCGCGCTGCCGATCGAATCGAGGAACTCGCAGATGACGCGACTGTCGTAGATCGCCATGCCGTCGTCGGCGACCAGGGTCGGCACCTTGCCCGTGGGATTGTGCGCCTTGATCGAGGCGTCCTGGTTGATCGGATGGGCGGCCGAACCGAGCTTGTCGATCTGGCTGTCGATGCCGCGCTCGATGGCGCACACCATGACCTTCCTCACGAAGGGAGACGCGGGGGAGAAGAAGAGCTTCACGGGCAGGATCCTCATGGCGACGGACGACCCCCGGCGGGTCGGGTCGCGAGAATGCCGGCTGCGACAGGCGCCGTCGAGTCGTCCGCCGGAACCGGCCACGCCGCCACGCATTGATGCCGTATGACCAAGGACCCGAAGAAGCCTCACCTCGAACCCGGCACCCACAAGCCCAAGGCGCCGCCCGAGGGTCCGCACGCGCGCGAGGACCAGATAGATCCCGACAAGACGCCCGGGTCTGGCATGTTCCCCAAACCGGGGACGAAGGATTCCGAACCGCCGGCCGGCTAGGCCCGCGCCCACCTGTCCTGGATCACGGTCAGCGCCACCGTCAGCACCATGAACCCGGCCGCCACCGCGAAGATCGCCCGCGGCTGGCCCTGGTCGAGCAGCGCCGCATAGAGCAGCGGGCCGACGAGGCCACCGATGTTGAACCCGGTGGAGACGATGCCGAAGACGATGCCTTCGGCACCCTTCGGCGCGGCTGCCCGCACCAGCATGTCGCGCGACGGCGTGATGATGCCAGCGAGGAAGCCGGCGAGGCCGAGGAGCAGCGTCGCGATCAGCGCCGACGGGGTGGAGAGGGCCATCACGCTCGCGATCACGGCGGTGGCGAGGAAGGCGCCCGCAGCCACCAGTCCGTGCCGGCTGGTGCGATCGGCCAGCGTCCCGCCCACGAGGACGCCGCCGGCACTCATGAACAGGAACAGCGTCAGCGCCGCGTTCGCGCCGGCGAGATCGATGCCGTAGCCCATGACGAGGGCCGAGGCGGAGAAGGACTGGATGCCGCCGGTCGACAGGTTCAGCAGCACGAACATCGCCGTGAGCGCCAGAACGGTGCCGGTGAGCAGGCGCGCCCGCGGCGGGCGTACGCTGGCAGCGTCCGGCTCGTCTTTGCGCGGGGCCCGCACCCCCGGCGGTGTCTCGCGGCCGGTCAGCAACAGCAGCAGGCCGACGCCGAGCCCGAGGGCCCCAGCCGCTGCGAAGGCCCCCGAGACGCCGAACAGGGCGGCCGCCCCGAGCAGGAGCGGCGGCGAGATCGCGGCGCCGAGATAGCCGGCGAAGGTGTGGACGGAGAAGGCCCTGCCCATGCGGGCGCCGTCGATGCCGCGGGCGAGGAGGGCATAGTTCGCCGGGTGATAGACGCCGTTGGCGAGGCCGGCCGCCGCCATGGCCGCGAGCAGCATGCCGTAGCCGGGCGCCATGGCGAGGCCGGCGAAGCTCAGGCCCCCGAGGATCAGCCCCGCGACGAGCACACGCCGGGCGCCCAGCCGGTCACTGACGAAGCCCATCGGTGCCTGCACGACGAGCGACACCAGGTTGAACAGGGTCAGCGCCGCGCCGATCTCGATGAAGCTGGAACCGAAATGGCCGGGCAGCAGCGGCAGCAGGGCCGGTACCGTCATGATGTGGACGTGGCTGACCAGATGGGCGAGCGACACCTGCCCGAGCAGCAGGCGCTCGGCGGACCGGACGGTCGCGGCGACGGGAGCGGCGTCGTGGATCGATGTCATGGGGCGGCGTCCATGAGCCGCCTTTAGCATGGATCGGGCCGGCCGGGACGGTAGCCCCGACAGGCCAGTCCTGCGTCGGACGGCGGGCGTGGAACCTGCCGCCCGCACCGCGTCGGAATCTCACCTGCGTCGAGGCGAGGACGGTCCGCCCAGCGCCGGCCCCTGTCGTGTTGAGGAAGGGCGTGTACTGGACGTTGAACAGGTTGTTGACCTTCAGCGAGACCTCCACCTGCTCGCTGTCCTTGTATGTCGAGAACAGGTCGACCAGGTGGTGGGGTATGCCGCCCTGCACCGCGACGCCGCCCGTGCAGGTCGCCACTGCGCCGCATCGTGGCTGGCTCGATCAGGCGTGATGGGTCTGAAGATTTGGTGGAGCCAGGCGGGATCGAACCGCCGACCTCTTGCATGCCATGCAAGCGCTCTCCCAGCTGAGCTATGGCCCCGTTTGTCCCCGCGGGAACAGGCGGATCGTGGGTTATCCGCCGGGTGCTCGAGCGGGCTCGCCGCTCAAGGAGCGCGTGTTTTGCATATTTCTTTCCGGGCTTCAAGCGCATCCGGCGAAGTTTTTCACACCCCCCTGCAACCGAGCTCCCGAAGGCCTCTCCTGCCGTCTGCGAGCGGGCAGTCGTGCTTCTGTCGGTTTCCTGCAACCTCTTCTTAATGCGCCGCCGATACCATCCGGCCGTCGATATTTCGCAAGTATTGTGAGGGAATTACCGGGAAATGCCGTCGGCCTCCATCATCGAGGAACTTGAAGACGCGATCTCGCGCGGCACGAGTGGCCGGCGCGTCGAGACCCTGCGCCGGGTGACGGATCTCTTCCTTCGCGATGCCGAGCGCTACACCGAAACCCAGATCGAGCTGTTCGACGACGTCATCGTCCGCCTGTCGAGCGCCATGGAGAAGGCCGTTCGCCGGGAGCTCGCCGAGCGCCTCGCCCCGGTGATGAGCGCTCCCAAGACGATCATCCGCAGCCTGGCCCAGGACGACGAGATCGACGTCGCCCGCCCCATCCTGATGCTGTCCGCACAGCTCGACGACACCACCCTCGCCGCCATCGCCCGCACCAAGAGCCAGGAGCACATGCTGGCCATCGCCGGCCGCAAGACGGTCGGCGAGAAGGTGACCGACGTTCTCGTCGAGCGCGGCGATTCGCGGGTCGCCATGTCGGTGGCCGCCAACGAGGGCGCGCGCTTCTCTACCAAGGGGTACGACGCACTGGTGGAGCGGTCGAAGGACGACGACCTGCTGGCCGAATGCGTCGGCCTGCGCAAGGACATCCCGCCCTATCTCTTCCGCGTCATCCTCTCCGCTGCCCGCGAGGAGGTGCGCAAGCGCCTCGTGGCCACCACGACGGCACGTGAGAAGGTCCAGCTCTCCGGCGCCCTCGCCGGGGTCGCCGACCGCATCGCGGTGGGCACCGCGGACGGGGCGCGCGACTACACCGCCATCCACCGGGCGATCGTCGTCCAGCACGGCCGCGGCGACCTCGGAGAAGACGAGCTGCGCGCCTATGCCGAAGCCGGCAAGCTGGACGAGACCGTCTGCAGCCTCTCGGTCCTCTGCGGCGTGCCTCTCGAAATGGTGGAGCGTCTCTTCGTCGGCGACCGGCCGGACCCGATCCTGATCCTCGCTCGCGCCGCCGGCCTGTCCTGGACGACGCTGCGCGCGATCCTGCAGACCCGCCCCGGTGCCGGCGGTCTTGCTCCCGCCTCGCTGGAAGAGGCGCGCGAGAGCTACGCCAAGCTGACCACCAACACCGCGCTCCGGGTCCTGCGGTTCTGGCAGGTGCGCGAGAGTTCGTCCGCCGGCGGTTGACGGGCGGGCGAACCGCCCGCCGCGACCGGCGTCAATGGAGGCTGACGGTTTCCAGCTCGTTCTGCCAGGCATTCGCCACCGCGTCCTCGCGGCGGTCGGTGACCATGATCGGCATGCCGTCGGCGGAGACGAGGGCGAAGAGGTCGAGCCCCGGCGGCAGGGCCGGCGCCTGCGGGAACATGCGGGTGATCTCGTCGGAACGCATCGGCTTCACATAGGCGACCTTGGCGACGCCGATCTGGGCGAGGAGCTCCGGAGTGATGGGGGAACGGTCAATCATGGGTCGAACCTCCTTGAAGGCAGGTTGGTGCGGGCGGTGACCCGGTGGAGGGTCAGTCCTGCGCCGCGATGTCGATGCGCCGGACGATCCTTTCGGGCTCGGGACGGGCGAGATCGACGGAGAGGAGCCCGTTCTTCAGGTCGGCTCCCATGACCTCCATGCCGTCAGCGAGAACGAAGACCCGCTGGAACTGGCGTGCCGCGATGCCGCGGTGGATGAAGTCGCGCCCTTCGGCGTCGTCCATCTGGCGGCCGCGGATGAGGAGCTGGTTCTCCTCCACAGTCACCTCGAGCTGCTGGCGGGTGAAGCCGGCGACGGCGAGGGTGATGCGCAGGCGTTCAGGCCCCTGGGTCGATGCGGCGATCCGCTCGATATTGTAGGGCGGGTAGCCCTCGGCCCCCTTCGTGACCCGGTCCAGCACCCTTTCCAGCTGGTCGAAACCCAGGAGGAACGGCGACGACAGGGATGGCACGCGCGACATGGGCGAAGTCCTCGTGTGAGCGACATCGGCCGGGCCCCGAAGGCACCCGGTGCACCGGAAACCTCCGGCGCTTCCCGAATATGGCGACGGCTCCGCCCCCCCGCAAGGCTCATGCGGACGGCGAGGATGGGTGGCGGGCCTCTGGCGGGCTCGGGCAGAAGCCGGGCCTCACGGCCCGATGCGCTTGCCGGTCTGGCGGTCGAAGAGGTGCAGGTGCTCGGCGCTCGCTGCCACCGAGACCGGCGTGCCCGGCGCCAGCAGCGCCTTGCCCGGCAGGCGGGCGATGATGTCCTGGCCCGTGCCGCCGATGGGGCCGTAGACGAAGGTCTCGGCGCCCACCGCCTCCACCGCCGAGACGGGAAAGGTGATGCCGAGGGAGTCCTCGGGCACGGCGCCCGTCACGACCATCAGGTGCTCGGGCCTGACGCCGAGGATTGCGCCGCCCTCCGGAATGGCGAGGCCGCGACCGCCGGTCAGCCCCTCGGCCCGCGGCCCGGTCTCCCCCGCTGCCACGGGAATGAGGTTCATCGGCGGTGCGCCGATGAAGCTGGCCACGAAGGTGGAGGCCGGCTTCTCGTAGATGTCGAGCGGCGCGCCGGTCTGCTCGACTTCGCCCTTGTTCATCACCACGAGCACGTCGGCCAGCGTCATTGCCTCCAGCTGGTCGTGGGTGACATAGACAGAGGTGACGGCGAGGGCCCGCTGCAGCTTCTTGATCTCCACCCGCATCTGGATGCGCAGCTTGGCGTCGAGGGTCGAGAGCGGCTCGTCGAAGAGGAAGACCTGCGGCTTGCGCACGATGGCCCGGCCCATGGCGACACGCTGGCGCTGGCCACCGGAGAGCGCCCGCGGCTTGCGGTCGAGGAAAGGGGTGATCTCGAGGATCCGGGCGGCTTCCTTGACCCGTTCGTCGATTTCCGCCTTGGGCGTGCCGCGGTTCCTCAGGCCGTAGGCCATGTTGTCGTAGACGCTCATGTGCGGATAGAGCGCGTAGTTCTGGAACACCATGGCGATGTCGCGCTCGGCGGGTTCCAGCTCGTTCACCCGCCGCGGGCCGATCCGGCATTCGCCGCCGGTGATGGTCTCGAGCCCCGCGATCATGCGCAGCAGCGTGGACTTGCCGCAGCCCGACGGTCCCACCAGCACGCAGAAGGCGCCGGCCGGCACATGGATGTCGACGCCGCGCACGGCCTCCACTCCGCCGGCATAGACCTTGCGGACCTTGTCGAGAACGACCTCGCTCATCGGAATTGCCTCACTTCTCGGTCTCGACCAGGCCTTTGACGAAGAGCCGCTGCATCAGGATCACCACCAGCACCGGCGGCAGCATGGCGAGCACCGCCGTGGCCATGGCGATCTGCCATTCCGTCAGGGCGTCCTGGGTCACGATCATCTTCTTGATGCCGATGACGATGGTCTGCATGCTCTCGCGCGTGGTGATGAGCAGCGGCCACAGATACTGGTTCCAGCCGTAGATGAACTGGATGACGAACAGCGCCGCGATCGAGGTGATCGACAGCGGCAGCAGCGTGTCCTTGAAGAACTGCATGGCGCTGGCCCCGTCGATCTTGGAGGCCTCCACCAGTTCGTCCGGCACGGTCATGAAGAACTGCCGGAACAGCAGCGTCGCCGTCGCCGAGGCGATCAGCGGCACGGTCAGGCCGAGATAGCTGTCGAGCAGGCCCAGATCGGCGACGATCTTGTAGGTGGGATAGATGCGCACCTCGACGGGCAGCATCAGCGTCACGAAGATCACCCAGAAGGCCGTCATCCGGAAGGGAAAGCGGAAGTAGACGATGGCGAAGGCCGAGATGATCGAGATGGCGATCTTTCCGATGGCGATGGTCAGCGCCATGATCAGGCTGTTCAGCATCATCATGCCGACCGGCTCGCGCGAGGACTTGGCCGTGCCGACGAAGATCGTCTGGTAGTAGTTCTCCAGGAAATGCGGGCCGGGAATGAGCGGCATCTGGCCGTTGGAGATGGTCGCCGGATCCCAGGTCGAGGCCACGAAGGCCACATAGACCGGGAAGGCGACGATGAAGATCCCCGCGAGCAGGATCACGTGCGGCAGGAACGAGAAGAGGCTCTTGCGCTCGACCATCAGTACTGGACCTTGCGCTCGATGTAGCGGAACTGGATGGCGGTGAGCCCGATCACCAGGATCATCAGGATGACCGACTGGGCGGCCGATCCGCCGAGGTCACCGCCGAGGCGCCCGTCGGAGAAGACCTTGTAGACCAGCGTCGTGGTCGCCTGGGCGGGGCCGCCGCCGGTGACCGAGTCGATGATGCCGAACGTGTCGAAGAAGACGTAGACGATGTTGACGACCAGCAGGAAGAAGGTGGTCGGCGACAGGAGCGGTAAGATGATGGTCCAGACCCGCCGCGCGGGGCGCGCCCCGTCGATGGCGGCCGCCTCGATGACGCTCTTCGGGATCGACTGCAGGCCGGCGAGGAAGAACAGGAAATTGTAGCTGATCTGCTTCCAGGTCGCCGCCATCACCACCAGGGTCATGGCGTGGCCGCCGTTGAGCTGGGGGTTCCAGTCGATGCCGAGCGCCCGGATCGCCTGCGCCACCAGGCCGAGGGAGGGCTGGAACATGAAGAGCCAGAGCACGCCGGCGATCGCCGGGGCGACCGCATAGGGCCACATGAGGAAGGTCTTGTAGGCGCCGGCCGCCTTGATCTGCTTGTCGGCCTGCACGGCGAACATCAGCGCGATGGACAGCGAGAAGAAGGTGACGAGGCAGGAGAAGACCAGCGTCGTCACCATCGAGCGGTAGTAGTCGGGATTGGCGAAGAGCACGGCATAGTTCTCGAACCAGACGAACTGCATCGTCAGGCCGAAGGCATCCTGGATGAAGAAGGATTGCCAGACCGCCTGCGCCGCCGGCCAGTAGAAGAACACGATGGTGATGAGGAGCTGCGGCATCAGAAGCGCGTAGGGCAGCAGCTTGCCGTCGAAGACAACGCGCTTTTCCATGCAGGTTCCCCGAAAAAGACGGACCGGGGCGGGTCGGACCCGCCCCGGCGCCGAACGTGTGCCGATATCAGCGGGAGACGGTGCGCTCGAACTGGCGCAGCATCACGTTGCCGCGCGAGACCGCCGCGTCGAGAGCCGCCTGGGCGCTCTTCTGGCCGGCCAGCGCCGCCTCGATCTCCTCGGCCCAGACGTCACGCATCTGCACCATGTTGCCCAGGCGCAGGCCGCGCGAGTTTTCGGTCGGCGGCTTGTTGTTGAGCTGCAGGATCGGCGTCTCGAGATAGGGGTTCTCGCGGTAGAAGCCGGAGGCCTTCACCTGCTCGTAGGCGGCCTGCGTGATCGGCAGGTAGCCGGAATCCGTGTGCAGCTTGGCCTGGCGGTCGGTCTGCGAGAGGAAGGCGAAGAACTTGGCCACGCCGCGATATTCGGCCGCCGGCTTGCCGCCCATGACCCAGAGCGAGGCGCCGCCCAGCGTCGAGTTCTGCGGCGCGCCCGGCGCATCCGGATAATAGGGCATGGGCGCATTCGCCCAATCGAACTTCGCGTTGGCCTTGACGTTGCCGTAGAAGCCCGACGAGGTCAGGAAGATCGGGCATTCGCCGGAGGTGAAGCGGCCCTCGCCCGTATTGGTGCGGCCCGAATAGGAGAAGGTGTTGTCCTTCTGCAGGTCGATGAGGTTCTGCAGGTGGCGCACGTGCAGCGGCGAGTTGAACTTCAGCTCGGTGTCGAAGCCGTCGATGCCGTTGGCGCGGGTGGCGAGCGGCACGTTGTGCCACAGCGAGAACTGCTCGAGGTTCAGCCAGGTGATCCAGGCCGAGGAGAACCCGCACTTGTCATAGCCGGCGGCGCGCAGCTTCTTGGCCGCCTCGAAAACTTCCGGCCAGGTCTTCGGCGGCTGGTCGGGGTTGAGGCCGGCCTTCCTGAAGGCGTCCTTGTTGTACCACATCACCGAGGACGACGAGTTGAACGGGAAGGACAGCATCTCCCCGCGCGAGGTGGAGTAATAGCCCGCCACCGCCGGCAGATAGGCGCTGGGCACGAAGGGCTCGTTGGCCTCCGCCATGAGCTGGAACACCGGCTTGATGGCGCCGCGGGCGGCCATCATCGTGGCGGTGCCCACTTCGAAGACCTGCAGGATGTGCGGGGCGTTGCCCGCACGGAAGGCGGCGATGCCGGCATTCATCGTGTCGGGGTAGGACCCCTTGTAGGTCGGCACCACGCGGAATTCACGCTGCGAGGCGTTGAAGTCCTGCGCCAGCTTGTTGACGACCTCGTTGTTGGCGCCGGTCATGGCGTGCCACCACTGGATCTCCACCTGCGCGGCCGCGGGGCTCGCGGCCAGCATGGCTCCGGCAGCGGCGGCCGCGAGCATCGAACGACGGTTGAACATCGGAAACTATCCTCCCAACAGACGCCTTGCGGCGGCGGTGCGGCTTGCGGCAAGGGCCGCGCCGTTCTGGGTCCGCCGGGCGACGGACGCGTGACACTTTAATGAAGCTTCGATGACAGCGTAAGAGCCTGTCTGTCGAGACCCGGAGGTCCGCGGCCACGCCTCTTGTCCACAGGAGGCGAGAAGGACCTGGGCCTCACGCCCGGTGATAGGGATGGCCGGCGAGGATGGTGACGGCGCGGTAGATCTGCTCCAGCGCCATGATGCGCACGAGCTGGTGCGGCCAGGTGAGGGCGCCGAAGGAGAGGACGAGGTCGGCCTCGGGCCTCAGCGCCGGGTCGAGCCCGTCCGGCCCGCCGATGACCAGGGTCGCGGCCTCCTCCGAGGCGTCCTTCCACCGGCCGAGCAGCGTGGCGAAATCGGTGCTGCTCATGCTGCGGCCGCGCTCGCCCAGCAGGACGAGCCGCCCGGCGCGGGCCCGGCGGATGGCGGCGGCTTCCTCGCTCTTGCGCGCGGCGGCATCGGGCAGCCGGCTCTCGTCGAGGGTGACGGTGTCGATGGACCGGAAGCCGAGGCCCTTGCCGGCCTTGGCGGCCCGCTCCTGGTAGCGGGCGGCGAGGTCGCTCTCCGGCCCCGCCTTGGCGCGCCCGACGGCGACGAGGATCAGCCGCATGCCGGGCTCCGGGCGGGGCGATGAAGGCGAAGCGGCGGGCGGTCAGCCCGCCAGCCGGTCGCCCGGACGGGCCGCGGACCACATCTTCTCGAGATTGTAGAAGCTGCGGACTTCGGGCCGGAACACGTGGACGATGACGTCGCCGGCATCGACCAGCACCCAGTCGCAGGCCGGCAGGCCCTCGACGCGGACCTGGCGCACGCCTGCCTCCTTCAGCGCCTTCAGGAGGTAGTCGGCCAGCGCGCCGACATGGCGGTGCGAGCGGCCCGAGGCCACCACCATCGCGTCGGCGATGGAGGTCTTGCCCTTGAGGTCGATGGCCTGGATTTCCTCGGCCTTGTTTTCGTCCAGGATGTCCAGGACGAGCTGGAGGACGTCCGCGGGAGCGGGGCTAGCCGTCGGAGTCCCGGTGGGCGACGCGCTGGCGTCCGGCCCCGGCAGGGTTGTGGTGGACAGGGTCCAATCCTCTCTGCTTCGCGCCGCGAAGGGCGCCACAAGTGCCTATCATAGCCGAAAACGTGACGATTGGAAAACCGTTCCCGGAAAGACCCGGCTGCCGGCCTCGCAATTCGGCCGGATTTGGCGCAGACAAGGCCCTGCTACCACTCGCCCGGAACCAATGACCGCCAGGGACCCCGCACCGCTTCGGCTCGCGACAACCGCCCGCAGCCGCCTCTGGCTGTGGCTGGCGGCTTTCGTCGTACTGGCGGCGGGCCTGGCCTCCGGCCCCCCGGCGGCGCCCCATGCCAAGGGCTCCGGTGGCGCGGTGCTGGAGCGCATCGGCTTCGACCTCGCCGTTCCCCGTCCGAGCGCGGCGCCGGCCATCGAACGCCGGGGAGCCGCAGACGATCGCTCGGGTGCCGACGGCCCCGATGCCGCCACCCTCCAGCCGGTCCTGGCGGCGCTGCTCGACGGACGGGCCCGCACAGCCTCGCGCTCCGGTTCTCCCGCTCCCGCGGGCCATGCCCGCCGGCGGCTGCCGGAAGCCCGCGCGCCGCCGGCCTGAGCCTCCCCGGCAGCAACCCTTCCCCTTCCCGCCACGCGGCCGACCGCACAGAGGGCGGCGGCCTCGCGCCGCCGTGCCCGTGGCCACCACGAGCC
>JAEZGJ010000322.1 GCA_023416965.1 Pseudomonadota bacterium | reverse complement strand
GGCGGCAGCGGCATTCATTGACCTTCCAGCCCCCCCGCCCTATTGCAACCACCCGTTTCCTTCGCTTGCCGCCCGGACCCCGCCATGTTGCCCGCGCTCCCGATCACGCCTGCCCTCCTGGAGGCCGCCCGCGTCTCCACCGCCTGGCCGTTCGAGGAAGCGAAGAAACTTGTGGCGCGCCTGGAGAAGGCGCCGAAGGACGGCCCGATCATCTTCGAGACCGGATACGGCCCCTCGGGGCTCCCGCATATCGGCACTTTCGGCGAGGTCGCCCGCACCACCATGGTGCGCAACGCCTTCCGCCTGCTCACCGAGGACAAGGTGCCGACGCGCCTGGTCGCCTTCTCCGACGATCTCGACGGCCTGAGGAAGGTGCCGGACAACGTGCCGAACAAGGAACTGCTGACCCAGCATCTCGGCCGCGCGCTCACCGCCGTGCCCGATCCCTTCGGCACCCACGACAGCTTCGGCGCCCACAACAACGCCCGCCTGCGCGGCTTCCTCGACCAGTTCGGCTTCGATTACGAGTTCGTCTCCTCGACGGCCATGTACCGGTCCGGGGCCTTCGATGCGACGCTGCTGACGGCGCTGGAGCGTTTCGACGCCATCCAGGCGATCATGCTGCCGACGCTCGGCGAGGAGCGTCGCGCCACCTATTCGCCCTTCCTGCCGATCCACCCGGAATCGGGCGTCGTCATGCAGGTGCCGGTGGAGGAGCGCAATGTCGCCAGGGGCACCATCGTCTGGCGCGACCCGGCCTCCGGCCAGCGCTACGAGACACCTGTCACCGGCGGCCACGCCAAGATGCAGTGGAAGCCCGACTGGGCCATGCGCTGGACGGCGCTCGGCGTCGACTATGAAATGGCCGGCAAGGACCTGATCGATTCCGTCACCCAGTCGGGGATGATCTGCCGGGCGCTCGGCGGCACGCCGCCGGAGGGCTTCAACTACGAGCTCTTCCTCGACGAGAACGGCAGCAAGATCTCGAAGTCGAAGGGCAACGGCCTCACCATCGAGGACTGGCTGGCCTATGCCTCGCCGGAGAGCCTGTCCCTCTTCATGTACCAGAACCCGAAGAGCGCCAAGCGGCTCTATTTCGACGTCATCCCGCGCAATGTCGACGACTACCTGACCTTCGTCGAGAAGTTCCCCGTGCAGGACGAGAAGGCCCGGCTGATGAACCCGGCCTGGCACATCCATAGCGGCGCGCCGCCGAAGGTCGAGGTGCCGATCTCCTTCTCCATGCTGATGAACCTCGTCTCGGTGTCCAACGCGCCGGAGACGGGCGTTCTCTGGGGTTTCATCCGCCGCTATGCGCCGGAGGCCTCGCCGGAGAGGAACCCGAAGCTCGACGAACTCGCCGGCTATGCGGTGCGCTACTTCCACGACTTCGTGAAGCCGACCAAGGTCTACAAGGAGGCCGACAACGTCGAGCGCGAGGCGCTGGAGGCGCTCGCCGCCGCCATCATGGCCCTGCCGAAGGACGCCAGCGCCGAGGACGTGCAGGGCGCCGTCTATGACGTCGGCCGCGCCATCCCGCGCTACCAGGATCTCAAGGCCAAGGGTGCGACGCCGGAAAAGCCGGGCGTCTCGGCGGAATGGTTCTCGGCCATCTACAAGGTGCTGCTGGGCCAGGAGAAGGGCCCGCGCTTCGGCTCCTTCGCCGTCCTCTACGGCCTCGACGAGACCCGCGCGCTGATCAGGAAGGCGCTGTCGGGAGAATTCGTGAAGGCGTGAGGGGCGGAGCCAGGCCACCTTCGTGCAGGCAGACGCTTCCCTGTCCGACATGGCCGGGCTTGTCCCGGCCAGTATGCCAAGAGGTTCCCTTATCGCGCCTGCAAGGGCTCCGGCCTTCACCTCTCCGCGGCGGGGAGAGGTGGGACTGCGCACTGCCCCGGCATGCAGAGGACCTGAGACGGCTCGCCGCCCGCCCTACTGGCTCACCCACATGATGCGCGCCATCCAGGCGATCTCCGACACCGTGAAGCTGCGGTCCGCATGGTCCTGGTTGAGCGAGGTCAGTTCGATCGTCTTGTTGGTCTGCCGCTTCAGCTCCTTCGCCATGATCTCGCCCTCGGCGGTCTGCACCACCACCCGGTCGCCCCGGCGGATCGGCGCCGTCGGCGACACGACGATGCGGTCGCCGTCGCGATAGACCGGCAGCATGGAATCACCCTGGATCTCCAGCGCGTAGATCGCCTCCTCCGGCATGTCGGGGAAGGAGACCTCGTCCCAGCCGTTGCCCGCGGGAAAACCGCCGGCGTCGAAATAGCCGCCTGCGCCCGCCTGGGCGAAGCCGAGTATGGGCAGCGGCCTGGTGCTCATCCTCGACCCTCCGACGAGCGAGACGAATTCGCCGAAGCTGGTGCCGGTGGCGTTGAGCGCCTTGGCGACGGATTCGGTGGAGGGCCAGCGCTCCCGGCCGTCCAGCATCACGCGCTTCGACTTGTTGAACGTGGTCGCGTCGAGCCCGGCGCGCTTGGCCAGGCCCGAGGCGGAAAGGCCGTTCGTCTCGGCGAGGCGGTCGATGGCGGCCCAGATATCGGCATGGGAGAACATGGCAAACTCCCGCGGGCCCGGCGGCACCGACCCCGCGCATGAAAGCTGGAGGAACGTCGTCCGTTTCTAGGACTATTGGCCTTTGTTCTTCCTGTCAATCTCCGCTAGGCTGCCGTTTTGCTCCGCAGAGACCGGCGATGACCTCCACCATCTACAAGATCTCCCCCCGCGACGCGTGGCAGCAGGCCGAAGACGCCGGACGCTTCGCCGGCGCCCCCGTCGACCTCGCCGACGGCTACATCCATTTCTCCACCGCCGCCCAGGTGCGGGAGACGGCGGCGAAGCATTTCGCCGGCGCCGCCGATCTCGTCCTCGTCGCCGTCGATGCGCCGGCCCTGGGCGCGGACCTCCTCTGGGAGCCCTCGCGTGGCGGCGCCCTCTTCCCTCACCTCTATGCCGACCTGCCGATGAGCGCCGTGCTCTGGGTGAAGCCGCTGCCGCTCGGCGCCGACGGCACCCACCTCTTTCCCCCGCTGGCGGACTGACCGCGGTTGACAGCGCCGGCCGCCTTGGCGAGCCTGTCGGTCACGCCGAGGGAGAGAAGCGATGTATCGCGCGCTGACGCGGGGCATCCAGGTCACGGTCACCCCGGAATTCATGCCGGAGCGCTCGGATCCGGACGAGGGCCAGTATTTCTGGACCTATCACGTCGAGGTTCTCAACCTGTCGGGCGAGCGCGTCCAGCTCAGGGCGCGCTACTGGCGCATCACCGACGAGCACGGGCGCATCCAGGAGGTGCGCGGCCCCGGCGTCGTCGGCGAACAGCCTGTCATCGAGCCGGGGGCCGCGTTCGAATACACGTCCGGCTGCCCGCTGACGACGCCGACCGGCATCATGGTCGGCCACTATCTGATGATCTCGGAGCGCAACGAGAGCTTTCAGGCGGAGATTCCCGCCTTCTCGCTCGACAGCCCCTTCGCCAACCGCACGGTGAACTGACCGGTCAGGCCAGCGCCCTCACCAGCTGGATCAGGGCGAGCCCGGAGACGAGGAAGCCGACGACTCCCATCAGCAGGTGCGGCCTGAGCCGGCGGACGATATAGCCGCCGAAGGGCGCCGCCAGCGCGCCGCCGATCACAAGCGCCAGGATATGCGACAGGTGGGTGGCGCCGAGTTCGATGAAGAAGGTCGTCGACACCGCGACCGTCACGAAGAACTCGGCCGCATTGACGGAGCCGATCACCCGTCGCGGCGCATGGCCCGAGCCGATCAGCGTCGAGGTGACCATCGGACCCCAGCCGCCGCCGCCGATGGCGTCGAGGAAGCCGCCGACCAGACCGAGCGGAGCCGCGTGGCCGGTCTTGGCGTCGTCGCTGGTCGGACTGAGGCGGAAGGCCTTCAGGAGGATCAGCAGGCCGAGAACCAGCAAATAGGCGGCGATGAAGGGGCGGATCGCCTTGCCGTCGATGTTCGACAGGATATAGGCGCCGAGCACGCCCCCGACGACCCCTGCAAGGCTCAGGGTGATGAAGAGGCGCCTGTCGATGTTGCGGAAATAGAGGTGGGAAAGGCCCGAGACGCCCGTCGTGAACACCTCGGCCGTATGGGTTGCCGCGCTCGCCTGCGCCGGCGGCAGGCCCAGCGACAGCATGGCGGTCGTGGCGATCAGCCCGAAGGCCATGCCGAGCGCCCCGTCCACCATCTGGGCGAAGAAGCCGACGGCGATCAGCAGGAAGAACTCGAGCGTCATGCCGGCCACGGCCTCCTGCCGCATCGCATCAGACAGCATGCATGACAGACGGGGCGTCGGGCAATCAACTCACAGGGCCGTCAGGCCGCCATCCACCACCAGCGCATGGCCGGTCATGAAGCTGTTTTCGGGCGAGCATATCCACAGCATGGCCTGGACGATCTCGTCGGCCGTTCCGGCACGGCGCATCGGCATGGTCTGGACGAGGCGGGAGACCATCTCCTCCTGGGTGCGGCCCGGCTGCGCCAGCGATTCGGTGAGCATGGGCGTCTCGGCGAAGGCCGGGCAGATGGCGTTGATGCGGATGCCCTTGCGCGCCGTCTCGGCCGCCGTCGTCTTGGTGAGGCCGATCACCGCGTGCTTGGCCGCCGCATAGGCGGCGAGCAGTGGCGCGCCGGTCACGCCCGCCACCGAGGCGGTATTGAGGATGACGCCGCCGCCCTGCCGCTCCATCACCGGAATCTGCGCCTTCATGCCGTGGAAGACGCCCATGACGTTGACGTCGAACATGCGGCGCATCACCGCCTCGTCGGTGTCCACGAGCTTCATCGTGCCATGGGCGACGCCGGCATTGTTCAGCGCCACGTCGAGCCGGCCGAAGGCGTCGGTGCCGGCCGCGACGAGGGCCGTGACCGCCTCGCCGTTCCCGACATCGGTGATACGGGTGACGGCCCTGCCGCCCGCCGCCTCGACGAGCCGCGCCGTCTCGGCGAGCCCCGCTTCCTGGATGTCGGCGAGGACGAGGCTCGCGCCCTCCGCAGCAAAGCGCTCGGCGGCGCGCCGGCCGAAGCCGCTCGCCGCTCCGGTGATCAGGACGACCTTGCCCTCGTAGCGGCGAACAGCGGTCATCACGGCCCCTTCTCGATCACGTCCACGGCCATGCGCGCGAGGATCGGGATGTTGTCCTTCACCTGCATGGCGCGCTCGGGATTGGACGCATTGCCGGACAGGGCGCGCTTCAGGACGCCCTGCAGGATCGCCGCCATCCGGAACAGGCAGAAGGCGAGATAGAAGTCCCAGTTGGGAATGCCGTCGATGCCGGTGCGCTCGCAGTAGCGGGCGACATATTCCTCCTCCGTCGGGATGCCGATCGCCTTGCGGTCGATGCCGGCGAGGCCGCGGAAGGAGCCGGCATGGGGCAGGCGCCAGTGCATGCACTGGTAGGCGATGTCCGCGAAGGGGTGGCCGATGGTGGAGAGTTCCCAGTCGAGGATGGCGAGCAGCTCCGGCCGGTCCTTGGCGAAGATCATGTTGTCGATGCGGTAGTCGCCGTGAACGAGCGAGGAGCGGCCGTCGTCGGCCGGCAGGTTCTGCTCCAGCCAGGTGATGACCTTGTCGATGTCCGGCAGGTGCTCGGTCTCGGAGGCCCGGTACTGCTCGGTCCAGCGCGACAACTGGCGGGCGAAATAATTGCCCGGCCGGCCGAAATCGCCGAGCCCCACCGCCGCGGGATCGACCATGTGGAGGGCTGCCAGCGCGGCGTTCATCGCGTCGTAGATCGCGGTGCGGTCGGGTTGCGAGACCTCGGGAATGGCCGGGTCCCAGATGATCCGGCCGTCGACGAATTCCATGACGTAGAAGGCCGTGCCGATGACGCTCTCGTCCTCGCAGAGCACGTGCATGCGGGGCACGGGCACGGGCGTTCCGCCCAGCGCCTTCATCACCCGGTACTCGCGGTCCACCGCATGGGCGGACTTGAGGAGCTGCCCCGGCGGCTTCTTGCGCAGCACGGCGCGGCCGCCGGCATGGGTGAGCATGAAGGTCGGGTTGGACTGGCCTCCGGCGAATTTCTCGGCCTTGACCGGCCCGCTGAAGCCCGGCCAGTGGGCCTCCAGATAGGCGCCGAGCGCCGCTTCGTCGATGGTCATGGCAGACGTCGCCGCTGGCGTGGCCAAGGCAGAACTCCTCGCAATGCTGATCCGGCCGGTCGCGGCCGCTTGCCTGCCGCATGACGCGGCAGGCGAAGTCTGCCATGGCGCCGGCCCGCCCGTCGTCTCCGACGGACGGACGACGGCCGGCCTGGCGATCAGACGACCTCGAAGAGGCCGGCGGCTCCCATGCCGCCGCCGATGCACATGGTGACCACCACGTGCTTGGCGCCGCGGCGCTTGCCCTCGATGAGGGCATGGCCGGTGAGGCGGGCGCCCGAGACGCCGTAGGGATGGCCGACCGCGATGGCGCCGCCGTTGACGTTCAGCCGGTCGTGCGGAATGCCCAGCGTGTCGCGGCAGTAGAGAACCTGCACGGCGAAGGCCTCGTTCAGCTCCCACAGGTCGATGTCCTCGACCTTCATGCCGGCGCGCTTGAGCAGCTTCGGCACGGCGAAGACCGGCCCGATACCCATCTCGTCCGGCTCGCAGCCGGCGACCGCGAAGCCCTTGAAGATGCCGAGCGGCGTCAGGCCGCGCTTCTCGGCGAGCTTCGAATCCATCACCACGGCCATGGAGGCGCCGTCGGAGAACTGGCTGGCATTGCCGGCCGAGATGACGCCGCCCTCGAGGGCCGGGCGGATCTTGGCGACGCCCTCGTAGGTCGTGTCGGCGCGGATGCCCTCGTCCTCGGCGAGGGTGACCTCCTCCTCCCAGGTGCGCACGACTTCCTTCTTCTCGTTGACCTCGCTCTTGATCATCTTGGTGGTGAAGGGGACGATCTCCTGGTCGAACTTGCGGCCCTGACGGGCGGCGGCGGCGCGCCTCTGGCTCTCGACGCCGTACTCGTCCTGCCGCTCGCGCGAGATGCCGTAGCGCTTGGCCACCATCTCCGCTGTCTGCAGCATGGACCAGTAAATCTCGGGCTTCTTCGCCTTCAGCGCCGGATCCTGAAAGTTCGACTTGTTCGCCTGGTTCTGCACCAGCGAGATCGATTCGACGCCGCCGGCGACGTAGATGTCGGCCTCGCCGGCGATGATGTTCTGCGCCGCCGTGGCGATCGTCTGCAGGCCCGACGAGCAGAAGCGGTTGATCGTCATGCCCGAGGTGGTGATCGGGCAGCCCGCCGAGAGGGCGATCTGACGGGCGATGTTGCCGCCGGTTGCGCCTTCCGGCGTGGCGCAGCCGACGATCACGTCCTCCACCTCGCCCGGGTCGATGCCGGCCCGCTGGATGGCATGTTTCACCGCATGGCCGCCCATGGAGGCGCCGTGGGTGTTGTTGAGCGCGCCCTTCCAGGACTTCGCCAGGCCCGTGCGGGCGGTGGATACGATGACGGCTTCACGCATGGGTCTCTCCTGACGTGGTCCTGAATAGGCGGATGTTCAGCCGCGGGGCGGCAGGGTGATGCCCTTGCCCGCTGCGGCCTTCATGGCGAACTTGGTCGTCTGTTCGAAGGCGCCCTGCAGCGCCTTCTGGCCGGCCGGGTTGGAGATGTCCTCGAATCGGGCGGCCACCGTCTCCGGCGTGCGCTCGGCCTCGTCCAGCCAGATGCCGTCGGTCTCGTAGATGATGGTGCGGGCGAAGGCGCCGGCCCCGGCGCAGAGGATGGTGCGCGACGGCCCCTTCTCGCTGACGAGGAAGAGCACTCCCGGCGTGATCGATTCCGGCGTCAGCAGCGCCAGCGTCTCCGGCGACATCAGCTCCTCGGTCATGCGCGTGGCCGCGGTCGGCGCCAGCGTGTTGACGCGGATGTCGTTCTTCGCGCCCTCTTGGTGCAGCGCGTTCATCAGGCCGACCATGGCGGCCTTGGCGGCGCCGTAGTTCGACTGGCCGAAATTGCCGTAGAGGCCCGAGGAGGACGAGGTGAAGACGATGCGGCCGTAGTTCTGCGCGCGCATGATGTCCCACACCGCCTTGGTGCAGTTGACCGTGCCCATCAGGTGCACGTCGACCACCGCCTCGAAATCGGCGAGCTCCATCTAGGTGAAGGTCTTGTCCCGCAGGATGCCGGCATTGTTGATGAGGATGTCGATGCGGCCCCAGGCGTCCATGGTCTTCTTCACCATGTCCTGAACCTGGGCGAAGTCGGCGACGTTGGCGCCGTGCGCCATGGCCTCGCCGCCTGCCGCCTTGATCTCGGCGACCACCTTCTCGGCCGCCTCAGAGGAGCCGCCGGTGCCGTCGCGGGCGCCGCCGAAATCGACGATGACAACCTTGGCGCCGCGGGCAGCGAGCCCCAGGGCATGGGAGCGGCCGAGGCCGTTGCCGGCGCCGGTGACGATGGCGACGCGTCCGTCGAAGCGAATGGTCATGCGGTAGTCCTCAGTTCGTGAAGGCGAGCGTGACCCAGTCGGCGGCCAGCGCCGGCTTCTCGGCGCCCTCGATCTCGACGGTCACGGCATGGGTGAGCTGGTGCTGCTGCGGAGACTTCGAATCGAGCGCCTTCAGCACGAAGCGGCCGCGGATGCGCGCGCCCGCCTTGACCGGGCTCATCATGCGCAGCCGGTCGAAGCCGTAATTGACGCCCATGGTGCGGCCGGCAATCTCCGGCAGCGCGTCATAGGCCATGGCGGAAAGCATGGAGACGGTGAGGAAGCCGTGGGCGATGGTGCCGCCGAAGGGCGTGGCCTTCGCCTTCTCCACGTCGATGTGGATGAACTGGTGGTCGTGGGTGAGATCGGCGAAGGCGTCGATCGCACTCTGGGGAATGTCGAACCACTTCGACACGCCGACCTCCTGGCCGACGCGGCCCTTCAGCTCCTCGATGGTCACCTGCTCTGCCATTCTGTCCTCGTCTCGGTCGTCTGTTCAGAAGCCGCGCGCCAGGGCGACGCGGTCGGCGTGGAAATCGGCGTCACCATAGAGCGTGGAGGCCACCTGCATCCGCTTCATGAAGAGGCCGATGTCGATGGCATCCGTCATGCCGATGCCGCCATGCATCTGCACCGCCTCCTGCGCGGCGAGCCTCGCCACGGACGAGGCCTTGGACTTGGCGACGGAGACGGCGAGGGACGCGCCCGCCGGATCGGCGTCGAGTGCCTGCAGGGCGGCGAGCACCGCCGATTTCGCGATCTCCACCTCGCAGAAAAGATGGGCGGCGCGGTGCTGCAGCGCCTGGAAGGCGCCGATGGTGCGGCCGAACTGCTTGCGCTCCTTCAGATAGGCCATGGTGCGCGAGAAGCTCTCCTGGGCATTGCCCGACAGTTCCGCCGCGAGGCCCGCCCGCCCGGCGCCGAGCACGATCTCGAGAGCGCCGTGGCCGTCGTCCACCTCGCCCACCACGTCGTCGGCGGTTACCTCGACGCCGTCGAAGGTGAGTTCGGCTGCGCCGCGGGAATCGAGGGTGGACAGCCGCTCGGCCGCGAGGTTCCGCGCCTTCGCGTCCACCAGGAACAGGCTGAGCCCCTCCCTCTCGCCGGCCGTGCCGCCGGTGCGCGCCGCCACCAGCAGGGCGTCGGCGGCCTGGCCGTCGACGACATAGGTCTTGGTGCCGGTGAGGCGGAAGCCGTTGCCGTGGCGCTCGGCGCGCATGGCGATGCCGGCCGGATCGTGCCGGCGGCCCTCGTCGACGGCGGTGGCGATCACCGCCTCGCCGGCGACGATGGCGGGGAGCCAGCGCTCCTTCTGCGCAGGAGATCCTGCGCGGGACAGGGCGGTGGCCGCCATCACGGCGGTGGACAGGAACGGCGAGGCGGTGAGCGCGCGCCCCATCTCCTCGCAGATGACGCCGGCCCCGACGAAGCCGAAGCCGAGGCCCCCCTGGTCCTCCGGCACGAGCACGCCGGTCCAGCCCATCTCCGCCATCTCGCGCCAGAGGCCCCGGTCGAAGCCGTCGGCGATCTTCTCGTCGCGGATCCTGCGCAGCGCCGCGACCGGCGCCTTGTCGGCGACGAAGCCGCGGGCGGCGTCCTGCAGCATCACCTGGTCGTCGTTCAGGACAAGCATGGCGGCCTCACGCATTGGGCAGTTGCAGGAGGCGCTTGGCGACGATGTCGAGCATCACCTCCGACGTGCCGCCCTCGATCGAATTGGCCTTGGTGCGCAGCCAGCCGCGCGGCCGCTCCCCGTCATTGGTGCGCGCCCCTTCCCATTCGAGCCCCTCGTGGCCGGCGGCACGCATGAGCAGTTCATAGCGGCGCTTGTTGAGCTCGGTCCCGTAATATTTCAGCACCGAGGATTTGTCGCCGACGCCCTTGCCGCCCGAGGCCGCCTCGTCCTTGTAGCGGGCCATGGTGGCGGCGAAGGCGAGCGCGTCCACCTCGGCCCGGGCCGCATCGGCGCGCAGGAACGGGTCGGCGAGCCGGCCCTGACCGTCGGTGCCGATCTCGCCGGCCGCGACCTGACCGGGCGAGCGCCCGCCGAGGAGGCCGCCGCCCCCGCCGCCGATCATCTCGCGCTCGTGGGTCAGCAGGTATTTGGCGATGTCCCAGCCGCGGTTCAGCGTGCCGACGAGATTCGCCTTCGGCACCTTCACGCCGTCGAAGAAGGTTTCGCAGAAGGGCGACTTGCCGGAGATGAGGAGGATCGGCTTGGTCGAGACCCCCGGCCAGGTCATGTCGAAGAGGATGAAGGAGATGCCGAGATGCTTGGGCGCGGCGAAGTCGGTGCGCACCAGGCAGAAGATCATGTCGGCCTTGTCGGCATAGCTCGTCCAGATCTTCGAGCCGTTGACGACGAAATGGTCGCCGGCATCGTCGGCGCGGGTCTGGAGCGAGGCGAGGTCGGAACCGGCATTGGGCTCCGAATAGCCCTGGCACCAGCGGATCTCGCCGCGGGCAATCCTCGGCAGGTGCTCCTTCTTCTGCTCCTCCGAGCCGAAGGCGAGGAGCGCCGGCCCCAGCATCCAGATGCCGAAGCTCTCCAGCGGCGAGCGCGCGCCGATTGCCCGCATCTCCTCCTTGAGGATCTTCACCTCTTCATGCGAAAGGCCGCCGCCTCCATAGTCCTTCGGCCAGCCCGGCACGGTCCAGCCGCGCGCCGCCATGCGCTCCAGCCAGACCTTCTGCGCCTCGGACTTGAAGGTCCAGTTGCGGCCGCCCCAGCAGATGTCGTCGTCGCCGGCGACCGGCGTGCGCATCTCGGGCGGGCAGTTGGCGTCGAGCCACGCGCGTGTCTCGCGCCGGAAGGTGTCGAGGGCGTCCATGAACATCCTCCCGCGGCGACCTCGCGATGGGCGGGCCGCCGATCGTTGCATCGTTGACGGCCCCGCTCGCGCGAGGACATACTGCAGAGTATGTTCGCCAGTCCGGCCCTTGTCGAGCCCCCCGGCCGACGCAGGGGCCCTGCCGCATCTCCCCCTTCCGGCAGAGGGCGATCGGCGCTAACACCCGGTCGGGAAACAATCGGACACCGCAAAGGTGCCGCTGGGGAGGATGCCGGCTGACATGCAGCCCATTGCCGCCAACGATCTCGTCTCACCGGACCGGCGCGAGGAAGTGCTCGCCGCTGCGGCCGAGTGCTTCATGCGGCGCGGCTACGAGGCGACCTCCATGGACGACGTCGCCGAGATGCTCGGCGCCACCAAGGGCCGCGTCTATCACCATTTCCGCTCGAAACCCGAGCTCTTCTTCGAGGTCTTCCGCCGGGCGATCTTCATCCTCATCCGCGAGGCGGCCGTCCACGAGACCGGTGAGGGCAGCGCTGCCGACAGGCTGCGGCGCATGGCCCGCGCCCACATCCTCTGCATGATGGAGACCCAGGCCTTCCAGCGGAACCTGACCCTCGGCGTCGACCTCTACCGCTTCGGCGAGACCAGCGACGAGCACCGGGCGACGCTGGAGGAACTGATGGACCTCCGGCGCGGCTACGAGGACGCCTTCCGCCGAACCTTCGCCGCCGGCTCGACCGACGGCTCCATGAAGAAACTCGACCCCTCCCTCGCCATGCGCACCCTGCTCGGCGCCATCAACTGGGTGGCGGTCTGGTATTCGCCGCGCCCCGGCGAGACCCGCGCCCATCGCGAGACCCTCGCCGAGGAGATCGTCGCCCAGGTGCTCGGCGGCTATCTGGCTTGAGGCAAACGGGCGCTCACGCCGCCTTCGCCCGCGCCTCGCGCACCATCTGCACCAGCACCTTGTGCAGGTCCTCGCCCGTCGTCACCCGCCGCGGAAACAGCACCCGCGCCGTGCGGTCGCCGGCAATGAGGTCGAAGCCTTCCGGATCGGCGCCCGACATCTTCCACGGCCCCGGCTCCTCCCCGGCGAGCACGGTCGCATAGACCGAGACCGCATCGGCATGGTCGGCGTTCATATGGGCGATGGCGCCCGGCTCGGCGGCGATCAGCCCCTGCGCATCGCCGACGTCGAGCAGCAGGTCCGCCCCGGCAATATCGGCTGCCCGGGCGAAGCCGCCGTTGAGATGGCCGGCCGCAACGCTCATCCGCCAGACGCTGAAGTCCGGAAAGTCGATATAGATCTGCGCCTTGGGATTGCGTGCAAGGAACCGGGCCTTCAGCCGCTTCATCTCCGCCTCGTCCTCGATCCGCGAAAAGGCCCCGAGCACGGTCAGCCGCGGATGGGCCAGCGGATCGCCCTTGCCCGTGCGGGCCAGCAGCACCGAGGCGCGCCCGTCGGCCTTCAGGTTGGCGGTGTGGCTCGATAGGTTGGAGATCAGGATCACCGGCGATCCGTCCGTATCCGTCGCAACCGTGGTCAGCGTCGTCACGGGATGGCCGGTATTGCGATCGATCGTGCCCAGTGCTCCGGCGCGGATGGTCCGGAGCAGGTCCCTCGCCCATTCCAGCGGCTTGAAATCCGGCGGCTGCGGCGCGTTCTCGGGAATGTTGCCCGGCATGGCGCCCGGCTGCGAGGTTGTATTCATGGCTGTCTCCTGGCGCCGCACCATGGCGATGGGCCCGCGGGCGATCAAGGCCTTCACGGCCCGGGGCGGCAGCCCGGCACCGGACGCGGGGCTTGACGCGGCGCGGAGCCTCGCCCATGCCTCGCTGCGACCGGAAAGGCCCATCATGCCCCTGCGCCTCTCGACCAGCGCCGTCGACTTCGAATCCCGCTTCGCCGGACTTCTGGCCATGAAACGGGAAGTCTCGGAGGAGGTGAACGACGTCGTCCGCGCCATCGGCCAGGACGTCGCGCAGCGCGGCGATGCGGCCCTCATCGAGTACACCGCCAAATTCGACAAGCTGATCCTCACCCCGGCCACCCTGCGCGTCACGGAGGGCCAGATCGAGGCGGCCCTCGCCGCCTGCGACCCGGCGACCCTCGACGCCCTCAGGCTCGCCGCCGACCGCATCCGCGCCTATCACGCCCGCCAGAAGCCGCAGGACGACCGATTCACCGATGCGCTCGGCGTCGAGCTCGGCTATCGCTGGACCGCCATCGAGGCCGTCGGCCTCTACGTGCCCGGCGGCACTGCGGCCTATCCCTCCTCGGTGCTGATGAACGCCGTTCCCGCCAAGGTCGCGGGATGCCCGCGCGTGATCATGGTGGTGCCGGCCCCCGGCGGAACCCTCAATCCGCTGGTCCTCGCAGCCGCCCACCTCGCCGGCGTCGACGAGGTCTACCGCGTCGGCGGCGCGCAGGCCGTCTTTGCCCTCGCCCACGGCACGGAGACCATCCGGCCCGTGGCCAAGATCATGGGCCCCGGCAATGCCTATGTGGCCGCCGCCAAGCGCCAGGTCTTCGGCAAGGTCGGCATCGACATGATCGCGGGCCCGTCGGAAGTGCTGGTCATTGCCGACGGCACCGCCAATCCCGACTGGATCGCCGCAGACCTTCTCGCCCAGGCCGAACACGACACCGCGGCGCAGTCGCTGCTCATCACCGACGACGCAGGCCTCGCCGACGCGGTCGAGGCGGCGGTGGAGCGCCAGCTCGCCACCCTGCCCCGTGCCGAGATCGCCGGTGCCAGCTGGCGCGACTTCGGAGCCATCATCGAGGTCGGGGTCATCGACGAGGCCGTGCCGCTCGCCGACCGGCTCGCCGCCGAACATCTCGAGATCATCACCGCCGATGCCGAGGACCTCGCCGCCCGCATCCGCAATGCCGGCGCGATCTTCCTCGGCGGCCATACGCCGGAGGCCATCGGCGACTATGTGGGCGGCTCAAACCACGTGCTGCCGACGGCCCGTTCGGCGCGGTTCTCCTCCGGTCTCGGCGTGCTCGACTTCATGAAGCGCACCTCGCTGCTGAAATGCGGCCCCGAGCAGTTGCGCGCCCTCGGGCCCGCCGCGATCGCCCTCGGCGAGGCTGAGGGGCTGGCCGCCCATGCCCGCTCCGTCTCCATTCGCCTCAATCTCGGCGGCTCGGACTGACCGCCATCGCCAGGAAGGGATCACCATGACCGATCGGGAGGCCAAGGACCGCAGCGACCCGGCAATCATGGGCCGGCGCCTGGTGAAGGTCTCCATCGACGAGGCCTCGATCGGCCGTTCCTCCGCCGACATCGAGCACGAGCGGGCGGTCGCCATCTACGACCTGATCGAGGAGAACAGTTTCTGCCCCGTGGGCGTGGAGACCGGCCCCTTCACCCTCCACATCTCGCTCGCCGACGGCAAGCTGGTTCTCGACGTCAAGCACGAGGACGGCCGGCAGGTGGTGACCCACATCCTGTCGCTGACGCCGTTCCGGCGGATCGTGAAGGACTATTTCATGATCTGCGACAGCTATTACGATGCGATCCGCACCGCCACTCCGGCGCAGATCGAGACCATCGACATGGCCCGCCGCGGCCTCCACAACGAGGGCTCGGAAACCCTGCGCGAGCGGCTGAAGGACAAGCTGGATTTCGACTTCGACACCGCGCGGCGCCTGTTCACGCTGATCTCGGTCCTGCACTGGAAGGGCTGAGGTGGTCTCGGATCGGCGCAAGAACCCTCAGGCCGTGCTCTTCGCCTGCGGCATGAACCAGGTGCGCTCCCCCATGGCCGCCGCCATCATGCAGCACTATCACGGCAGCCGCGTCTTCATCGAGAGCGCCGGGGTCCACAAGGGCGAGCACGACCCCTTCGTCGACGCGGTGATGGAGGAGATCGGCATCGACACGCGCAAGACCAGGCCCAAGACGCTGGAAGAGCTGGAGGAGTGGGAGGGGCTGAATTTCGACCTCGTCGTCACTCTCGCCCCCGACGCCCACCACACCGCCCTCGACCTCACCCGCACCAACGACATGGAAGTGGAGTACTGGCCGACGCCAGACCCGACCCTCGCCCAGGGATCGCGCGAGCAGCGCCTCGACGCCTATCGCCAGGTCCGCGACATGCTTCTGCAGCGCATCCGCCAGAGGTTCACGCGCTCGGCCATGGGGAACGAGTAGGCAGGGCATTCCGGCAGCGGCGACAGCCCCTCATCGTGCCCTCTCCCCGCAAGCGGGGCGACGATAGAGGTGAGAGGCCGAAAACCGCGCGAGGGCAGCTGTCGCCCCCTCAGGACCGCATCATCTCGCGCGCCTCGCTCCACAGCGTCCGCGTCAGGTCGCCCGCTCCCATCTCGCGGCCGAGGGAGGCCGCCTGCCCCGCCCAAAGCGAGGAGAAGTCCGCGCTCCCGGCAGCTTCCGCCTTCGCCTTCAGCGGCATCAACGCTCCCCCGGCGGTGGGAAAAGCCGGCGCATCCGGCGACAGCGGCCCCGCCTCGCGCATCAGCCGGTTGACGAGGCCGCGGGCGGGGCGGCCGGTGAAGAGATTGGTCAGCGCCGTGCCGTCGTCCTTGGCCTGGCGCAGCGCCTCGCGGTGCATCGGCGTGATGGTGGCTTCCGGCGTGAAGAGATAGGCCGTGCCGATCTGCACCGCCGAGGCCCCCAGCGCGAAGGCTGCGACGATGCCGCGCGCATCGGCGATGCCGCCGGCGGCGATCACCGGCACCTCCACCGCATCCACCACCTGCGGGAGCAGCGCGAAGAGGCCGGGCTGGCTGGCGAGATCCTCGGTGAGGAAGATGCCGCGGTGGCCCCCGGCCTCGACCCCTTGGGCGACGATGGCGTCAGCGCCGTGATCCTCGAGCCACCGCGCTTCGTCGGCGGTGGTGGCGGAGGAGACGACCTTCGCTCCGGTCGCCTTGACGCGGTGGAGGAGACTGACGGCGGGAAGGCCGAAATGGAAACTGACGACCTCCGGCCGGAACTCCTCCACCACGGCGCAGAAGGCCTCGTCGAAGGGCGCGCGGTTGGAGGCGGGAACGGGCGCGGTGGGGTCGATGCCGAGTTCGGCGTAGTAGGGCGCGAGCCGCGCCCGCCAGCGCTGCTCGCGCGCCGCGTCGGGAGCGGGCGGGCGGTGGCAGAAGAAATTGAGGTTGATCGGCTTCGCCGTGCGCTGGCGGATCAGGGCGAGTTCCGTGCGCATGGCCTCGACCCCGAGGAGGGCCCCCGGCAGGGCGCCGAGCCCGCCCGCCTCCGACACCGCCACCGCCATGGCCGACCCCTGGGCACCCGCCATCGGCGCCTGCAGGATCGGCAGCTCGATGCCGAATAGGGTCTGGATCCGGCGGTCGTGGGCCATGGCGCGCCTCCATGCGGTGGGGCGCAGACTTTAGTCGCTGACCATGGCGGGAAAAGGGGGGTCCTTCGGGGGACGGGTAGGAACAGCATGGGGCTGCCCGCCTCTCCGTCGCCTCAGGGCCGCCAGCCGGTCTCCATCGGCACGTCGTCCTCGGGCTCCGGCGGCTTCGGCTCGGCGGCGCGGGCTTCGTCGATCACCGCGAGCAGGGCGACGAGCGCCTGTTCAACGCCTTCGCCCGACGTCGCCGACAGTGCCAGCGGCGTCTTCTTCGCCGCCCGCTTCAGCCGCGCCATCTGCTCCTTGCGCGTCTCCGGATCGAGGGCGTCGACCTTGGCCAGCGCCACGATCTCCGGCTTCTCGGCGAGGCCGTGGCCATAGGCCTCGATCTCCTTGCGCACCATCTTGTAGGCCTTGCCGGCATGCTCCGACGTGCCGTCGACGAGGTGCAGCAGCACCCGGCAGCGCTCGACATGGCCGAGGAACCGGTCGCCGAGTCCGACACCGTCATGGGCGCCCTCGATGAGGCCGGGAATGTCGGCGAGCACGAATTCGCGGCCCCTCGCCCGCACCACGCCGAGACCGGGATGCAGCGTGGTGAAGGGATAGTCGGCGATCTTCGGCTTGGCCGAGGTGGTGGCGGCGAGGAAGGTCGACTTTCCGGCATTCGGCATGCCGACGAGGCCGGCATCGGCGATCAGCTTCAGCCTGAGGATGATGGTCGCCTCCTTGGCCGGCTGGCCCGGATTGGCATAGCGCGGCGACTGGTTGGTGGCGCTCTTGAAATGGGCGTTGCCGAAGCCGCCGTTTCCGCCTTCCAAGAGCACGAAGCGCTGGCCGACCGTGGTGATGTCGGCGATCAAGGTCTCGCCGTCCTCGGCGAAGATCTGCGTGCCGGCCGGCACTTTCAGCACCACGTCCGCGCCGCGCGCGCCCGCGCGGTTGCGACCCATGCCGTGCATCCCGGTCTTGGCCTTGAAATGCTGCTGGTAGCGGTAGTCGATCAGCGTGTTGAGGCCCTCGACGCATTCGACGACCACGTCGCCGCCGCGGCCGCCGTCGCCGCCGTCCGGGCCGCCATACTCGATGAACTTGGCGCGATGGAACGACACGGAACCGGCACCGCCGGCACCCGCCTTCACATAGACCTTGGCCTGATCGAGGAACTTCATGTCTTCCGCTCGCCGCCGGAAGGGCGGGACGGGTCTCTACCCCATCGGGGCCGCAAGGTCCAAGGAAAACGGGCCGAAAGGGCCCCCGAAAAGCGCCGGGCGGCCGCATTGCTGCGACCGCCCGGTTTCTCAGGTTCCACCGTTCCCCCGAATGGATGGAGCCCGATACGATGTGGGCCCATCATGTCTCCGGCGGTTTTCCGGCGCCTTGATCCGGATCAATTGCCCCCGCTCGCATGGGCGATGAGCCGCTCCATGAAGGCGTCGGCCTTGGCGAGTTCGGCGGCCTCGACATATTCGTCCGGCTTGTGGGCCTGCTCGATGGAGCCCGGCCCGACGATGGCGCTGGGAATGCCGATCTGCTGGAAAAGGCCCGCTTCCGTGCCGTAGGCGACCTTGGCGTGGTCGTTCCGGCCCGCCAGGCGCTTGGCGAGCACGGTGACGGGAGCGTCCGCCGCCGTGTCGAGGCCCGGCACCAGCGCCAGTTCCTGGAAGGTGAAGCCCGCCTCCGGCGCGATCGCCTTCATCGGCGGCTCCAGAACCTCGTAGGCATAGGCCTCGATCTCCGCGACGATGGCGTGCGGGTCGTCGCCGGCGACGCAGCGCAGGTCGAAATCGACGACGCATTCGCCGGCGACGATGTTGCGCACCGTGCCGCCGCGGATGACGCCGACCGAGGTCGTGGAGACCGGCACCGAATAGAGCGGGTCGAGATCGGTGCGGGCGGCGAGCCGCTGGCCGATCTCGTTGATCTTGACGATGAGCTTGGCCGCCTCCTCGATGGCATTGACGCCGTGGGGCCTGAGGGACGAATGCGCCTCGAGCCCGCGCACCGTCACGCGCATCGGCCGTCCCGTCTTGTGGGCGATGACCACCTGCATGTTGGTCGGCTCGCCGACGAAACAGGCCTCGGGCTTCAGCGGCCGGTCCTTCAGCACGGCGAGCAGCGTGCGCACGCCGCGGCAGCCCACCTCCTCGTCATAGGAGATGGCGAGGTGGATGGGCTTCTTCAGCGGCGCCGCCAGCATGTCAGGCACTGCGGCGAGCGAAGAGGCTACGAAGCCCTTCATGTCGCAGGTGCCGCGGCCGAAATAGCGCCCGTCCTTCTCCACCAGGGTGAAGGGATCGGTCGACCAGTCCTGCCCGTCCACCGGCACCACGTCGACATGGCCGGAGAGTACGTAGCCGGCGACGTCCTTGGGGCCGATCGTGACCCAGAGGTTCGCCTTCTGCCCCGTCTCGTCATAGACCCGCTCGCCGGCGATCCCGTAGCCCGAGAGATACTCCTCCACCCAGTCGAGGAGCGGCAGGTTGGAGTTGCGGCTCGTCGTGTCGAAGGCGACGAGCTTGCCGAGGATGTCGACGGTGGAGAGGCGCGCCATGGCTCAGGCCTTGCCAGCCAGCGCCTTGGCGCGGATGGCATCGATGGTCGTCGTCGGGGTGATGGCCTGCTGGTCGAGGAAGCAGTGGATGATGGCGGGCTTGCCCGAGGCCAGGGCACGCTCGAAGGCGGGGGCGAACTCCGCCGTCTCGCGCACCGTCTCGCCGTGGCCGCCATAGGCGCGGGCGAGCGCGGCGAAATCCGGGTTCTTCAGCGTCGTCGCCGAGATGCGGGTCGGATAGTCGCGCTCCTGGTGCATGCGGATCGTGCCGTACATGCCGTTGTCGACCACCACGACGATGATGGGCAGGTCGTACTGGCAGGCGGTGGCGAATTCCTGCCCGTTCATCATGAAGCAGCCGTCGCCGGCGAAGGCGACGACGGTCTTGTCGGGGAACATGCGCTTGGCACCCACCGCCGCCGGGGTGCCGTAGCCCATGGAGCCGGAGGTCGGGGCGAGCTGCGAGCCGTATTTGCGGAAGCGCAGGAAGCGATGCACCCAGGTGGCGTAGTTGCCGGCCCCGTTGCAGACGATGGCGTCGTCCGGCAGGCGATCGCGCAGCCAGGCCATGACCTCGCCGTACTGGAAGGCGCCGGGCAGGCGCGCCGGGTTGCCGGTCCAGGCGAGATAGCTCTCATGGGCCGCCTTGGCCGCACCGGCCCAGGCGATCGACTGCGGCGGCTGCACGCCTTCCAGCGAGGCGGCGAAGGCCGTCGGGCTCGCCTGGATCGGTAGATGCGCCTGATAGACGCGGCCGATCTCCTCCGCCCCCGGATGGACATGGACGAAGGTCATCTGCGGCTGGGGAATGTCGAGGAGCGTGTAGCTCTGCGAGGCGATCTCGGAGAGACGGCCGCCGATCGCGATGAGGAGATCGCTCTCCTTGATCAGCTTCAGCATGTCGGGATTGCCGCCGAGGCCGAGGTCGCCTGCATAATTCGGATGGGTGTGGTCGAACAGCATCTGCCGGCGGAACTGGCAGATCACCGGAAGGTCGAAGCGCTCGGCGAAGCGCGTCACCGAGGACACCGCCTTCTCCGACCAGCGCGAGCCGCCGAGGAGCAGGACGGGCTTCTTGGCCGCCCAGAGCAGCTTCTGGAACTTCGCCATGTCGGTGAGGCCCGGCCAGGTCTCGGCGGCCTCGACATAGGGCGCGTCCGGAACCGCCGAGCTCTCGGTCAGCATGTCCTCGGGCAGCACCAGCACCACCGGGCCCGGGCGGCCCTGCATGGCGGTGGCATAGGCGCGGGCGATCATCTCCGGGATGCGGGCGCAGTCGTCGATCTCGGCGACCCATTTGCACATGCCGCCGAAGAACCGGGTGTAGTCCATCTCCTGGAAGGCGTCGCGGCCGCGCATGCCGCGCTCGATCTGGCCGACGAAGAGGATCATCGGCGTCGAATCCTGCTGGGCGATGTGCAGGCCGGGCGAGGCATTGGTGGCGCCGGGGCCGCGCGTGACCATGCAGATGCCGGGACGGCCGGTGAGCTTGCCATAGGCCTCCGCCATCATGGCGGCCCCGCCCTCCTGCCGGCAGATGGTGACGGCGGATTTTGCGTCGTGCAGCGCGTCGAGCACGGCCAGATAGCTCTCGCCCGGCACGCAGAAGACGTGGTCGCAGCCCTGGGCGACGAGCTGGTCGACCAGAATCTGGCCGCCGGTGCGGGTGACGGTTTCAGCGCGCATGGATGAGGTCCTCGGATCGCGTCCGGCCGCGTTCGCCCGCAGCCTGGTTCGGCGCGGACCTTAGCGGCAGCGGCGCGGGGCGGGAAGCGCCGGAAATGCGGGAGGGGGTGGCGGGGATGGTGGCTTCCCCAGCAGCGACCACCGCGATCGGCCCCTCAATCCCCCCGGAGCGCAAACGCCTTCTTCGCCGCCGGACGCGCCATGGCCGCCTCGTACCAGCCCCTGATCGCCGGCTTGTCGGCGAGGAGCTTCGAGAAGCGCAGGTAGAACACGCAGCACGCGACGTTCAGGTCGGCGATGGTGAAGCGGTTGCCGACGAGATGGCCGCCGTGGCTGGCGAGATGGCCCTCCAGCACGGCGAGCGGCGCCTTCAGCGTCTCGGTGCTCTTCGCCACCACCCCCGGGTCGCGCTCGGCCTCGGGCTTCACGGTCTCATGCTGCAGGAGGGCGAGGGCCGCTGCCTCCACCTCCGTCACCGCCCACATGGACCACATGGTCATGAGCCCTTCCTCGTCCACCGATTCCGGGGCGAGCGGGCCGCCCGCCTTGCGGGCGAGGTGCAGGTTGATGGCGAGCGATTCCCACAGGATGACGCCGTCCACGTCCGCCGCCGGCACCCGGCCGTTGGGGTTGATGGCGAGGAAGTCCGGCTTGCGCGAGCCCTCCGGCCCATAGACCACGGGCACGTGGGTATAGGCGAGGCCGAGTTCCTCGCAGGCCCAGAGGTTGCGGATCGCGCGCGACTTGGCGATGCCGTAGATGGTGATGCTCATGCGGGCCTCATTGGCGGAAGGATTCCCGCGCGATGATAAGCCGCTGCACCTCGCTCGTCCCCTCGTAGATGCGCGTGATCCGCGCATCCCTCACATGCCGTTCCACGGGATAGTCGGCGCAATAGCCGGCGCCGCCGTGGAGCTGCAGCGCCGTGTCGGTGGCCCGGCCCGCCGCTTCGGAAGCGAAGAGCTTGGCCATGGAGGCCTCGCGGCCGAAGGGCTCGCCGCGGTCCTTCTTCGCCGCCGCCGACAGGATCAGGAGCCGCGCCGCCTCGAGCTCGGTCTCCCGGTCCGCCACCATCCACTGGATGCCCTGGAAATCGGCGATGGCCTGGCCGAACTGGCGGCGCTCCTTCACATAGGCCTTGGCCGCGCCCATGGCGGCGCGGGCAATGCCCAGCGACAGCGCGGCGACGCCGATACGGCCGCCGGCGAGTTCCCCCACCGCAATGCGGAAGCCGTCGTCCAGCCGCCCCATCAGCGCCGAGGCCGGCACCCGGCAGCCATCGAAATGCACCGTGTTGGTCGCCGAGCCGTGCTGGCCGAGCTTCCTTTCCGCCTTGCCGATGACGAGGCCGGGTGTTCCCGCCTCCACCAGGAAGCAGGAAATGCCCTTGCCCTTCGGCGCCTCCGGATTGGTCACCGCCCAGACGACGAAGAGCCCCGCATATTCGGCCGAGGTGATGTAGATCTTCTCGCCGTCGAGGACATAGCCGTCGCCGTCGCGGCGGGCGCGGGTCTTCATGCCGGCGGGATCGGAGCCGGCGCCGGATTCGGTCAGGCAGAAGCCGGCGGCCGGATAGGTGCCGTCGGCGATCTTGCGGATATGGGCGCGCTTCTGCGCCTCCGACCCCACCGCCTGGATCACCTCGGCCACCATGTTGGTGACGGAGGCGGTGACGCCGGTCGACGCGCAGGCATAGCCGAGCTCCTCGATGGCGAGGGCAAAGGCCGCCGTGCCGGCTTCCGTGCCGCCGAACTCCGCACGCACATTCACGGCCATGAAACCGGCTTCCGCGAAGGCCCTGAGATTCTCGAGGAACTGCTCGCGGCCCTCGCCGCGGTCCAGCACGGGGGCGAGCGGCGCGGCGATCTCGGCCGCCATCTTCCGCGCGGTGTCGCGGATGAGAAGCTCTTCCTCGGTGAGTTCGAACAGCATGGGCTCCCTCCGGTCGTCGTCCGGTCTTAGGGGAGGCGCGGAAGGGCGGCAATCCGGCGGAAAGGGGGTGGGAGAGCAGTGGGGGAGCGGTGCGCCCTTCCAGACCTCCGGTTGGCTATTCCGAAAGACCCCACCCGCACCCTCCCCGCGGCGCCGCGAGGGGGACCCTGACGTGCGCGACCCCCATACGCCCGG
>JAEZGJ010000321.1 GCA_023416965.1 Pseudomonadota bacterium | reverse complement strand
GGCCAATGCCGCGCCGAGCACGAGGCCGCCCGACATCACCTGCCGGCGATCCGGCCGGATCACAGTCCCTGTCATTCCTCGTTCCTCCCTGTTGGTCCGTCCGCGGTCGTTCAGCGCCGCCGGATCGTCCCCGATCGTTTCCTCTAGCCTTCCATGAGATGGGGCAGCCAGACGTCGAGAACAGCTGCCCGCTTCTCCATTTTCACGACATGCATCGCCTCCGCGATCGCACCCTCGACCTCGTCGGGGTGCCTGACCTTGCGGGCATGGGCACCGCCGGCGGCGGCCGCGATCTCAGAGTAGTCCGGCGGCGGATCGAAGGCGACGCCGATATCCTTGGCGCGGCTGGCATGGCCGGCGGGATGGACCGCCAGGGTCGAGTAGCGGGGCGCGCGCCATCCCCGGTTGTTGAATACCACCTGAAGGAAGGGCGTTCCATACTGGCGCGCCATCCAGTGGACAGTGGAGGGCTGGGAGAACATGTAGGAGCCGTCGCCGGTGAGGGCGATGACCGTCCTGCCCGGCGCGGCGAGCTTGGCGCCGATGGCGGCGCCGCCGGTCCAGCCGAGATTGCCGCCGCCGGAATTGAGCATCTGCCCGGCCCGCGTCGGGGCGATGTGGTTCACCACGACGGGATAGTTGGTGATGCCCTCGTTGAGCACGATGGTGTCGGCATCGACATGGGCGCGGACGCAGGCGGTGACATATTCCGCGGTGAGCCTGTCACCGGCGGGTTTCGCCTCGGCGCGGGCGAGGGCCGCCTTCCGCTCCGCGTGCAGGCGCGCGTAGTGGGCGCGCCGCTCGCCGATGCGGGCGACGTCGAGGGAGATGCGGTCGAGGCCGGCATTGAGCTGGGCGAGCGCCGTCTCGGCATGGACGCGGAAGACGCGGCGGGCCGGAATCGACCAGAGCGGCATGTCCTGCTTCAGGGGATCGACGTCGAGATGCCAGATCTTCGCGTCGGCGCGCGGCTTCGACACGGTCGGGATCCAGGGCACGTCGGAATCGATGACGACGACCACGTCTGCCTCGGCGAGAAGCGGGTTCTGCCGCGGCTCGTTCCACTGGCAGCCCTGATACATCGGGTCGTCGTGGGGCAGGTTCACCGCGTTCGGCACGCTCTCCAGCACGGCGATACCGAGCGGCCCGACGAGACGCTGCAGCTCCGTCACCGCCTGCGGATTGCGGCCGAGATAGGAGGTGACGACCAGCGGACGGCGGGCGCCGGCGAGATCGGTGAGGAGCGCGTGCACCGCCTCCTGCGGCAGGGCCGAAGGGGCGATGGGGGCGAAGTCGGCGACGTCAAGACCGGCCTGGGCCGCGGGGTCCAGCGCCTCCTCCATCACCTCGCGGGCGCCCATCAGATAGACGGGACCCTTGGGGTCGGAATGGGCGAACTGCATGGCGCGCCAGGTCATCTGCTTGATGTTGCGCCCGGTGCGCAGCTCGGCGTCGTAGCGCATGTAGCCGCGCACGATGCCGCGCTGGTCGTGAACGTCCTGGATCCACTGGATGAACTCGTTGCGGCTGCCCTTCATCTCGCCGAACTGGGTGAAGGGCGAGGCTCCCGCGAAGATCAGCACGGGCACGCGGCCCTTGGAGACGTTGTGGACGGCGCCGGCGAGCGACTGGGTGCCGCACTCGACGTGGACGATGACGGCCTGGGCGCGGCCGGAGACCTGGGCGTGGCCCTGGGCGGCGGTGAGCGCCACCATCTCGTTCGGGCAGGTGACGACCTTCGGCATGGCGATGCCGGCGACGCGGGCCTCCGCCAGCGCCTCGATGAGCGCGGGGTGATCGCTGCCGAAATTGGAAAACAGGTATTCGACGCCGGCCTCGGCGAGCGCTTCCAGAAAAGCGGTGGACGCTGTGTACATCGGCACCCCTGCTTGCGGGACTGAATTAGTTGGATATCCAACTGTTAGAGTCAACACCGTCTTGTGGGGTCCGGACCGGCCGTGCGATGGTCGTGGTGAACGCGGCCGCAAGGCCGGCAGGGACCTGATGCCCCGGATTGAGACCGATCCAGACGAACCGCAGGACGCCGGCAGCCGCCGGGAGGAGCCGGCGCGCCTCGGGCCGCTCGGCGATTTCATCGGCTTCCACCTGCGCATCGCCCAGGAGGCCTCGTTCCGCACCTTCGCCCAGAGGGTCGGGGACAAGAGCCTGAAGCCCCGGCGCTTCGCCGTGCTGACTCTCATCGCGGAAAATCCCGGCCTCACCCAGACCGCCCTCGGCAAGGCGGCGGGCCGCGACAAGTCCACCCTCACCTCGACGCTCGACGACCTCGTCAAGCGCGGCCTGGTGCTGCGCGAGCGCACGGCGCACGACCGGCGCAGCTATACGCTGACCCTGACTCCCGCCGGCTGCGCCCATCGCGAGCGGCTGATGCGGGCGGCCCTCGACCACGACCGCGAGCTCGACCGCATCGTCGGCCGCGAGAAGAAGGCGGAGTTCCTCGCCCTGCTGCGCAAGATCGCGACGGAACTCGGCTGAGCCCCGGGTTTACCGCACCTGCGAAATACGTGGCTTTTTTCCGCGGATGGGCCTAGGGAGACGGCCAACATCCGACGCCGCCATGTCCGCCGATCCCTGACCGGCTCTTCCTCCAGCCGGCGCGGACCCATTCCAGGACATTCCGCACCGTGACCGAAGTTCTCATCCCGCCCCAACTGGCCGCGGCCCTCGCCGCCAGGGACTATGTCGACCTCACCCCCGTCCAGAGCGCCGTGCTGGCGCCGGCGGCGGCGGGGCGCGACCTGCTCGTCTCCGCCCAGACCGGCTCCGGCAAGACGGTGGCCTATGGCCTCGCCCTCGTCGACACGCTGATGGGAGACGCCGAGCGCCTGCACCGCACCGCCGAGCCGCAGGCGCTGATCGTCGCCCCGACGCGCGAACTCGCCCTCCAGGTGCAGCGCGAGCTGCTGTGGCTCTATGCCGATACCGGCGCGCGGATCATCGCCTGCGTCGGCGGCATGGATGCGCGGCGCGAGCGGCGCCTGCTCGAGGACGGCGCCCATATCGTCGTGGGAACGCCTGGCCGCCTGCGCGACCATATCGAGCGCGGCGCGCTGGAGCCCTATCAGGCCAAGGCCGTGGTGCTGGACGAGGCGGACGAAATGCTCGACCTCGGCTTCCGCGAGGACCTCGAATTCATCCTCAACGCCACGCCGGAGGACCGGCGCACGCTGATGTTCTCCGCGACCATCCCGGCCGCCATCGCCACGCTCGCCAAGCGCTACCAGCGCAACGCACTGCGCATCGAGGCGGGGACGCGCGAGCGCGGCCACCAGGACATCGACTATCGCGTCATCCGCGTGTTCCCCAACGAGGTGGAGCACGCCGTCGTCAACGTGCTGCGCCAGATCGAGCCGAAGACGGCGATCATCTTCGCCAACACCCGCAACGCCGTGCGCCATCTGCAGGCGACGCTGGTGGAACGCGGCTTCTCCGCCGTGTTCCTGTCGGGCGAACTCGGCCAGCACGAGCGCAACCTCGCGCTGCAGTCGCTGCGCGACGGGCGCGCCCGCATCTGCGTCGCCACGGACGTCGCGGCGCGCGGCATCGACCTTCCCAACCTCGCCCTCGTCATCCATGCCGAACTGCCGCACGACGCCGAGGTGATGCAGCATCGCTCCGGCCGGACCGGCCGCGCCGGCAACAAGGGCGTCAGCGTCCTTCTGGTGCCGACGACGCGCCGGCGCCGCGCCGAAAGCCTGCTCGCCGAGGCCGGCATCCGTGCCGAATGGACCGGCCCGCCGACGGCCGAGGACATCCGCGCCCTCGACCGCGAGCGCATCTTCGCCGACCCGCTGCTGACCGAGGAGCCGAGCGAGGAGGACCGCCAGGTCGCCGCCGTGCTGATGGAACGCAAGTCCTCCGAGGACATCGCCGTGGCGCTGGCGCGGGTGCTGCGCTCGCGCCTGCCCGAGCCCGAGGAGGTCTCCGATCCCGGCTTTGCCCGCAGCGCCACGGCGGGCCCGCGCGGCCGGCCGGAGCGAGACCTGAAGATGACCGGCGACATGGCCTGGTTCCGCGCCGATGTCGGCCGGGCCAACCGCGCCGACCCGAAATGGCTGCTGCCGATGATTTGCCGCCGCGGCAAGGTGACCCGCGACGATATCGGCGCCATCCGCATCCACGACACGACGACCGAATTCCAGGTGTCGGCGGCCCTCGCCGAGACCTTCATCGTCAATGCCCGCAAGGCCAATGCGGACGACGTGTTCATCGCGCCGATCCAGGAGGGCGAGGGCGGCGCGCCGCCGCCGCGCTTCCGCCGCCATGCCGAGGAGGGCCGAGAGAGCCGCGAGGGCAAGCCCTTCAAGAAGCGCCCGCCGCCCGGATCGCCCAAGGGCAAGGCCGAGCGCGGCGGCTTCAAGCACCGCAAGAACCGCGAGCGCCGCTGAGCCATGGCGGCCGGCGGCCCGATCGTCGTCTATGTCGATGCCGACGCCTGTCCAGTGAAGGACGAGGTCTATCGGGTCGCCCAGCGCTACGGGCTCGGCGTGAAGGTGGTGGCGAACAGCCCCATCGCCGTGCCGCGCGAGCCGTGGATCGAGCGCGTGGTGGTGAGCGAGGGGCCCGACGTCGCCGACGACTGGATCGCGGAGCGGGCCGGCCCCGGCGCCATCGTCGTCACCGCCGACATCCCGCTCGCGGCCCGCACGGTCAAGGCCGGCGCGGCGACGCTGGCGCCGAACGGGCGCATCTTCGACGCCGGCTCCATCGGCATGGCGCTCGCCACCCGCAACCTCATGGACGACATCCGCTCGGCGGGCGGCCAGACGCGCGGGCCGTCGGCCTTCTCGCCGCGCGACCGCTCGGCCTTCCTCTCGGCGATGGACCTGACGGTCAACCGGTTGAAGCGGGCGGGATACGGGTAGGGGGCCGAGGCGGGACCGGCAAGGGCCCCACCCGCACCCTCCCCTCGCTGACGCGAGGAGAGGGGGACTACGACCTCGCGCCCATTGATCGACCGTAGCTCCAGGCTCGCCGCGTGAGGAACGCGCAGGACGTCAAAGTCTCCCTCCCCGCGCAGCGGGGAGGGTCAGGCTGGGGCCTCCCTCATGGAGCAGAAGCGCTCACACGAAGCTCTCGCCCATGCCGATGCGTCCGACGGCCGGCAACTTGATGGCGGGGCGGCGGATGTCGATGCCGAGCACCGCACCGAGGACGCTGATCTCGACGCCCTCGTACCAGCCGACCGTCAGCCCGAGATAGCCGCCGAGGGTGGCGCGGAAGCCGAGCCCGCCGGTGGCCGGGGCGAGCCAGCGGCCGTCATGGGGAAAGTCCTTGCCGATGGCGGTCGGCGGCAGGCTCGCCTCGAGACCGGCGGCGGCCAGAACGGCGGCGACGAAGGTGTTGGAATTGGGCCCCGGCCAGGCGCGGTAGTCGCCCCGGTTGGAATGGACATAGCCGGCGATGGCGGCGCGGATCTTCGGAATGGCGGCCGCCGCCGCCTCGCCGTCGGAGGCGAAGACGAGTTCCGGGTCGCGCCCGAACCAGCGGCCGTCGGCGACGAAGCCGTTGGTGCGGATGGGCTCGCCCCAGGCCGTGTAGTCGAAGCGGTCGTAGCGGGCGGCGCCCGCCTCCTTCACAACGATCCAGGTGTGGGTGGCGAAGATGCCGCGCCAGCGCACGGTGCGGGCGGCATAGACGCGGACCACCGCCTGCGGCGTCTGGGCGGCGGGCGCCAGCAGGCCGGCGCTGGCGCGGCCCGCCGTCGACCAGTCCGGGCCCGGATAGCCCATGGCGTAGTGGCCGGCGGACCAGCCGATGGGCAGGGCGAAGAAAAGCAGCAGGACGAAAGACAGGCGGCGGCCGCGGCCGGTCCTAGAACTCGACATCCAGTTCCTCGATCTCCTCGGGCTCGGCCTTGGCGGATGCGATCCACTGCTTCAGCGGCGCCCAGTCCATGATGGTCCGGCAATAGGCGCCGGCTGTGGCATCAATGGGGACGTCGTAGGTGTAGAAGCGCATGCAGACGGGGGCGTACATGGCATCGGCGACGGTCGGCGCCGCACCGAAGAGGAAGGGCCCGCCATAGGTCGTCAGGCACTCGCCCCAGATGGTGAGGATGCGGTCGATGTCGGGCTGGGCGCCGGCCCAGACCTTGAAGCCCGGATGGCGCGCCTTGAGGTTCATCGGCAGGGCCGAGCGCAGGTTCTGGAAGCCCGAATGCATCTCCGCCGAGATGGAACGGCAATGGGCCCGCGCCACCCGGTCCTCGGGAAGAAGGCCGGCCTTCGGAAAGGTCTCGTGCAGATATTCGGCGATCGACCAGGCGCCCCAGACCTTGGCGCCGTGGTCGGTGAGGGCGGGCACGAGGAAGGAGGGCGAGAGCAGCAGCAGTTCGGCGCGCTGGCCGGGATCGTCGACGGAGACCGGCACCTCGTCGAAGGGGATGCCGGCCATCTTGCACAGGAGCCAGCCGCGCAGGGACCAGGACGAATAGTTCTTGCTCGAGATCGTGAGCTTGGCCTTGGCCATCCGAACCTCCTGGCGACGGGCGCTGCAGTGCGGAAACCGCACTGAAAGAATACTCTCGCAGTGCAACAGAAAGTGCACTAGCTTTTTTTGGATCGATGCCAAGGTGGCATCTCGACCCACCCCGGGACGGCCAATGCTCTACCACGCGTTCGAATTCCACAGCCGGATGTTCGAGCCCGTGCGGGACGCGGCCCGGCTTGCCGGTGCCGCCTTCGGATCCGCCATGGCAGCGAGCGGCGGACGGATCGGACGCGAGGTCACCGCGACCTGGGAGATGATCGGCCGCACCGGCTTCACCCATGCGCGCCCCGATTACAGCATCACCAGCGCCACGGTTGGCAACCGCGAGGTGGCGGTCACCGAGGTGGCCACCCACGTGACGCCCTTCGGCACGCTCCTGAACTTCCGAAAGGACATCGACGTCACGCAGCCGAAGGTGCTGCTGGTGGCCCCTCTTTCCGGCCATTTCGCCACGCTGCTGCGCAACACGGCGAAGACCATGCTGCAGGACCATGACGTCTTCATCACGGACTGGCACAATGCCCGCGACGTGCCCTGGACGGCAGGCCGCTTCGGCTTCGACGAATATGTCGAGCACCTGATCGACTTCCTGCACGTGCTGGGGCCGGGCGCCCACGTGGTAGCGGTGTGCCAGCCCTGCGTGCAGGCCCTGGTGGCGACCGCGGTCATGGCCCAGGCCGGCGATCCCGTCCAACCGCGCAGCCTGACGCTGATGGCAGGCCCGGTGGACGTGCGGATCAACCCGACCAAGGTCAACGAGCTCGCCTTCAACCATTCCTACGAGTGGTTCGAGAAGAACCTCATCTCGACCGTGCCCCTGCCCTGCGCCGGCGCGGGCCGGCGCGTCTATCCCGGCTTCCTCCAGCTTGTCGCCTTCCTGTCGATGAACCGGGAACGGCACATCAGGGCCCATCTCGACCTGCACGGCCATCTGGTGCGCGGCGAGACCGAGAAGGCCGAGGCGATCAAGACCTTCTACGACGAGTATTTCGCGGTTCTGGATCTGACCGCGGAATTCTATCTCGAGACCATCGACAAGGTGTTCCAGCGGGCGCTGCTGCCCAAGGGGGAACTCACCTACAAGGGCCGGCCGGTGGATCCCTCCGCCATCCGCCGCACCGCCCTGCTGACGGTGGAAGGCGAGCGCGACGACATCTGCTCGCTCGGCCAGACGGTGGCGGCCCACGACCTCGCCTCGAAGCTGAAGCCGTTCCGCAAACGCCACCACATGCAGGCGGGCGTCGGCCATTACGGCGTCTTCAGCGGACGGAAATGGGAGGGGCAGGTCTATCCCATCGTGCGCAACATGATCCTCGCCAGCGAGTAGCGGCGACCCGGCGCGGCGGCCGCGCTGCCATGGGGCGTGTCATCGGCCCGGCGAACCGCTATAGGCGGAGCCGGGACGACTGACGATTCCGGCCCGCCGCCGGAGCACGCCGATGAGGATCAACCCGCCATGACCCTGACCCGCCTGCTGCGCGCCGCCGCCATAGCCGCGACACTCGCGACCGCCTCGCCGGCCCTCGCCGACGACATCCGCGACGCCATCGAGGAGGCCCGCCGGGCCTATCAGGCGAATGACCTGGTGGCCGCCAAGGCGGCGCTCGACGTCGCCTCGCAGCTCCTCGCCCAGCGCAGCGCCACCGGCCTGTCGCGCTTCCTGCCCGCCCCGCCGCGCGGCTGGACGGCGGACGAGCCCGAGACCGACGCCAGCGCCGCAGCCATGTTCGGCGGCGGCCTCATCGCCAAGCGCCGCTACATGATCGGCGAGCGCCACGTGACCGTGCAGGTGCTGGCCAACTCCCCGCTCATCGCACAGATGGCGCCGCTCTTCTCCAATGCCCAGCTGCTCGGCGCGGTCGGCCGCGTCTTCCGCTTCAAGGGCAAGACGGCGGTGCATTCGCGCGACGGCAACATCCAGGTCCTGCTCGGCCGCACGCTCATCATCCTCGAAGGCTCGGGAACCGAGGCCGAGAAGCGCGCCCTCCTCGACCTGCTCGACATCCCCGCCATCGAATCCTTCAACGGCTGACAGGCTCCACCCATGTCCCTCGGTTTCCAGATCCTGCCGAAACCCCACGCCAACGATCCGGAGCTGGCGGCCCTCCTCGCCGGCATCCCGACGCCGTTGCTCAGCGACAACATGGCGAGGCTCTTCGCCGCCGGCCCGGCGCTCAGGCCGATGCATGACGGCACGCCCCTCCTCGGCTTCGCGCTGACGGTGCGGACGCGGCCCGGCGACAATCTCCTCGTCCACAAGGCCATCGACATGGCCGGCCCCGGCGACGTGATCGTGGTGGATGCGGGCGGCGACCTGACCAATGCCATCATCGGCGAGATCATGGCGACCATCGCCCTGAAGAACGGCGTGGCCGGCTTCGTCATCGACGGCGCGATCCGCGATTCCGACGCCCTCGCCACCATGAGCCTGCCGGTCTATGCGGCCGGCGTCACCCATCGCGGCCCCTACAAGGACGGCCCCGGCGAGATCAATACGGGCGCGGTGATCGGCGGCCAGTTCGTGGCACCGGGCGACCTGATCGTCGGCGACGCCGACGGCGTGCTCGCCGTGCCGCGGGCCGAGGTGGCGGCGGTCGCCGCCCTCGCCCGCAAGCAGCTCGCCGCCGAGGACGCGACGATGAAGGCCATTGCCGACGGAACGCTCGACCGCAGCTGGGTCGATGCGACGCTCGCCGCCAAGGGCGCGGCGTTGGGCAAGGCTTCGCTCTATTGAGGCGGTGAGATCAGCCGCGCCACGCCGCCGTCCACCAGGACCTCGGCGGCGGCCGGGTGGCTGAGGAAACCGGCGGGGCTGGCGGTCGGGCCATAGGCGCCGGACTGCAGGACGGCGACGAGATCGCCCTCGGCGATCGCCGGCATGTCGACCTTGCGCGCCAGCGTGTCGAGCGGCGTGCAGAGCGGGCCGACGACGCTCGCCGGGCCGGCCGAGGCCTCGCCCATGCGCGAGGCGGCGACCACCGGATAGTCGCGCTTGATGACCTGGCCGAGATTGCCCGAGGCCGCGAGATGGTGGTGCATGCCGCCGTCGACCACGAGGAAGCGCTGGCCGCGCGAGACCTTCGCCGAGAGGACGGAAGCGAGATAGACGCCGCTCGTCCCGACCAGATAGCGGCCGGGCTCGACCAGCACATGGGCGTCGCGGATGAGCGGATCGGCGGCCTTGAGCGCGATCAGTTCGGGAAGGCCGGCCCTGACCGCTGCGAGGTCGAGGGTGCCGTCGCCGGCGAAATAGGGAATGCCGAGGCCGCCGCCGAGATCGATGGTGCGGAGCGGACGGCCGAGACGGGCGGCGGCGCGGGAGGCCACAGCGAGGCCGTGGCGCCATTGGCCCAGCAGCACGGCGGCGTCGAGAATCTGCGTTCCGGCGAAGAGATGGACCCCGGTGAGGTCGAGATGGGGCGAGGCCGCGACACGGTCGACGACCGCCTCGAGGTCCTCCTCGTCGAAGCCGAAGGGGGCAGCCTTGCCGCCCATGCGCATGGCGCCGCCCTGGGCTTCGGCGACGGGATTGACGCGAATGGCGACGGCGACGCGCCGGTCGAGCGACGCGCCGATGGCCGCCGCATGGGCCATTTCCTCGTCGCTTTCGAGATGGATTTCGCCGATGCCGGCAGCGATCACCGCCTCCAGTTCCGAGCGGCGCTTGCCCGGGCCGGCGAAGAGGGTGTGTGCCGGCTCGACGCCTGCCGCCCGGGCGGCGCGGAATTCGCCCAGCGAGGCGATCTCGATGCCTGCGCCCTCCTCGTGGAGCAGGCGGACCACGGCCGGGTTGGGGTTGGCCTTGATGGAATAGTGGATGCCGGCGAAACCTTCGAGCGCGGCAGCGAGGGCGCGGTAGGCGGAGCGGATCAGCGCCGCGTCATAGGCGAAGAGCGGCGTGCCGAACTGCTCCGCGAGGCGGCGGGCCGGGATGCCGCCTATCAGGAGATCGGCGCCCGCGACGCCGAACTGGCCGGCGACGAGGCGGTCGCTGAGGCTCGCCTCAGGCGCCATGGCTGCGCTCGCGCACGAGGCCGACATAATCGACCTTGCCGTTGGGGGTGACCGGCAGGCGCTCCACCAGTTCCAGTTCGCGCGGCACCATGTAGGGCGGCAGCTCCGCCGCAGCGGCCTGGAGGACGGCGGCGCTGTCGACGGCCCCGAGGGCGACCGCGACCGCATGGACCTTCTGGCCGGCGAAGGGATCGGGCAGGCCGATCACCGCCACCTGCTGGAAATGGCCCATGGCCATGAGGCACTCCTCCACCTCGGTGGGGCTGATGCGGTGGCCAGAGGATTTGATCATGGCGTCGTTGCGGGCGACGAAATAGAGGAAGCCCTCTTCGTCCTCGGTCACGAGGTCGCCGGAAAAGCAGACGATCTCGCCGCCTTCGGTGGCGGGGCGGAACGGGTGGGGCCTGAGCACCTCGGCGGTGGCATCGGGCCGGTTCCAGTAGCCGAGCGAGACGGTCGGGCCGCGATGGACGAGGATGCCGGGTTCGCCGGGGGCGGCGCGGCGGCCGTCGGCGGTCACCACCAGCATCTCGCATTCGGGGATCGCCTTGCCGATGGAGGTCGGCCGGCGGTCCACCTCCTCCGGCGGCAGGTAGGTGGAGCGGAAAGCCTCGGTGAGGCCATACATCAGGAAGATTCGCGTGGCCGGCAGCTTTTCCCGCAGCCGAGCCACCGTCTCGGAGGGCACGGCACCGCCGGAATTGGTGATGTAGCGCAGCGTCGGCAGCGGCGTCTTCGCCAGCATCGGCGTCGCACGGGTCAGGATGGCCCAAATTGTCGGCACGCCGGCGAGGCCGGTAATGCCGTGCTCGATGATGGCCTTCACGATGTCGGCGCCGAACTGGAAGGTGAGCAGGACGATGCGGGCGCGCTGCTCCACCGCGGTGAGGAGCTGGTTGAGGCCGTAGTCGAAGCTGAAGGGCAGCACCGAGAGAATGCGCTCATCCCCGGTGATGCCGAGATAGGTACGCACGATGCGCGTGCCGGCGAGGAGGTTGCGGTGGCTCAGCATGACGCCTTTCGGGCGCCCGGTGGAGCCGGAGGTGTAGAGGATGGCCGCGAGATCCTCGCCGATGCCGCCCATCGGGGAGATCTCGTCCGGTGCGTCGGCGGGCAGCGCGTCGACGGCGATGATCTGGACCTCGAGCCCTGTGAAGGCTTCGGCGAGGGCGGCGACGTTCTCGCCCAGAGTCAGCACGATGCGGGCGCCGCAATCGGCGACGATATGGCGGACCTGCGCCGGCTTGAGGAGGGCGTTGACCGGCACGAAGACGCCGCCGGCCATGGCGATGCCGAAGATCGCCCAGCATTCCTCGAGGCTCTTCGGCAGGACGATGGCGACGCGGTCGCCCCTCTGGAGCCCATGGTCGCGGCAGAGCCGGGCGCAACGGCGCGCGGCGGCATGGAGTTCGCCATAGGTCGCCCGCCGGCCGCCGTCGATGACGGCGATGCGGTCCCCCCCGGTGGCGGCGGCCTGATCGAGGAGGTGATGGAGCAGATAGGGGGAGGCGGTCACGCGCGCTGGCGCTCCACGAAGGCGACGAGCTGGCCCAGCGTCTCGAAGTTCGCGGGATCGAAGTCGTCGTCCATCAGCTGCACGCCGAAGTGCTCGTCGAGGAAGGTGACGAGTTCGAGGATGCCGAGGGAGTCGATGGCGCCGCTGGCGAGGAGCGGCGTGGCGGCGTCGAGCGGCCGGCCGGCGAGGGCGGGAAACCGGCCCTGCAGGAAGGATGCGATCTCGTCTGACACGTCCATCGTCTCGGTCGTCACGGGCTTCTCCCTGGTTTCCCGGCCAGTCTCAGATGCGGAGGAAAACAAATTCCGAATAGGCGTGGTCGACCGCCGCGGGCCGGCCGGCACCGCGGACGAAGGTCGGACGCGAGCGGCTCGAAAACCACGCGCCGGGCGGAATGTCGTCCCGGTTCGACGGCATTTCGAGGCAGAGAATGCCTCTCGCGAGCAGGAATCGCGCGATTTCGCCGAGGTTGCGACGAACTGACGCGACGTCCTCGGCATAGACCAGACGCGCCGCCGGAAGGCCCTTGCGGCGCCCGGCGCTGAACAGGAGCGGTGCGGCCCCATCCTCCTCGGCCAGCGTGCAGGCGATGCAGCCGAGGCCGAGATGATCCTCCACGACCCGCGACATGTCGGCATCGAGCGGCGCATCGTCGACCGGCCCAACATGGCCCGGCCCCATCAGGAAGGCCAGCATGGGCAGGGCGAGAATGGCGCCGCCGTCGTGGCGGCGGGCGAAGCCGAACCGGCCGATCATCTCGGTCACGGGCGGGCTCGGGGTGAGGTCGGTGAAGGCGTCGGCGGGCTCCGCCAGGACCTGCTGCAGCATGCGCGGCGCCAGCAGCCGGTAGCGCTCGTCGACATACCAGCTCGACAGATTGACGACAGAGCGGGAGGCGGCGCCATCCGCAGCGGCACGACGGCTGCGCATGGTCAGGATCACGCCGACCGCCTCGCCCTTGACGCGCATGACGTGGCCGACGGGGCCGAGGCCGGACGCCTCGTGGAAGGCGGCGAGGCGCTCAAGCCCCTCCTCCCAGAAGGAAGGCGCACGCATGGGAAAACCGCGCGCAAGCAGCGCGCGCGCCTCGTCCATCCCGCTTCGTTCGACAGGTTCCAGCATCACCGAGACACTAACAGCGATCGGGATGGGCGGCCGAACATTGTGAATGCATCCTTAATCACCATGGTGAACCGCGGGGCCTTACGAGATCGAGCGGCATGGCAGAATGTCCGGGCCGAAACTGTAGATCGCGCGTGAACGTCTTGCCGATACTTTGCGAAACCAACAGCTACAGAAGAGTTAGCCGGACGGGCCCGCCCCTGCGACGGATTGCCTCCCGTACAGTTCCCGGAACACCTCGCCAGGCCCGGGACAGCCCAGCGACGGTCTCGCCTTCCCCGGAGGGTGCAACGCACCCTCATCCCCTACTGCGACGCAATATAAATCCATTTAAATTCGCGCCGCAGCATGGGCTTTTGCAATTGTCGGCCGGCGGAACGTTCTGACATACTCCCTGCCTGACCCAGGACAACATGGGCGCACCGCAAGAGTGCACGACAACCCTCGGGAGGAGTTGCAATGAACATGCGCAAGGACACCAGCATCAGCGGCCTCGATCGCCGGCAGGTCATCCTCGGCCTCGGCGCGACCGCCGCGGTGATCGCCAGCCCCGGCATCCTCAGGGCGCAGGCGCCCGTGACGCTCAACGGCGCCGTCCAGTTCAACGACGACCACGCCTTCACCAAGGCGCTGGTGCGGTTCGAGGAGCGGGTGAAGGCGCTCTACGGCAAGCCGGTCACCTTCAACCTGCACAAGAACTCCTCGCTGGGCCTGGAGAAGCAGTATTTCGAATACATGGCCCAGGGCCGCGCGGTGGACTACGCCATCGTCTCGCCGGCGCACATGTCGACCTTCGCCCGCGCCGCTCCCTTCATCGACGCGCCCTTCGTGTTCCGCGACGTGGACCACATGGGCAAGGTGGTGAAGGCGAACGTGCTGAAGCCGATCGAGGACGAGGTGGAGAAGCGCGCGGGCGTCAGGCTGATCGGCCATGCCGGCGGCGGCACCCGCAACATCTTCGCCAACAAGCCGTTCAAGAACATGGCCGAGATGCGCGGCCTGAAGATCCGCGTGCAGGGCGCGCCGATCTGGTCGCGCACCTTCGCCGCAGCCGGCATGTCGCCGACCGTCATCGCCTATAACGAGGTCTACAACGCCATCCAGAACGGCGTGATCCAGGCCGGGGAGAACGAGGCTGCCGGCGTCGAGGCGATGAAGTTCTACGAGGTCGCGCCGAACCTGGTGCTCACCCAGCACGCGGTCTCCATCCGGCCGATCTGCTTCTCCATGAAGACGCTCGCCGCGCTGCCGAAGGACCTTCAGGACGCCATCGTCGCCGCCGGCGCCGAGGCCGGCGAATATGGCCGCCAGGTGGAATCGGGCGAGGACAGCGCCAAGCTGGAGACCCTGGAGAAGGCCGGCCGCCTGAAGCGCATCGCCTTCGAGGAGCGCGACGCGATGAAGAAGGCGACCGATCCGATCATGGCGGCCTATGCCAAGGAGATCGGTGCCGAGGCCATCTTCAGCAGCGTCAGCGGCGTCTGACGCCACCGTGCCGGCCGGCCCCCGCCGCATGCGGCGGGCAGGCCCGTCGCGGCGCGCCCGCGCCGCTCCCTCGCCTGTCGAAAGCGCATCATGACCCCGTCCGACAGTCCAGCCGCGGGGGAGGCACCGAGCCTCTGGCGGCGGTTCACGGCGGCCTATGCCAGCCTCCTGTCCCACCTCGTGGTGGCCTCTGTGGCGATCCTGATCATCCCGGTCAGCCTGCAGATCTTCTCGCGGCACACGGCGCTGATCCCCAGCTACATCTGGACCGAGGAGATGGCGCGGTTCCTCTTCATCTGGACCATCTCCATCGGGGCGATGATCGGCGTCCGGGAATCGACCCATTTCGAGGTCGACGTGATGCCGGAACTGCCGCCGCGCGCCGAGGCCGTGGCCCGGCTCATCGGCCGGATCGGCACCCTCGTCCTCGCGTGCGTCTTCGTCTTCGCCGGCATCAAGTTCGTCGAATTCGCCTGGTGGCGGACCTCCGAACTCGCCGACCTGCCGCTCTGGCTCATCCACCTCCCCTGGCCGCTCATGGGCGTGACCTGGATCGTCTTCCTCGGCGAGCAGATGTGGGACGACCTGCTTGTCGCCGCCGGCCGCAAGGCGCCGCCGGTGAAGCCGGCCATCAGCGACATCGAAGCAGGGACGCTCAACCTATGACCGGCTCCGTCCTCACCGCCGGTCAGGCGGCCTTCGTGCTGTTCGGTGCCTTTTTCGGACTCCTGGCGTTGCGCGTTCCGGTGGCCTTCGCCCTCGGCCTCGCCTGCCTGCCGATCCTGATGATCGAGCCGCGGCTCGACACCGTCACACTGATGTCGGAGAGCTTCAATGCGTTCAATTCCTTCATCCTGCTGGCGGTGCCCTTCTTCCTGCTGACCGCCAACCTGATGAATATCGGCGGCATCACCAACCGCCTGCTGACGCTCTCCCGCGCCATGGTCGGCCACTGGCCGGGCGGACTCGCCCAGATCAACGTGGTGCTGTCGCTGTTCTTCGCCGGCATTTCCGGCTCGTCGACGGCGGATGCGGCGAGCCAGTCCAAGATCTTCATCGAGGCGCAGCGCCGCGAAGGCTATGACGACAGCTTCTCCGTCGCCATCACCGCCGTGTCCGCGGTTCTCGCTGTCATCGTGCCGCCGTCGATCCTGATGATCGTGTGGGGCGGCATCCTCACCACGTCGATCGGCGCGCTGTTCCTCGCCGGTATCGTCCCCGGCATCCTCATCGCCGGCGCGCAGATGGCCACCGTCCACATCTATGCGGTGAAGCGCGGCTATCCGACCTATCCCCGGGAGACCTGGCGGGCCCTGCTCTGCGCCTGCGCCCATTCCTTCCTCGCCCTGCTGACCCCCGGCATCATCATCGGCGGCAAGATCTTCGGCTGGTTCACCGCGACGGAATCGGCGGCCATCGCCGTGCTCTATGCCGGCGTCCTCTCCTTCGTCGTCTATCGCGAGATGGACCTGAAGGGGCTCTACGGCGCGCTGCTCGATACCGGTCGGCTGACGGGCGTCATCCTGTTCTGCGTCGGCACGGCAAGCTGCTTCGGGTGGCTGCTGGCCTATTACAAGATCCCCGAGGCCATCCTCACCGGCGTCTCCGCCTGGAACATGGGCTTCGTCGCCACCGGCTTCTTCATCGCCGCGGTGTTCCTGGTGGTCGGCTGTTTCCTCGACGCGATCCCCGCCATCATCATCTGCGGGCCGATCCTGCAGCCGCTGGCCAAGGCTGTGGAGATGGATCCGGTCCACTTCGCCATGGTCGGCATCGTCTCCCTCGCCTTCGGCCTCGTCACGCCACCCTACGGCCTCTGTCTCATGATCGCCTGCGCGGTGGCGGGCATGCGCATGCGCGATGCGATCAAGGATACTGTCCTCATGCTGATCCCGCTGTTCATGGTGCTGGGGCTCGTCATCATCTGGCCGAAGGTTACGCTGTTCCTGCCGAGCCTGGTGTCGCCGGAATTCCTGAACTGACGGCGGCCGCCGCGCCACCGCCGAGGCCAACCGAGGGAGTGCATGATGGATTTCAGGGGCAAGGTCGCGCTGGTCACCGGCGGCGCATCCGGCATCGGCGAGGCGGCGACGCGGGCCTTCGCCAAGGCCGGTGCCAAGGTCGCCTTCACCTATATTTCCAGCGGTACGGAAGCGAACGCGCTGGAGAAGGAGATCGCGGCGGCCGGCGGCCAGGCCCTCGCCATCAAGGCGGACCTGACGAAGCAGGACGAGACGGATGCGGCCTTTGCCGCGGTGGTGCGCGCCTTCGGCACGGTGGACGTGGTCTTCACCAATGCCGGCGGCATCCTGCAGCGCATCGGCACCATCGAATCCTCGCTCGACCTGTGGCACCGCGCCTTCGACCTCAACGTCATGTCGACCTACCTGACCTGCCAGGCGGCGGTGAAGATCATGGCGGAGAAGAGGTCGGGCGCCATCGTCACCATGTCGTCGCTGGCGGCGATGGACGGCGGCGGGCCGGGCGCCCTGCACTATGCCTCCTCCAAGGGCGCCATCGTCACCTATACGCGGGCTCTCGCCAAGGAGCTCGGGCCGCTCGGCATCCGGGTCAACGGCGTCGCGCCGGGGCTCATCGACACCCGATTCCACGTCCAGTTCAACACGCCGGAGGGCCGCCGGGCCGCGGTCGAGGGGACGCCGCTCCGGCGCGAGGGCACCGCCGAGGACGTCGCCAACCTCGTGCTCTTCCTCGCCTCCGACAAGGCCGCGTTCATCACCGGCGAGACGGTGCAGATCAACGGCGGTCGCGGGCTGTACTGAGGCGACGGCCGACCGCCCGTCGGTTCACGAGCCCTGCAGGACCGCAGTGCAGGGCGGCAGCCGCCAGTCTCGAAGCCTGCGCGGCGCTCAGATCGTGACGCCGCCGTCCACCACCAGGCATTGCCCCGTCATGTAGGTGGAGGCCTTCGAGCCGAGATAGACGGCGGCGCCGGCGATCTCGTCCGGGTCGCCGATGCGGCGCAGCGGCGTCTCGCGCTCGCGCGCCTCGCGGGCCTCCTTGTCCTCCCACAGCGCCTTGGCGAAATCGGTCTTGATGAGGCCGGGGGCGATGCAGTTGACGCGGATGTTATGACGGCCGTGCTCGTGGGCGAGGTTGCGGGCGAGCTGCATGTCGGCGGCCTTGGAGATGCAGTAGGCGCCGATCACCTCCGAGCCGCGCAGGCCGCCGATGGAGGAGACGATGATGATGGAGCCGTCCTTCCGCTCGATCATCTCCGGCACCACCATCGAGATCAGCCAGTTGTTGGCGACGATGTTGTTGGTGAGGATCTTGCCGAAGGCGTCGTCGGTGATGCCGGCCATGGGCCCGTAATAGGGGTTGGAGGCGGCGTTGCAGACGAGCACGTCGATCTTGCCGAGCTGACGGCGCGTCTCGTCGACGAGGCGCTGCAGATCCTCCTTCGAGGAGATGTTGGCCGGCACCACGATGGCGGTGCCCGCCCCTTGCCTCGCGTTGATGGCATTCGCCACCTCCTCGCAGGGACCGGCCTTGCGCGAGGAGATGACGACCTTGGCGCCGTGCTCGGCCATGCGCTCGGCGATGGCGCGGCCGATGCCGCGCGAGGATCCGGTGATGACGGCGACCTTGCCCGTCATGTCGAAGAGATTCATGGCGATTCCTCCTTGGCAATCCTGCAGTCTAAGGGCCCCCACCCTACCCTTCCCCTGCTCGCTCCGCTCCAGGGAGAGGGGGACTACCGCGTCGCGACTCCAGAGCGAGCGCCGAGCCAGGCCCAACCCATCGGACCGGCCACGGCGTCGAAGTCCCCCTCTCCTCGCATCAGCGAGGGGAGGGTGCGGGTGGGGCATGGATCGAACGAGCCGCCGGCGGAGCGGCGGCCGCTCACCTCAATGGTTGGCGTATTTGCCCATCTCCATACGGGCGATGGAGCGGTTGTGCACCTCGTCCGGGCCGTCGGCCAGGCGCAGGGTGCGGATGTGGGCATAGGCCTTGGCGAGACCGAAATCGGTGGTCACGCCGCCGCCGCCATGGGCCTGGATGGCGTCGTCGATGATCTTCAGGGCGATGCGCGGCGCCGCCCCCTTGATCATGGCGATCTCGAGCTTGGCGACCTTGTTGCCGACCTTGTCCATCATGTCCGCCGCCTTCAGGCAGAGGAGGCGCGTCATCTCGATGTCGATGCGGGCCTCGGCGATGCGCTGCTCCCACACCGACTGTTCGGAGACGCGCTTGCCGAAGGCGACACGCGACTGCAGGCGCTTGATCATCTTCTCCAGCGCCATCTCGGCGACGCCGATGGTGCGCATGCAGTGATGGATGCGGCCCGGCCCGAGGCGGCCCTGGGCGATCTCGAAGCCGCGGCCCTCGCCAAGGATGAGGTTGCCGGCGGGAACGCGGACGTTCTCCAGCAGCACCTCGGAATGGCCGTGCGGCGCGTCGTCGAAGCCGAAGACCGGCAGGTGGCGCAGGATCTTCACGCCGGGCGAGTCGAGCGGCACGAGGATCTGCGACTGCTGCATGTGCTTGGCCGCGCCGGTGTCGGTCTTGCCCATGACGATGGCGATCTTGCAGCGCGGGTCACCGACGCCCGAGGACCACCACTTGCGGCCGTTGACGACGTAATGGTCGCCGTCGCGGCGGATGGAGGTCTCGATGTTGGGGGCGTCGGACGAGGCCACCGCCGGCTCGGTCATGAGGAAGGCGGAGCGGATCTGGCCGGCCATGAGGGGGCGCAGCCACTGTTCCTTCTGCTCCTTGGTGCCGTAGCGGTGCAGAACCTCCATATTGCCGGTGTCCGGAGCCGAGCAGTTGAACACTTCCGAGCCGAAGCCGACACGGCCCATCTGCTCCGAGCACATGGCATATTCGAGGTTGGTCAGGCCGGCGCCGTGGAACTCGTCGTCGTCATGGTCGGCGGAGGGCGGCAGGAAGAGGTTCCAGAGCCCCTCGGCCTTCGCCTTGGCCTTCAGTTCCTCGAGCACCGGCACGACCTGCCAGCGGTTGGAGCCGAATCCCTCCATCTGGGCGTCGTAGGTGGGGATCGCCGGATAGACATGGGCGTTCATGAAGGCGATCACGCGGTCGCGCCAGTAGCGCTGGCGTTCGGACATCGAGAAATCCATGGACTTCCTCCTTTGTGGATCGTTTGCGGTCAGGATGGGGGTTGGGCGAGGCTGCGCGAGACGAGCCCCATGAATTCGGTGCGGATGCGGGCGAGGTCGACGCCCGCGGGGTCGAGGACCCACTGGGCCATGATGCCGCGGAGCGCCGCGGAGAGGATGAGCGCCTGGGTGCGCGCATCGATGTCGGGGCGGATCTCGCCCGCCTCCATGGCGCTGGCGATCAGGCGGCCGAATTCGGTGGCGGAGTCGCGGTTGAACGTGGCGACGGCCCCCGCGAGGGCTGGCTTGTGCGCTGCGCCCATGAGCACGGCGATATAGGCCCGCATCTTCACCATGCCGACGGAGGGGCGGGCGAAGGAGGCGTCGATCGTCGCCATCAGGCGCGCGAGGCCCGCCGTGCCGCGCAGGCGCTCGCGGCGCTGCTGGGTGAACTCGTCGTGGATGGCCTCGGCCATGGCGGCGAGCAACTCGTCCTTGGAGCGGAAGTAGTGGCCCGCGAGGCCGCGGCTGTAGCCGGCGCGTTCGCCGGCTTCGGCCAGCGTCAGGCCGTCGACGCCCTTCTCCGCGACGATCTCCGCGGCGGCGGCCAGCACGCGGCTCTCGGCTTCGGCGCGGCGCTCGGCCTGGGTCCGCTTGCGGCGGATGGCGACGGCCTCGGCGGAGGCGCCCGCCTCCCCTTCCGCCCGCATGGCCTTGCGCGGCACCGCGCCCATTCCGTCGCCTCGTCACATGTTATTTGCTTGCTCGCAAACAAATAACATGTCCAGCTTCCGGTCAAGCGGGAACCGCACCGGCTGGCCGGATGGGGGATGGCTCAGCCGAAGCGGCGTGGCCTCAGCCCGGCATGGAACCAGGTGATCATGGAATAGATGTCGTAGACCGGCAGCCCCACGGCCTCAGCCAGGGCGGCGGCATAGGGCGGCATGTTGGTGCATTCCAGCACGATGGCGCCGACCTCCGGATGGCGGGCGACGAGGTCGCGGCCGGCGGCGACGATGTCGGCCTCGGCCAACGCGATGTCGAGGTCGGCCCGCTTGCCCTCGACGATGACGGGGAAGAACTCGCGACCAGTCTCGGTGCCGGCGAGCGGGGTGTCGGCCGGCGCGCCGGCAGCCTTCAGGTGGGCCTCCGTCAGCGCGGTTCGGCTGACGGTCACGACGCCGACGCGCTGGCCCGGCGGCAGGGTCGCCTGCACCCAGGGCACTTGCATGAGCGCGGAGGTCGCCACCGGCACGTTCACGGCCTCGGCGAGGTCGCGCTGGAACAGGGAGAGGAAGCCGCAGGTGGTGGTGATGGCCTCGGCGCCGAGGTCGACGAGGTCGCGGGCGGCAGCGATGAAGTCGGGCAGGAGGCCGCGCGCCCCCTGCAGCACGACCCGCTCGGGATCGGCGCCGCGCACCACCCGGTACAGCACCGGGAAGGGCCAGGTCGCGGCATTGCCCATGTCGCCGGTAATGCGGGGAAACCGCGTGTCGAGCATCAGGATGCCGAGCGGCGCACCGTGGATGGTGCGCCCGCCGGTCGCGATGCCCTTCGCGCTCACAGCGCGTCGAAGCGGATCGGGTGGGCGCCCTTCAGCAGGACGAGCCGGCCCAGCGGGTGGACGTTCTCCAGCCCCTCGACGATGGTCAGGAAGTGGTTGCCGGCGAGTTGGCCCGCCTTGGAGGCGAAGCAGACCGGGCCGTAGGCCATCAGGATCTCGGTCTCCGACACGCCGCCGGGATAGAGGATGATCTGGCCGGGGGCGGGATAGGAGGTGGCGTTCTCGTAGTCGACGCCGAAGTCGAGATCGCCGAGGGGCATCCAGACGCCCTCGCCGCTCCAGCGCACGTGGATGATCTCCGAAATGAAGGGCAGCGCCTTCTCGAAGGCGGCGCAGGTCTTCGGCGCGGCCTCGGTCTCGAGCTTGGCGACGAAGGTGTAGGGGCCGGCGGTGATCTTGATCTTCTTCATGGGGAGGCTCCGAAAGGCGGGGCGATAAGTGCATGGCCGCCGCGGCATAGGCAAGCGGCAAAGCGGGCGGTTGTGCCGCACGGCGGGATTGCCGCAGACTTCGCACCGAGCCCCGCGGCAGACGCGGCGCGGGAATGTCAGGGGGAAGGCATGGCGCGGATCCGCGTGGGGATCATCGGGCTCGGCAATGCGGTGGAGCCGCATGCGAAGAGCCTCGTCGACCTGTCGGACAGGGTGGAGGTCGTGGTCGCCGCCTCGCGCAGCGAGGAGCGACTGAAGGCCTTCGCGCGGCGCTTCGCCTTTCCGATGACGACCGACGTCGAGGGCGTTCTCGCCAGCCGCGACATCGACGCGGTGTGGATCCTGACGCCGCCGAACTCGCATCTCGAACTGGTTAAGCAGGCAGCGAAGGGGCGCAAGCACGTGCTGCTGGAAAAGCCGCTCGACATCACCCTCGACCGCGCCGAGGCCATCGTCGCGGGCATGAAGGGCTCCGGCCTCACCCTCGGGGTCACGCTGCAGCACCGGTTCCGGCCGGCCTCGCTCAAGCTCAGTGAGCTCCTCGACGCGGGCGCGCTCGGCGTCGTCGGCGCGGCGACCTGCACGGTGCCGTGGTGGCGACCCCAGGGCTATTACGACCAGCCCGGCCGCTGCACCCTCGCCCGCGACGGCGGCGGCGTGCTGATCACCCAGGCGATCCATACGCTCGACCTGTTCCGCTCGCTCGTGGGCGACATGACCGTCACTGCGGCAACGGCCGCGACGACGCCAGTCCACCGGATGGAGACGGAGGATTTCGCCGCGGCGCTGGTGCGGATCGAGGGAGGCGCGCCCGGCGTCATCACCGCGACGACGGCGGCCTATCCCGGCGGCGAGGAGCGCATCGAGATCATGGGGACCGAGGGCACCGCCTGGCTCGCAGGCGGCAATCTCAGGGTCGCCTTCATCGACGGGCGCGAGGACGTCGTCGTGCGGCAAGAGGGCCCGACGGGCGGCGGCGCCAACGTGATGGACTTCCCCCACGACTGGCACCGGTCGCTGATCACCGACTTCCTCGATGCCATCAAGC
>JAEZGJ010000176.1 GCA_023416965.1 Pseudomonadota bacterium | reverse complement strand
CCCTCCACGGCGCCCGCCCCGCCCGGGGCGGGGGGCGGGGCCCCCGGGCCGCCCTGGCGCTGGCCGGCAAGCCGCTCGCCGTCGGCCGCAACCGTGGTCCCTTCCGCTTCGGCGACCGGCCGGGTTTCCTCACGGTCCATCCCTCGTCGCTGCTGCGCGAGCGCGATCCGGCGGCGCGGGAGGAGGGTTTCCGCCGGTACTGCGAGGACATGAGGCGCATCCGCGACCTCGCCGCGGCGTGAGGGTATCGGGACCAGGCCCCACCCGCACCCTCCCCTCGCGGGGGCGAGGGGAGGGGGACTTCCACCTCTCGCCTCGTCTCGATCGGCCGCGCCTGGCGCGACGGATGCGGCCAGACGCGCGGCCGAAGTCCCCTCCCTGCGCGCAGCGCGGGGAGGGAGCGGGTGGGGCCATCCGGCCCTCAGTGCTTGCCGCGACCGATGAAGCCTTGGCGAGACACCGAAGTCTCCCGCTCGACCTCAGCCCTTCGCGCCTGGTCCGACCAGCTAAGCCTGGCGCGTGGTCGAAGTCCCCCTCCCTGCGCGCAGCGCGGGGAGGGTGCGGGTGGGGCCATTCCGCCCCTTTTTCCGGTGCAACGGATGAAGGTTCCCGGTGCGGCGGTGGCCGGAGGAGCGAGACAGCCGGGCCTGCCTTCACCTCTTCCCGGCGGGGAGAGGTCGGCCGCAGGCCGGGCGAGGGGGTCGGGAGGCCGTCTGGAGAGGGATCTCCCCCTCACCCGCCTCGCTGCGCGCTCCTCGACCTCACCCCGACGGGAAGAGGTGAACCAGAGCCTCACCCAGGCCCGTGAGGGTGGTCGTCGGTCCATCTTGAAACATAGAAAAATGTGAATATGATGATGCCATCTGGCGCGTGAACCTTCGCGCCGCCCTTGGAGATGGCATCATGACCCTTCAGGCTACCTTTGACGGGGCGCGGCCGGCCGCCGGCGCCGCCACCCGGATCGACTGGACTCCCTATCTCGTCGGGATCGGCGTCGGCGTGCTCAGCTGGATCGTCTTCCTCGTCGTCAACAATCCCCTCGGCATCACCACCGCCCTGTCCCAGGTCTCCGGCGCGGTCGCCACGCCGATCCTCGGCGCCGAGGCGGTGGCGAAGAACAGCTACTGGGCGAGGAACCTGTTCAGCCTCGACTACGGCACGCTGTTCCTCGTCGGCACGCTGTTCGGCGGCCTCGGCTCGGCCCTCCTCGCCGGCTCCTTTCGCATCGAGCAGGTGCCGGAGGTCTGGGCCGGTCGCTTCGGCCCCTCGCCGGTGAAGCGCTACGCCGTCGCCTTCCTCGGCGGCATCGTCGCCATGTACGGCGCCCGCCTCGCCAATGGCTGCACCAGCGGCAACGGCATTTCCGGCGGGTTGCAACTGGCGCTCAGCGGCTGGGTCTTCCTCGCCGTGATGTTCGCCACCGGCACCGCCACCGCCTTCGCCATGTTCCGCACCGCCCGCTGATCAGGACACCCGCCATGACCCTTCCCGTCACCGGCACCGCCGCCCTCGCTCTCGCCCTCGTCTTCGGTTTCGCCTTCGGCTTCCTGCTGCATCGCGGCCGCGTCGCCGACTACAACACCATCGTCCGCCAGTTCCTCTTCGAGGATTTCACCGTCCTCAAGATCATGATGACCGCCATCATCGTCGGCGGCGTCGGCGTCTTCCTCATGGCCCAGTTCGGCTGGGTGAAGTTCCACATCAAGCCGGCCGACCTGCTCGCCGTGTCGCTGGGCGCCGCTCTCTTCGGCGTCGGCATGGTGCTCTACGGCTATTGCCCCGGCACGGCGCTCGCCGCCATCGGCGGCGGCAGCCTCCACGCCCTGGTCGGCGCCGGCGGCATGCTGGTCGGCGGCATTGTCTATGCCCTGACCTTCGACTGGGTGAAGGCGACGATTCTCCCCGTGGGCGCCATGGGCCGGGTGCAGCTCCACACGCTGCTCGGCGTCAGTCCCTGGGCCATCTTTGCGGTGCTGGCGGTCGTCGCCCTGCTCCTCTTCGTTGCCGTGGAGCGGCCGTCGGCCCGCCGCGCCTGAACAGCCGATGGCGGGAGGCGCTCCCGCCTCCGACCGACCTGACGCCCGGCCCCCGGCCGGGCGTTTTGCATGGCGGCCGCCGGCGGGACAGGCGGCGCCTCTCCCGATCCTGCGATCCTCCCCCGGGATCGGCCCACGCGAGCCGGAGCCCAGTAGAGAAATATTCTTTTTGTGACGGCGTTGCTGCCGGTATCCCAGTATGTATCAGGTGAAAAAATTACCAGGAGCTCGCCCGCTGTCACAAAAGTGCGAATTAGACTCCAGGTTAACCCGGAATTAGGGATGCAGAACTGACAAGGGTTGCAGAGCCCGAGGGGTGCAATCATGTCCTTTCTCCGCAACGCCACCATCAGCCAGCGCATCGCCATTGCCGTCATCGTGCCGCTCCTGGCGGCCATAGGCTTCGGTGGCGACATCGTGATCGAAAGCTGGTTCGAGGCGGGCTCGGCGCGGCAGATGGCGACGGTCGCGGTGTCCGGACCGCAATTCGGCGCGGTGGTCCATGAACTCCAGGCCGAGCGCGGCCTCACCAACACGGTGCTTGGCAATCCCGGCAACCAGGGCGCCGCCGAGGCCCGGGCCGCGCAGCTGCCCAAGGTCGACGTGGCCCTCTCCGCCCTGCGCGAGGCGGTGGCCCAGATCTCCGCCGGGGCGCCGCAGGATGCCGCAGCCGCCCGCGAGGCCGTGGCCCGCGCCGAAGACCTCGTGGCCCTGCGCGCCGCCGTCCAGGCGCGCAGCGTGACGGCGGAGGCGGCGGTCGCCCGCTACACCGCCATGATCGACGCCTTCCTGCAGCCGGTGGAAAACCTCGCCCGCCACGGCCGGGTCGGCGCCACGGCGCGGGCCGTCATCGCCTATGCCAGCATCCTGCGCGCCAAGGAGGCGGCCGGCCTCGAGCGCGCCACCGGCGGCGGCGCCTTCTCGCCCTCAGGCTTCGCCCGCGACCGTTTCCAGCGCTTCGCCGAACTCGCCGCCGTCCAGGACAGCTATCTCGCCGTCGCGCGCCGCTACGGCACGCCCGACCAGGCCCGTCAGATCGAGGCACTCTCGGCCTCGGCCGAGACGGCGGCGGTGCAGCGCCTGCGGGTGATGGCGGCGCGGGCGGTCCTGGCGGGGGAGGGCGGCGTCGAGGGCCTCGAATGGTTCCGCACCGCCACCGCCCGCGTCAACGCGATCAAGGCCGTCGAGGACCAGTTCGCCCGCGACCTCACCGTCGTCGTCACCGGCGCCGCCGACGAAGCCCGCAACCGGCTGGTCATCGCCTCGGGCCTCGTCCTCGGCGTGACGCTTCTCGCCGCCCTCGCCGCGCTGCTCGCCGCCCGCTCCATCACCCGCCCGCTGCGCGCCCTCACGCAGCACATGGAGAAGCTCGCCGACGGCGACACCAGCGGCGAACTCGAGGGCGCCGAACTGACCAACGAGATCGGTGCCATGACGCGCGCCGTCGCCGTCTTCCGCGACAATGCCATCGCCCGCGAGCGTCTCGAGCAGGAGGCCGAGGTGGAGCGCCACCGCGAGTTGCAGCGCCAGTCGGTCCTCGACGAGATGATCGTCTCCTTCCGCGGCACGGTGGGCGACGTGGTCAAGACGGTGAACACCGAAATCTCGGGCATGCAGCGCACGGCCGAGGCGCTGAAGGGGGTCGCCGGCCAGGCGACGGAGGGCGTCGATGTCGGCCGCGATGCCTCCGCCACCTCCTCCTCCGACATGCAGTCGGTCTCGGCGGCGGCGGAGGAGCTGATCAGCTCGATCAGCGAGATCTCCAGCCGCATCCACACCACCAGCAGCTGCATCGGCCGCGCCACCGCCGGCTCGACCGAGACCGACCGGGAGGTCTCCGGCCTCGCCGACCTCGCCCAGCGCATCGGCACCATCGTCGACATCATCCGCGGCATCGCCGAACAGACCAATCTCCTTGCCCTCAACGCCACGATCGAGGCGGCGCGGGCGGGCGAGGCGGGCCGCGGCTTTGCCATCGTCGCCTCCGAGGTGAAGGCCCTCGCCGGCCAGACCGCCTCCGCCACCGACGAGATCGCCACCCAGATCAACGCCATCCAGGCGGCGACCCAGCGCACCGTCGCCGCCATTCGCGGCATCGGCAGCACGGTCTCGGAGATCGACCTCCTCACCGGCTCCATCGCCGCCGCCGTGGAGGAACAGACCGCCGCCACCCAGGAGATCGCCGCCGCCATCGCCCGCGCCTCCGGCGGCTCCGAAAGGGTGCTGCGGGCCATCACCGACGTCTCCGGCGTCGTCGGCGAGACCAACGAGGAGGCGCGCCGCGTCGGCGCCGCCGGCGAGCTCCTGTCGGGGGCGACGCGCCGCCTCATCGACAGCGTCGACGCCTTCCTCGTCGACCTCGCCCAGGACGTGAAGGACCGCCGGGGCGCCGTGCGCCGGCGCAGCACCCGGGCCATCCTGGTCCTCAGCGACGGCCGCACCATGAACGCCCGCCTCGCCGACATGTCCGAGACCGGCGCCAGGGTGCAGGGCGTCGCGCCGCTGCAGGAGGGCCAGCGCGTCACCCTGCGCTTCTCCGACAGCGCGGAGATCGGCGCCCGCGTCGTCTGGAGCCGCGACGGCTCCGGCGGCCTGCAGTTCGACGTGCCGGTCAGCGAGGCGGTGGCGCGCCGCGCGGCCTGAGCCCGGCCGCTGCCACCCCCTGGCAGCAGCATGGCGGGAAGGCGGCCTTCGCCCTTTCCGCCGCCCGGCGGCGGGCCCATATTGCCGGCATGCCGAAAAGCCCCAAAGCCTCCGCGAGTCCGACTTCCGCGCCGAAGCCGGCCCGCGCGCCGAAATCCAAGGCCTCGAAGCCCGAGCTGCAGCCGCTCGGCCCGGCGCTGGCCGAGCTGCTCAACCCCGCCATCAACCGCGGCACCGCGGGCGTCGGCTCGCAGACCGGCTTCGCCGAGGCGCCGCAGGCCGCCTTCACCGCCGAGGCAAGCCTCGCCGACAAGGCCCTCGCCCACCGGCTCGGCATCGGCGTCGACCAGGCGAAGGCCCTCGACATCGAGAGCGAGATCGGCGCCTCCGGCGTCACCGCCACGGTCAAGGCGCTGGAGAAGCTGATCCAGGAGGGCCGGCCCGAGGTCGACGGCCGTACCTGGGTGCCGCACAAGCCGCCGCGCCCGGAGAAATGGGAAGGCGGCAAGCGCTTCGAGATCGTCTCCGACTTCAAGCCCGCCGGCGACCAGCCCCAGGCCATCGCCGAGCTCGTCTCCGGCATCCGCGCCGGCGAGCGCGACCAGGTCCTGCTCGGCGTCACCGGCTCCGGCAAGACCTTCACCGCCGCCCAGATCATCGCCGAGACCCAGCGCCCCGCCATCGTGCTGGCGCCGAACAAGACCCTCGCCGCCCAGCTCTATGGCGAGTTCAAGAGCTTCTTCCCCAACAATGCGGTGGAATATTTCGTCTCCTACTACGACTATTACCAGCCGGAGGCCTATGTCCCGCGCTCGGACACCTATATCGAGAAGGAATCCTCCATCAACGAGCAGATCGACCGCATGCGCCACTCGGCGACGCGCGCCCTGCTCGAACGCGACGACGTCATCATCGTCGCCTCCGTCTCCTGCATCTACGGCATCGGCTCGGTCGAGACCTACACGGCCATGACCTTCGGCGTGAAGGTCGGCGAGCGCCTCGACCAGCGCCAGCTCATCGCCGACCTCATCGCGCTCCAGTACAAGCGCACGCAGATGGACTTCTCCCGCGGCACGTTCCGCGTCCGCGGCGACACGATCGAGCTCTTCCCCGCCCACCTCGAGGACCGCGCCTGGCGCATCAACCTCTTCGGCGACGAGGTCGAGTCCATCGCCGAATTCGACCCGCTCACCGGCCAGAAGAATGCCGACCTCGCCTTCGTCAAGGTCTATGCCAATTCCCACTACGTCACGCCGCGCCCGACCCTCGTCCAGGCCATTTCCGGCATCAAGGAGGAGCTGAACTGGCGCCTCGACGAGCTGAACCGCGCCGGCCGCCTCCTCGAGGCGCAGCGCCTCGAGCAGCGCACCCGCTTCGACCTCGAGATGATGGAGGCCACCGGCTCCTGCGCCGGCATCGAGAACTATTCCCGCTGGCTCACCGGCCACCGCCCCGGCGAGCCGCCGCCGACCCTCTTCGAATATGTCCCCGACGACGCCCTCGTCTTCGTCGACGAGAGCCACGTCACCATCCCGCAGATCGGCGCCATGTATCGCGGCGACTTCCGCCGCAAGGCCACCCTCGCGGAATATGGATTCCGCCTGCCCTCCTGCATGGACAACCGCCCCCTGCGCTTCGAGGAATGGGAGGCCATGCGGCCGCAGACCGTCCACGTCTCGGCCACGCCCGGCCCCTGGGAGCTGAACCAGACCGGCGGCACCTTCTCCGAACAGGTCATCCGCCCCACCGGCCTCATCGACCCGCCCTGCATCATCCGCCCCGCGCGCACCCAGGTCGACGACCTCATCGGCGAGGTGAAGGCCACCACGGCGGCCGGCTACCGCTCCCTCGTCACCGTGCTGACCAAGCGCATGGCCGAGGACCTCACCGAATATCTGCACGAGCAGGGCGTCCGCGTCCGCTACATGCATTCCGACATCGACACGATCGAGCGCATCGAGATCCTGCGCGACCTGCGCCTCGGCGCCTTCGACTGCCTCGTCGGCATCAACCTCTTGCGCGAGGGCCTCGACATTCCCGAATGCGCCCTCGTCGCCATCCTCGATGCCGACAAGGAGGGTTTTCTGCGCTCGGAAACCTCGCTCATCCAGACCATCGGCCGCGCCGCCCGCAACGTCGACGGCCGCGTGCTCCTCTATGCCGACCAGATGACCGGCTCCATGGAGCGCGCCATCGCCGAGACCAACCGCCGCCGCGAGAAGCAGCAGGCCTGGAACGAGGCCCACGGCATCACGCCGCAGACCATCAGGCGGCAGATCGCCCAGATCCTCGACTCGGTCTACGAGAAGGACCACGTCACCGTGGATGCCGGCCTCGCGAAGCAGGGCGCGGCGGTCGGCCACAACATGCAGGCGGTCATCGGCGATCTCGAAAAGCGCATGCGCGAGGCCGCCGCCGACCTCCGCTTCGAGGAGGCCGCGCGCCTGCGCGACGAGCTCAAGCGCCTGCGCGAGACCGAACTCGCCATTTCCGACGATCCCCTCGCGCGGCAGGAAGCGGTGGAGGACCGCACCGGCGGGTTCCGCGGCGCGAAGAAATACGGCTCGCGGGGGAATTTGCCGCCCTCACGGGCCGCCAAGCCGGGGCTGGACAGCATGGGCCCGGGCACGGATCGGGAAGTGCCGGCCGGCGCGGAGGTCAGGAAGAAGGGCGGGGGCAAGCCGGGGAAGGGCTGGAGGGGGTGAAGTCACTCAACGTGATTGGACCACACACGCCGTAACATGGTTAACGAACCGCTAACTCCTTCGGCGCAATGCTGACGGTTGGAGGAAGTGGCGAGACATGCAAACGGTCTACACGATCGGCTACGAAGGTACTGATATCGATCGCTTCATTGCCACGCTGAAACTCGTGGGTGTTGAAGCCGTTGCAGATGTCCGTGCTGTCGCTCTGTCTCGCAAGAAGGGCTTCTCAAAGACTGCTCTTCGCACCCGACTTGAGGCTGAAGGCATTCGGTATATCCATTTCGTCGAACTGGGCGACCCTAAACCGGGGCGCGATGCTGCCCGCGCCGGACACTATGCAAAGTTCGAACAGATCTACACCGGACACCTTGTCCAGCCGGAGCCACAAGCGGTTCTCGGAGAGCTACGCGACTTTGTTAGCCAGGCGGCAACTTGCCTCCTTTGCTTCGAGCGCGATCCAAAGGTTTGCCATCGATCTATAGTTGCGACTCGGCTAAAACAGCACGGTATGGATGTCGTCGATCTGTTTGCGGATTCGCCAAATCGCTATGTCGGTTTCCCTGAAAAGCTCGCGCGTCGTCGTACTGGTGAAAGCGCTTCCGCAACCCAGTAAGACTTACGGCGAGACAGTTTGCTGTGCTGGTGTGACCATCGACGGGCAGTGGAAGCGCCTTTACCCCATTCGGTATCGCCATCTCTCCGGTAACAGCGCGTTTAACCGGTGGGATTTTGTCAGCTTCCGGTATGGCCAACCTAAGTCGGATCGACGTGCTGAAAGCTGCCACGTCTATGAGGACTCGATCGTTGTCGATGGCCATTTGCCCAAGGAAGAGCGCACTCGCCTCCTTGAACCGCTGATCGTTCCTTCTGCTGCCGATGCGGCGAGCAGAGATCAGTCACTTGCGCTCGTTCGTCCGCGGAACAGCCGTTTTATAGCCAAGCCGCTGTCGCAAGTTGAAATACAGCAACAACGTGCGTCATTCAAGGCTGCGGCGCGGCAACAATCGTTCTTTGACAAAGAACTCGCGGAAATTGAGCCGTCCCCCTATCGCTTCTCTTTCACGTTTGAGGACGCATCGGGCGAACACACCTACCAGAATGGAGATTGGGAGGCGCATGCGATGTACTGGAGGGAGCAGAATCGCTCCAATCCAACAGAAGCGTTGGAATGGATGGATCATACTTTCAACGTTGAATACCCGAAGCGGGGTATGGCGTTTGCTCTCGGCAACATGGCCAAACGCCCACAGACTTGGCAGTTGCTGGGGGTACTGCGCATTGACGTCCCGACCCAGGGTGAACTGGCCCTATAGCCCATCGCGGCGCGTCACCCCCTCACCCGCCCGCAGACGCGTGCACCCTTTCCCGCGAGGGGACAGGGGTCATTCGATGGGGTGGTGCCGACTGAGGTCCCTCGCCCGTCATGCCCGCCCTCGTGGCGGGCATCCACGACTTGACCACCACAGCCTCAGGGGAATCCGTCGATACCCGGGACAAGCCCGGGTATGACGGACGGCGGTTCGGGCGCCCGGACCACGAGGCCGAGCCTGCATCAGCCAAGTGCGTCCTTCGAGGCTCGCCCTGGCGATACTTGCGCATCGCCGGGGGCTCGCGCCTCAGGATGAGGACGGGTGTGTCTTGCACGGCGGTTTCCGGCGGGGCGCGCGTCATGCCAGACACCCACTCCCCTCATCCTGAGGTGCGAAGCCAGAGCGAGAGGCGAACGCATCTCGCGTTCGCCCGATGCTCTGGCGAGCCTCGAAGGACGCACTTGGGCGATGCAACGCGCCAGAGACCTCAGGGGACAAGCCCTCCCCCTGAACCTTTTCCCCTCTCCCCGCGACACACGGGTCCCTGATCCACCGGAATCCATCATGTCCCGCCCGCTCATCGCCTCCCTCTTCGCCGCCCTGGCCCTCGCCGCCATCGCCCCCGCCGCCTCCGCCCAGACCCCCGGCGCCGCCGCCGACCTTGCGGGGCGCTGGACCTCCGACACCCGCGACGAGCGCGGCATGGAGATCCGCACCGAGGGCGCGCAGATCGCCGCCGTCAGGCGCTGGCGCACCGACGGCACGGTCTGCACCCAGGTCCTGACCGGCACCTTCGATCCGGCCCGCCGCAGCGCCGCGCTCGACCAGCGCAGCACCTGCGAGAACGGCGCCAACGGCACGGGACCGGCCTGCGCCCTGCGCGTCACCGCCGGCGACCGCCTCGTCCTGACCTGCCCCGACTTCAATCCCCGCACCTTCCGCCGCGCGTCGCGCTGAGGCGGGGCGGGCCCGGCGGATGCGACGCGCGTCCTTCCCCTCCCCCCGCCTGGCGGAGGGGCGGGGTCAGGG
>JAEZGJ010000178.1 GCA_023416965.1 Pseudomonadota bacterium | reverse complement strand
GCACGAGGGTGCCGGCGGCGACGAGGGCGAGGCCCGCTCCCGCCGCCCCCGGCCAGCCGAGGCCGCCGCCCGTGGCGAGGGCGACCGCCAGCAGCGCTCCGGCGCCATAGAGGAAGACGGCGCCGAGCCATCCTTCGTTCCAGCCGGCGTCGATGTCGTCACCCACGGACAGGTCCCGCCTTCACACTCAGTCGCGCCGGAACACGACACTCGCCGCCCAGCCGGTGAACAGCGCCAGCATCGCCGCCGCCAGGCCGTAGAGAACCCCGTTGTCGCGAGCGGCATTGGCGACGAAGGCCTCGAAGCCGGTCTTCGCCACCTCGAAATTGGTGCTCTCGCGGGCCAGGATAACGCCACCGGACATCAGGAAGATGTCGACGTCGAAGGAGCCGACCGGCGTGTTGGGCACGACGGGAATGTTGGCGCGGAACAGGTTGGGCGTCAGGAAGGTCACGCCCGTGGGGTTTTCGCGGTAGAGGCCCTTGGCGCGGTTGATGCGCAGGAGCGCCTCGCGGAAGGTCGGGGTGGCGCCGGGATTGGTCCCGAGGCGAGGGGTGATGGCGGTGATGGCGTCGACGCCGATCTGCTGGCGGGCACGCAGTTCGAGATCGGCGAGCTCGGCCGCCGGCTTGTTGGAGAGGAGCGCGTAGAAGGACGGCACCTCGACGAATTCGCGCGCATCGGTGTTCACCCAGATGCCGAAGACGCGGGTCTTCTGGCGCGTCACCATCATGGCGCGGGGGCCGCGGACGACGACCGCCATGTCGTAGCCGCCGGGGCGGGAAATAGTCTGGGCGTCGCGCTCGATGGCGCCGAACAGGACGATCTCGGAGCCGGTGAAATTGGAGGTGATCTGCAGCCGGTGGGTCGAGAGCGAGGTGATCATGGTCTCGGCCGCGGCGGGCGAGAGCCACATGAGGGCGGAGAGGACGAGGAGGAGCCGCCTCATACCCGTGCCACCCATTCCACCACGGTGTTGGTGAAGGGATCGTCCGGCCGCACCACGAGGTCGATGAGGAACCGCATGCCGACCGCGAGCACGACCAGGCCGAGGAGCATGCGCAGCTCCTCGCCCTTCAGGGCGAGCGAGGTGCGGGCGCCGAACTGGGCGCCGACCACCCCTCCGATCATCAGCAGCAGGGCAAGGACGACGTCCACCGAACCGTTGGTGACGGCGTGGAACACCACCGCCATGAGCATGGTGATGAGGGTCTGCAGGCTGGACGTGCCGATGACGACGGCGGTCGACACGCGCAGGAGATAGACCAGGGCCGGCACAAGCAGGAAGCCGCCGCCGATGCCCATGATGGACCCCAGAAAGCCTATGCCGAGGCCGATGGCGACGATGGGAAGGGCCGAGACGGTGATGCGCGAGCGCGGGAAGTGCATGACGAAGGGCAGCGCCGTGCCGACCCGGCGGTCGCGCGCCGGCGGCAGTTTCGGCGGCTCGCCGGAGCGGGAGCGGGCAATCGCCCGGCCGCTCTCGATGACCATGAGCAGGCCGATGCCGCTGAGCAGCGTCACGTAGGACAGGGCGATGAAGAGGTCGAGCTGGCCCTCGCGCCTGAGATAGGCGAAGGCGGCGACGCCGGTCGCCGTTCCGACCGCACTGCCTATGAGCAGGACGCCTACGAGCTTGGCGTCCACCGCGTTCTTGCGCCAGTAGCTGAGCGTGCCCGACAGCGAGGAGGCGGCGATCTGACCGGAGACGCTCGCGACCGCGATCGCGGGAGGAATTCCGATGAAGATCAGCAGCGGGGTGAGCAGGAAGCCGCCACCGCCCCCGAACATGCCGGAGATGAAGCCGATCGCCAGCCCCATGCCCAGGATGAGGAGCATGTTGACGGGCAATTCTGCAATCGGAAGGTAAAGCTGCACAGTCGTCCCCGGCGAGGGTGTGCACCCATCGAAGGCCGCAAAAGGCCGACCGCGTCAAGGCCGAAGGGGCAAACTGTGCAATCTTTTCCGTGCAGGGCTAATATGAGCGCGGCATTCCCAGCACGTGCTCGCCGACATAGGCGAGGATGAGATTGGTGGAGATCGGCGCCACCTGGTAGAGGCGGGTCTCGCGGAACTTGCGCTCCACATCGTAATCCGCCGCAAAGCCGAAGCCGCCATGGGTCTGGATACAGGCATTGGCCGCCTCGAAGGAGGCGTCCGCCGCCAGCAGCTTGGCCATGTTGGCCTCGGCGCCGAAGTCCTGGCCGGCGTCGCAGAGCGCGGCGGCCTGGAAGCGCATGAGGTCGGCGGCGCGGATGTTCACATAGGCGCGGGCGATGGGGAACTGGATCCCCTGGTTCTGCGCGATGGGGCGATCGAACACGACGCGTTCGGATCCGTATTTCTTCGCCCGGTCGATGAACCAGTAGCCGTCGCCGATGCACTCGGCGGCAATGAGGGTGCGCTCGGCGTTGAGGCCCGAGAGAATGGTCTTGAAGCCCCTGCCCTCCTCGCCGATCAGGTTCTCGGCAGGGATCTCGAGATCGTCGAAGAAGACCTCGTTGGTCTCGTGGTTCACCATGTTGCGGATCGGCCGGACGGTCATACCCTTGCCGATGGCCTCGCGCAGGTCGACGAGGAAGACCGAGAGGCCTTCCGACTTCTTGCGCACCTGGTCGAGCGGCGTGGTGCGGGCGAGGAGCACCATGAGGTCGGAATGCTGGCCGCGGCTGGTCCAGACCTTCTGGCCGTTGACGACGTAGCGGTCGCCCTTGCGCACCGCGGTGGTCTTCAGCTTGGTCGTGTCGGTGCCGGTGGTCGGCTCGGTCACCGCCATCGTCTGCAGCCGCAGCTCGCCCGCCGCGATCTTCGGCAGATAGCGCGCCTTCTGCTCGTCGGAGCCGCCGCGCAGGATCGTGCCCATATTGTACATCTGGCCATGAACGGCGCCGGAATTGCCCCCTGAACGGTTGATCTCCTCCATGATGATGGAGGCTTCGGTCAGGCCGAGGCCGGAACCGCCATATTCGGGGGGGATCAGCGCGGCGAGCCAGCCAGCCTTCGTCAGTTCCTCGGTGAAGGCCTCCGGATAGCCCCGTTCCTCGTCGATCCGGCGCCAGTAGGCGTCATCGTAGCGCCCGCAGAGGTCGCGGACGGCCTCCCGGAGGTCGGCATGGTCTTCGGCATGGGGAATGGTCAGCGGCATCACGGGGTCTCCAGCGCCGACGTTATGGGTCGCTTCGCCCGGTCAGGGAAGCCCGCCGGAGGAATGACGGCGGCGCAGTCCTTGCTTGCCTCGTCCCACGCCGCTCCATCTGAGGCTTTGACCACCCGGTCGTCACCCTTTACCCATCGTTGCCATGGCCATTCTCGCGAAGCTGCATCACGTCACGCGCTATCTCTACGACCGCCCGGTCACGCTGGGCCCGCAAGTGATCCGCCTGCGCCCGGCGCCGCACAGCCGCACCACCATCCCGAGCTATTCGCTGAAGGTCGTGCCCGAGCAGCATTTCGTGAACTGGCAGCAGGACCCGCACGGCAACTGGCTGGCGCGCTTCGTCTTTCCGGAGAAGACGACCGAGTTCTCGGTGACCGTCGACCTCGTCGCCGACATGGCGGTGGTCAACCCCTTCGACTTCTTCATCGAGAGCTATGCGGAGACCTTCCCCTTCGCCTATGCGCCGGCGCTGGCGGAGGAACTGGCGCCCTATCTGGTCACCGAACAGGGCGATGCCGCCTTCGAGCGCTACGTTGCCGCCCTTCCGCGCGAGCCGAAACAGACGATCGACTTCCTGGTGGGCCTCAACCAGCAGCTCCAGCAGGACATCCGCTACATCGTGCGGATGGAGCCGGGGGTGCAGACGCCGGACGAGACGCTGGAGAACGCCTCGGGCTCGTGCCGCGATTCGGCCTGGCTGCTGGTCCAGCTGGCGCGGCGCCTCGGCCTCGCCTCCCGCTTCGTCTCCGGCTACCTGATCCAGCTGAAGCCGGACCTGCAGGCGCTCGACGGCCCGTCGGGAACGGACAAGGACTTCACCGACCTCCACGCCTGGACGGAAATTTACATTCCCGGGGCCGGCTGGATCGGCCTCGACCCGACCTCGGGTCTGCTCTGCGGCGAAGGGCACATTCCGCTGGCGGCGACGCCCCACTACCGCTCGGCCGCTCCGATCTCGGGGGGCGTCGATCCTGCGGAGGTCTCGTTCGCCTTCGACATGCGCGTCGATCGCATCGATGAGCGGCCGCGCGTCACCGCGCCCTTTTCCGACGAGGCCTGGGACCGGCTGGACGCGCTCGGCGATCGGGTCGACGCCGACCTCGTCGCCTCCGACGTGCGGCTCACCATGGGTGGCGAGCCGACCTTCATCTCCATCGATGATTATGAAGGCGCCGAGTGGAACACCGCCGCCGTCGGCCCGACCAAGCGCGAGCGCGCCGACGCCCTCATCCGCCGCCTGCGCGACACGTTCGCGCCCGGCGGTTTCCTGCATTACGGCCAGGGCAAGTGGTATCCGGGCGAGAGCCTGCCCCGCTGGACCTTCGCCCTCTACTGGCGGCGTGACGGCAAGCCGGTCTGGCGCGACGAGAGCCTGATCGCGCGCGAGGACGGAGCGGCCACGGCGACCATCGACGGCGCCGGGGCGCTGGCGGCAGGGATCGCCCAGAAGCTCGGCCTCGACGGCGAGGCCGCGCTGCCGGCCTATGAGGACCCGGCCCACTGGGTGATCAAGGAGGCCGAGCTCCCGGTCAATGTCGACGCGCTGGATTCCAAGCTCGAGGATGCGGAGGCCCGCGCCCGCATCGCCCGTGTCTTCGAGCGCGGCCTGACCCATCCTTCAGGCTATGTCCTGCCGATCCAGCGCTGGAACGCCGCGCCAGCAAAATCCAACTGGATGACCGAGAAGTGGAAGCTGAAGCGCGAGAAGCTCTTCCTCGTCCCCGGCGACAGTCCGGTCGGCTACCGCCTGCCGCTGGCCTCCCTGCCCTACGTGCCGCCTGCGTCCTACCCCTACGTGGTCGCCGCCGATCCCTGGACCGTGCCGGCCGAGCTGCCCGATCCGCAGGACATCGAGGGCCGCATCTCCCAGCGCGTCTCGGTCGAGCGCGAGCGGGAGGCGGAGCGCGCCGAGCAGGTCGAGCAGGTGCTGACCGAGGACAATTCCGTGCGCACCGCGCTCGCCGTCGAGCCCCGCGACGGCAAGCTCTGCGTCTTCATGCCGCCGACCGAGCGGCTGGAGGACTATCTGGAACTGCTCACCGCCACAGAGGCGACGGCGAAGGAGCTCGGCCTCACCGTCCATGTCGAGGGCTATCCGCCGCCGACCGACCCGCGGCTCAACGTCATCAAGGTGACGCCCGATCCCGGCGTGATCGAGGTCAACGTGCATCCGGCCGGGTCATGGCGCGAATGTGTCGCCATCACCCGCGGGCTCTACGAAGAGGCGCGGCTCGCCCGCCTCGGCACCGAGAAGTTCATGCTGGACGGCCGGCACACCGGCACGGGCGGCGGCAATCACGTGGTGGTCGGCGGCGCGAGGCCGGCCGATTCACCCTTCCTGCGCCGGCCGGACCTCCTGAAGAGCCTGGTCCTCTACTGGCAGCGCCACCCCTCGCTCTCCTATCTCTTCTCCGGCCTGTTCATCGGCCCGACGAGCCAGGCGCCGCGGGTGGACGAGGCCCGCCACGACGGGCTCTACGAGCTCGAGATCGCCATGGGCATGGTGCCGAAGCCCGGCGAGGGCGAAGCGCCGCCGCCCTGGCTGGTCGACCGTCTCTTCCGCAATCTGCTCGTCGATTCCACCGGCAATACCCACCGCACCGAGCTGTGCATCGACAAGCTGTTCTCACCCGACAGTCCGTCCGGGCGTCTCGGCCTCGTCGAGTTCCGCGGCTTCGAAATGCCGCCGGACGCGCGGATGAGCCTCGCCCAGCAATTGCTGATCCGCGCCCTTATCGCCTGGTTCTGGAAGGAACCGCAGGACGGCCCGCTGGTGCGTTGGGGCACCGCCCTGCACGACCGGTTCATGCTCCCGCATTTCGTCTGGGAGGATTTCCTCGGCGTGCTCGGCGATCTCGGCCGCGCCGGCTATGCCTTCGACCCCGCCTGGTTCGAGGCGCAGTTCGAGTTCCGCTTCCCCCTCGCCGGCCAGGTGGACCATGCGGGCGTCCGCATGGAGATCAGGCAGGCGCTGGAGCCCTGGCACGTGCTCGGCGAGGAAGGAGCCATCGGCGGCACGGTGCGCTTCGTCGATTCCTCTGTGGAGCGCCTGCAGGTCCGCCTCATGGGTCTGCAGCCGGAACGGCACACGGTGACGTGCAACGGCCGCCCCGTGCCGCTGACCGCCACGGGCCGCAGCGGCGAGTTCGTCGGCGGCGTGCGCTTCAAGGCCTGGCAGCCGCCCTCCGGTCTGCACCCGACCATCCCTGTCCACGCCCCGCTGACCTTCGACGTGGTCGACATCTGGAGCCGGCGATCCATGGGCGGCTGCGTCTATCACGTCGCCCATCCCGGCGGGCGCAACTACGAGACCTTCCCCGTCAACGCCAACGAGGCGGAGGCTCGCAGGCTCGCGCGGTTCGAGCCGCACGGCCACACGCCGGGTTCCTACGCGCTGCCCGCCGCCGAGACGTCGCGCGAATTCCCCATGACGCTCGACC
>JAEZGJ010000163.1 GCA_023416965.1 Pseudomonadota bacterium | reverse complement strand
GCCTACGAGCAGATGAAGAAGCTCTCCTTCACCCATCTGTTCGGGGGAAAGAGCCACGACCCGGCCATCGAGCTCGCCGAGAAGCTGAAGGAGAAGGCGCCGGTGCCGATCTCCAAGGTGTTCTTCGTCTGCTCGGGCTCGGAGGCCAACGACAGCCAGATCAAGATGGTCTGGTACATGAACAACGCGCTCGGACGGCCGCAGAAGAAGAAGATCATCTCGCGGCTCAGGGCCTATCACGGCGTCACCATCGCCTCGGCGTCGCTGACGGGCCTGCCCGCCAACCACACCGATTTCGACCTGCCGATCTCCGGCATCCTGCACACGTCCTGCCCGCACCACTACCGCTTCGCCCACGAAGGCGAGACCGAGGAGGAGTTCGCGACGCGCTGCGCCCAGGACCTCGAGGACATGATCCTGCGCGAGGGACCGGAGACGGTCGCCGCCTTCATCGCCGAGCCGGTGATGGGTGCCGGCGGCGTGATCGTGCCGCCGAAGGGCTATTTCGAGAAGATCATGGCGGTGTGCCAGCGCTACGACGTCTACATGATCGCCGACGAGGTGATCTGCGGCTTCGGGCGCCTCGGCGAATGGTTCGGCTCCTCGGTGCTCGGCTACAAGCCGAACGCCATCTCGATCGCCAAGGCGCTGACCTCGGCCTACATGCCGGTGGGCGCGGTGATGATCCCCGAGGAGATGTACCAGGCGACGATCATCGAATCGAAGAAGACCGGCACTTTCGGCCACGGCTTCACCTATTCCGGCCATCCGGTCGGCGCGGCGGTGGCGCTGAAGACGCTCGAGATCTACGAGCGCGATCGCATCATCGAGAAGGCGGCGGCCAAGGCGCCGCAGTTCCAGGCGCATCTGAAGGCACTCGCCGACCATCCGCTGGTGGGCGAGGCGCGCGGCGTCGGCCTCGTAGGGGCGCTGGAAATGGTCGCGCACAAGCCGACAAAGAAGGCCTTCGAGGCCAAGGCCGGCCTCGGCGCCTATGCCACGGCGATCGCCCAGGAAGAGGGCCTGATCATCCGCAACCTCGGCGACTCCCTCGCCGTCTGCCCGCCGCTGATCATCACGCCGGAGGAGATCGACGACCTCTTCGACCGCGTCGCGCGCACCCTCGACCGGACGCTCGACAAGGCGAAAGCGGAGGGCCTGCTCGGCGCCTGAAGCGGCCGCGGCGCGTGCGGCGCCGCCCCTCCGTCACGGGCCTGACGCAAGGTTCGCTTCATTTCTGGGTCCGGTGGGGTTAGCCTGTCCGGACCCTCAACATGCCGATGAGTACCGATGGCCCGCGAAATCGATCCCTTCAAGGTCTCGTCCCCGCGGATATTCCTGTTCCGCATGCTGGTGTTCCTGGCGCTGGTCGGCCTCGTCGTCTTCGTCCTGCAGCGCGAGGTGCAGATAGCCTTCATGGCCAATCCGGGCCTCAACGGCGTCATCGTCGCCGTCGGCCTGATCGGCGTCATCCTGTCGTTCCGCCAGGTGATCCGCCTCTTCCGCGAGGCGCGCTGGGTGAACACCTTCCGCCTCGCCGACCCCGGGATCACCGTGGAGCGGCCGCCGATCCTGCTCGCCCCCATGGCGACCATGCTGGGGGCCCGGGCCGGGCAGATGGCGATCTCGACGGTCACCATGCGCTCGCTGCTGGATTCGCTCGCCACCCGCCTCGACGAGGGACGCGAGCTGGCCCGCTACCTCACCGGCCTCCTCGTCTTCCTCGGCCTGCTCGGCACGTTCTGGGGCCTGATCGAGACGGTGACCTCCGTCGGCCGCGTCATCAACAGCCTGTCCAACCAGGGCGAGCTCGGCACGATCTTCGAGGACATGAAGCGCGGCCTCGCCGAACCGCTCGGCGGCATGGGCATCGCCTTCTCGTCCTCGCTCTTCGGCCTCGCCGGCTCGCTCGTCCTCGGCTTCCTCGACCTGCAGGCGAGCCAGGCGCAGAACCGCTTCTACACCGAGGTGGAGGACTGGCTGTCGTCAACCGTGCAGGACATGGCCGTCATCAGCCCCACCCCGGAGGGCGGCGCCCCGCAGGTGAGCGTCGCCGACCTGCAGCGGGCCTTCGACAGGCTGCGCGAGGCGCTGGGCGAGGGATCCTCCAGCCAGCGCGCCAGCGCCGCCATGGCCAATCTCGCCGAGGGCATCCAGGGTCTCGTCACCCACATGCGCTCCGAGCAGCAGGTGGTGCGTGACTGGATGCAGGCGCAGTCCGCCGACCAGAAGGAGCTCCGGCGCCTGCTCGAACAGGTGCTGCGCGAGCGGGGACCGGTCTGATGGCGCTGTCGCGGTCGCGCCGCGGCGAGCGCGGGATCGACTACTGGCCGGGCTTCGTCGACGCGCTGTCGACCTTCCTGCTGTCGATCATCTTCATGCTCTCGGTCTTCATGCTGGCGCAGTATTTCCTGTCGCGCGACATCGCCGGCAAGGATGACGCCATGCTGCGGCTGCAGCGACAGATCGCCGAGCTCGGCGAATTGCTGCAGCTCGAACGCGGCCAGCGGCAGACGCTGCAGGAGGGCCTGGCCGCCATCACCGCGACGCTCGGGACCTCGGATGCCGAGCGACGGCGGCTGCAGGGCTTGCTCGACGAGGCGCAGGGCCAGGCGGGCGCGCAGGCGGGCCGGGCGAGTTCGCTCGAGGAACAGCTCGCCCAGCAGCGCCAGACGGCGCAGGCGGCGCTCTCGCAGATCGAACTCCTCAACCAGCAGATCACCGCGCTGCGCCGGCAGCTCGCCTCCCTCGAGGAGGCGCTCGGCGCCAGCGAGGCGCGCGACCGCGAGGCGCAGTCG
>JAEZGJ010000133.1 GCA_023416965.1 Pseudomonadota bacterium | reverse complement strand
ACCGCATCTCGACCGGGAACATCCGCCCTTCGGCCTCGATGACCGGCGCCGGCTTTCCCGACTCATCGGCGAGCAGGCGCGACACCCCGGCGATGTCGAGCGTCGCCGCCATGACCAGCAGGCGGAGGTCGCCGCGGAGCAGCGACTGCGTCTCCCGGCCAGCGCGAGGCCGAGATCGGCGTCGAGGCTGCGCTCGTGGAACTCGTCGAAGAGCACGGCGGCGACGCCCGTCAGCGCGGGATCGTCGAGGATCATGCGCGTGAAGATGCCCTCGGTCACCACCTCCACCCGGGTGCGCGCGGACACTTTCGACCCGAAGCGGACCCTGAGGCCCACCCGGCCGCCCACCTCCTCGCCCAGCGTCTTCGCCATGCGGTCGGCGACGGCGCGGGCGGCGATGCGCCGCGGCTCCAGCACGAGGATCTTGCCCGTCCCGGTCCAGGACTCCTCCATCAGGACCAAAGGCACCCGCGTCGACTTGCCGGCCCCCGGAGGCGCCACGATCACGGCGCGCGGGCCGGCCGCGAGGGCGCGCGTCAGGGCGGGAAGGACGGCATCGATGGGCAGGACCGGGAGGGACACGCGCGGCGTTTACGGTTCCTTCACCCCGTCCGCAAGCGGGACAGCCCGGACTGGCACGAAACCCGCGTCCGGGCCCTCCCCTTGCGATGCACGGGCCAAGGGCCGCCGGATGTTCCGGAACGGGACGGCGGCGGCCCCTCCGGGATGTGGACGCATCCCGGCACGAGACCCACCCGTGTTCAGAGCGCCGCCAAGAAGAGCGGCGCCGCCGGGCGGCGGGGCGGCCTGTCCCCATGCCCCTCATGGCCGCCTGCATGGAACGGCCCGCGGGTTGCCGCCGCGGGCCGTTTCTCATGGGCGGGATGGGAGAGCGGATGCGGCTTGCCGAACCGGGGGCGCCTTCGCTATGGTCCGCCTCCCGGCGCGGGTGTAGTTCAATGGTAGAACGGCAGCTTCCCAAGCTGCATACGAGGGTTCGATTCCCTTCACCCGCTCCAGCCCCCTCCAATCGGGCTAGCGTTGCGCCGAGCCGCCGTCATCCGGGTCGGCCGCTCCCTCCTGCCGCGCCTCGTCCTTCAGCGGCGTCAGCCATTTCAGCGTGATCACCGTGAACACGGCCACCAGCGCCGCCACACCATAGGCGCCGAGGCCGACGGCGGTGCCGATGGCGCCCGTGGCCCAGAGGCTCGCCGCCGTCGCCGTCCCGCGCACCGAGGCGCCCTGTTTGAGGATGGCGCCGCCGCCGATGAAACCGATGCCGGTGATGAGGCCCTCGACGATCTTGCCCATGGCGTCGGGGTGGGCGCCGTATCTCATTTCCGCCGCCTGGACGAAGCCGCAGCAGGCGATGGCCACCAGCGGGAAGGTCCTGAGGCCCGCGCTGCGGTCCTCCTTCTCCCGGTCCCAGCCGATGGGCAGGACCAGGGCATAGGCGAGGGTCAGCGCACCGAGATGCGGCAGGAGGTCGATCCGGATCGCGGCGATGAACGTGTCGAGCATGGCAACCTCCCGCGAAAGCGGGAGGTAACGCGGCACGTCTCCGGGTAGTTCCTCGCTGCCCTCAGGCGGCAGGCGCCGCCTGCTCCCGCCGATTGGCCGCCACCTGTGCTAGCGCAGCGGGCAGCGCGGCGGCGATGCCGAGGAGGCTGGCGGTGAGGCTCGGCGCCATCAGCAGCAATCCCGACAGGCCGAGAGACAGGCGCTGCCACATCGGCATGCGCACCAGCGCATAGCCGGTCAGCGCCGCCGCCAGGATGAAGACACCGAGGGCGCAGGTGGCCGTCGTCACGATGAAGTCGGCCCATGTGAAGCCCTTGGTGACGATCAGCAGGGCCGGGCCATAGACGAAGACGAAAGGCACGAGAGCCTTGGCGAGGCCGAGGCGGAAGGCGGTGTTGCCTGTCTTGAACGGATCGGCCCCTGCCATGCTCGCCGCCGCATAGGCGGCGAGCGCCACGGGCGGCGTGATGTCGGCGAGCACGCCGTAATAGAAGACGAAGAAATGGGCGACGATGGGCTCGACGCCCAGCAGGGCGAGCGAGGGCGCCGCGACCGTCACCATGATGATGTAGTTCGCCGTCGTGGGCACGCCGGTGCCCAGCAGGATGCAGACCACTGCCGTCATCACCAGGGTGAAGAACAGGGTCATGCCCCTGGCGTCGAAGGCCCAGGCCGGGAGGATCGATCCGACGATGGCGGCGAGCTGGCCGGCGAAGCTGGTCACGATGTTGGAGATCTTGAAGCCGACACCGGTCAGGGTGACGACGCCGACGATGATGCCGACGGTCGCCGCCGCGGCGCCGACGGCGATGGCATATTTGGCGCCCACCACGAAGGCGTCGATCATGTCGGCGGTGAGGAACTTGCCCTCCGCGTCGCGCAGCGCGAAGGCCGCGCAGACCACGGCGACACCGGCGAAGATGCCGACGGTCGCCCAGCCCTCGGTGAGGAGGCCGGCGGCGATGGCGGCGATCATCACGGCGAGGAAGGAGACGGCGACGACCGGGTTGCGGCGGGTGAAGCCGACCAGCACGCAGGCCGTGATGCCCCAGAAGGCCGCCAGATAGGGCGTGAAGCCGGAGAACAGCACCATCAGCAGGACGATGAGCGGGATGGCGGCCGGCCAGTCGCGGGCGATGACCTCGCGCGCTTTCGGCAGGTCGGCGACGGGAATGCCCTTGAGGCCGTGCTTGCGGGCCTCGAAATGGATCTGCCAGAACACGCCGAAGAAGTGCATCGAGGCAGGGATCAGCGCCGCCAGCACGATGGACTGGTAGGGCAGGTTGAGGAACTCGATCATCAGGAAGGCGGCGGCGCCCATGATCGGCGGGGTGATCTGGCCGCCGGTCGAGGCGGTGGATTCGATGGCGGCCGCCATGTGGCGCGGATAGCCGAGCCGCATCATGGCGGGGATCGTGAGGGACCCCACCGTGACCGTGTTGGCGATGGACGAGCCCGAGATCATGCCGAACATGGCCGAGCCGAAGATCGACACCTTGGCCGGGCCGCCGGAATAGCGGCCGGCGAGCGCGGTTGCGAGGTCGATGAAGAGGCGGCCGAGGCCGATGCGCGTCGCCAGGACCCCGAACAGCACGTAGTGGAAGACGTAGGTGGCGACCACGCCCAGCGCGATGCCGTAGATGCCGTTGCTGGTGAGGTAGAGGTGGTTGACGACAGCCGACCACGAATTGCCGGGATGGGCGAGGATGCCCGGCAGGGACTGGCCGTACATGGCATAGACCATCAGCGAGATCGCGATGATCGGCAGCGGCCAGCCGACGCTGCGCCGCGTCGCCTCCAGCAGGACCAGGATGGCGACGGTCGCCATGGCGACGTCGAGCGGCTCGGGATTGCCGACCCGGAAGGCGAGGTCGTCGTAGATCCACGGCATGTAGAGGCTGGCGACGACGGCGCCCGCCGCCAGCAGCCAGTCGGCGATCGGGATGCCGCCGGGGGCGAGGATGCCGGCCTTGGGCGGCGTGTGGTGGGCGCGCTTCAGCAGCGGGAAGACGAGGAAGATCAGCCCCAGCACGAAGGCCATGTGGATGCCGCGATGGGTCGCCTCGCGCAGCAGGCCGAAGCCGGCCGTGTAGTAGTGGAAGGCCGAGAGGGCGAAGAGCAGGCCCGCCACCAGCCAGGCGGTCGCCGGCAGGAGCGGCCGGAAGCGCACCTCGGAATCGAACTCCTCCTCCAGCTTCTGGAGGGCATTCGGGTCCATCGCCTCGGTCTTCATCGGCCGTCTCGCGGGTGTGTCGGGGGGGCGTTGCGGGAAAGGTTCCGATGACGCGATGTGGCATCGTCAGGAACGAGAAGGCCGCGCGGTAACCGCGCGGCCCATCGTCGTCAAGCCGGCAGGGCCTGAATCAGCGCAGCAGTCCCGCTTCCTTGTAGAAGCGCGCGGCACCGTCGTGCAGCGGAATGCCGAGGCCCTGGAGCGCCGTCTCCTTGCGGATCGCCTTGCCCTTGGCGTGGCCGGCATCGAGCAGGGCGCGGGTCTTGTCGCTCCACAGCGCCTTGGTGACCTCGTAGACGACATCGGCGCTCATGCGCGTCGAGGTGATCCACTGGGCGCCGACCGCCAGAGTCTTGACGCCCTTCACGTCCTTGTAGGCGCCGTCGGGAATCTCGTCCTCGGCGAAGAACTTGAACTCGGCCATGATCTTCTTGGCCGCCTCGCCGTCGATCGGCAGCAGCTCGATGCCCGTCGTCGTGGCGAGCTCGGTCAGCGCCGCGGTCGGCCAGCCGGTGGTCATGAAGAAGGCGTCGAGGCCGCCGTCCTTCAGCTTCTCGGCCGAGGGGCCCGGCTTCAGGTTCTCGGCGCGGTAGTCGCCGTCGCGGATGCCGAAGCCGGCGAGAATCGCCTTGGCGTTGATGATCGAGCCCGAGCCCGGCTCGTCGATGGAGATGCGCTTGCCCTTGAGGTCGGCGATGGAGCGGACGTTGAGGCCCTTCTTGACCACGACGTGCAGCGATTCCGGATAGAGGTTGGCGATGGCGCGCAGCGCCTCCACCTTCGGCCGCCCCTGGTACACGCCCGTGCCCGAATAGGCCCAGCTGGCGACGTCGGACTGGCTGAAGCCCGATTCCATGGCGCCGCCGACGATGCCGTTGACATTCGCCACCGAGCCGTTGGTGGCCACAGCCGAGGCGTCGAGCGTGCCGGTGGAGATCGCGTTCGCGATGAGGCCGCCGATCGGATAGTAGGTGCCCGCCGTACCGCCCGTGCCGATGCGGAAGAACTGCTTGGCCTGGGCGATGGCAGCGCCCGGCGCCAGCAGCGAGGCGAGGCCGGTAGCGCCGGCGAGCGCCGTGAACTGCCTGCGGTCGATGGTCATGGTGATGTCTCCACACGTCTTGAACTGCGTCTCCGCCGGCCGGGGGGCATGGGCGGAAAGGGTTCATGTGACCACATTGTGGGCAGCGAAGCCAGCAGCAGGCCTCATTCTGGGGACGGAGCCGCCATGCGCCCACAAAAGGACTTGCCCGCCGGATGCCGCCGTGGCGGCATGGCGCCAAGGCGCCGGTGAGAGCGCGGACGGAGGGGAAGCATGAAGCGCGTGCATGTCGCCATCATCGGCTCGGGGCCTTCGGGGCTGATGCTCGGCCACATCCTCCACAAGGCGGGGATCGAGACCATCATCCTCGAGAACCGCAGCCAGGACTACGTGCTTGCGCGCATCCGCGCGGGCCTGCTGGAACAGGGAACGGTGGACCTGCTGCGCGAGAACGGCCTTGCCGCCCGCCTCGAGCGCGAGGGCCTCGTCCACCGCGGCATGGCGCTCGCCTTCGACGGCGAGCGGCACCGGATCGACCTCGCCGGCCTCTCCGGCGGCAAGGTGGTGACGATCTACGGCCAGACCGAGGTCACCCGCGACCTGATGGACGCCCGCGCCGCCTCCGGTGCGCCAACCGTCTACGAGGCCGAGGCCGTCACCCCCCACGGCTTCGACGGCGGGGCGCCGCGCGTCACCTATGTGAAGGACGGCGTCACCCACGAGATCGCCTGCGACTTCATCGCCGGCTGCGACGGCTATCACGGCGTCTCGCGCGCGAGCGTGCCCGCGGGCGCCATCTCAACCTACGAGCGCGTCTATCCCTTCGGCTGGCTCGGCATCCTCGCCGAGGTGCCGCCCGTCGACCACGAGCTGATCTACGCCAACTCGCCGCGCGGCTTCGCCCTCTGCACCATGCGGTCCAGCACCCGCAGCCGCTACTATGTGCAGTGCCCCCTCGACGACCGGGTGGAGGACTGGCCGGACGACCGGTTCTGGGACGAGATCCGCCGCCGCGTCGATGCCCCCACCGCCGAGGCCATGGTCACCGGCCCCTCCTTCGAGAAGTCGATCGCGCCGCTGCGCAGCTTCGTCGCCGAGCCGCTGCGCTTCGGCCGGCTGTTCCTCGTTGGCGACGCAGCCCATATCGTGCCGCCGACCGGCGCCAAGGGCCTGAACCTCGCCATGAGCGACGTGCGCTATCTGGCAGAGGGCCTCCTGGAGCACTATGCCGACAAGTCCACGGCCGGCCTCGACGCCTATTCCGGCCGCGCCCTTGATCGCATCTGGAAGGCGGTGCGCTTCTCCTGGTGGATGACCACCATGCTCCACCGGTTCCCCGACCAGACCGCTTTCGACCAGCGCATCCAGGAGGCCGACCTCGCCTATCTCGTCTCCTCGCAGGCGGCCATGACCTCGCTCGCCGAGAACTATGTCGGCCTGCCGGTCTGATCCCCGTCATTGACCCTGCGGGCGCGGACGCTTAACTCAGGCGCTTTCCGAGCCCTCCGGACCTCACTGCCATGGCCCTGCGCGAGATCATCGTCCTTCCCGATCCGCGGCTGAAGCTCGTCTGCGAGCCCGTCGCAGCCGTCGATTCCAAGGTGAGGAAACTCGCCGACGACATGCTGGAGACCATGTACGACGCGCCGGGAATCGGCCTCGCGGCGATTCAGATCGCCGTGCCGCAGCGCATCGTCACCATCGACCTCGCACGCAAGGACGAGCCGAAGAAGCCGGTGGTGCTCATCAATCCCGAGATCACCTGGCGCTCGGACGAACTCTCCGTCTACGAGGAGGGCTGCCTCTCCATCCCCGACTATTACGAGGAGGTGGAACGGCCGGCCAGATGCCGCGTCCGCTATCTCGACCTCGACGGCAAGGTGCAGGAGCTCGACTGCGAGGGCCTGATGGCGACCTGCGTGCAGCACGAGGTCGATCACCTCAACGGCGTCCTCTTCATCGACCATATCTCCCGCCTGAAGCGCGAGCGCGTCATCAAGAAGTTCACCAAGGCCGCCCGCCGCGAGGCGCTCGCGTGAGCCTGCGCGTCGTCTTCATGGGCACGCCGGACTTCGCCGTGCCCACCCTCTCCGAGATCATCGGCCAGGGTCACGAGGTGGTGGCGGTCTATACGCGCGCGCCGAAGCCCGCCGGGCGCGGCATGGCCGAGCAGAAGACGCCGGTCCACCGCCTCGCCGACGGCTTCGGCATCCCGGTCTTCACCCCGCGCACCCTGCGCGACGCGGCGGCCCAGGCCGATTTCGCTTCCCTCGGCGCCGATGTCGCCGTCGTCGTCGCCTATGGCCTCATCCTGCCGAAGCCGGTGCTCGATGCGCCCGCCCTCGGCTGCCTGAACCTCCACGGCTCGCTCCTGCCGCGCTGGCGCGGCGCTGCCCCCATCCAGCGCGCCATCATGGCCGGCGATGCCGAGACCGGCGTCATGGTCATGAAGATGGACGAGGGGCTCGACACCGGCCCCGTCGCCATGGTCGAGAAGATCGCCATCGGCCCGGACATGACGGCGCAGGACCTGCACGACCGCATGGCGGTGCTCGGCGCCGACCTGATGGTCCGCGCCCTCGCCGCCCTCGACCGCGGCTCCCTCTCGTTCGCGCCCCAGGCGGAGGAGGGCGTCACCTATGCCGCCAAGATCGACAAGGCCGAGGCGCGCATCGACTGGGCGCGGCCGGCCTCCGAGATCCACGACAAGGTGCGCGGCCTCTCGCCCTTTCCGGGCGCCTGGTTCGAGGCCGATCTCGGCAAGGGCCCGGAACGGGTGAAGGTCCTGCGCACCGCCCTGGCAGCGGGAACCGGCGCGCCGGGGACGCTCCTCGCCGACGACCTGACCGTCGCCTGCGGCACGGGCGCCCTGCGCCTCGTCGAGGTCCAGCGCGCCGGCGCCAAGGCTATGAAGGCGGCGGACTTCCTCAACGGTGCCAAGGTCGGGCCCGGCGCGGTTTTCGCGTAGATGATCCCCGTGCTGGAAGCGCCCCGATGCCGCGCTACAAGCTGACCATCGAATATGACGGCGGCCCCTATCTCGGCTGGCAGATGCAGGGCGCGAGCTTCGGCAAGTCGGTCCAGGGTGAGCTGGTCCGCGCCATCGGCGAATTCTCCGGCGAAGAGGTGACGGTGGGCGGCGCCGGCCGAACCGATGCCGGCGTCCATGCCACCGGCCAGGTCGCCCATGTCGACCTCTCCCGCGACTGGCCGAACCGCGTGGTGCGCGACGCCACCAACCGCTACCTCAAGGACGAGGCCATCGCCGTGGTGGCGGCCGAGAAGATGCCGGACGATTTCGACGCGCGGTTCTCGGCTGTGCGCCGGCATTATCTCTACCGGATCATCGACCGCCGGCCGCCGCTCACCCTCGAGCGCCACCGCGCCTGGTGGTCGCCCAAGACCCTTGATGTCGACCGCATGCGCGAGGCGGCGCGCCTGCTGGTCGGCCGCCACGACTTCACCACCTTCCGCTCCACCGAGTGCCAGGCGAAATCGCCGGTGCGCAACCTCGACCGCTTCGATGTCGAGCGCACCGCGACGGGAATCGAATGCCGCCTCGACGCCCGCTCCTTCCTGCACAACCAGGTGCGCTCCATGGTGGGCACGCTGAAACTGGTCGGCGAGGGCCTGTGGACGGCGGACGACCTCGCCGAGGCGCTCGCCGCCCGCGACCGCAAGGCCTGCGGCACGGTCGGCCCTTCCCATGCGCTCTATCTGACGCAGGTCGACTATCCCGCCCACTGGCTGCCGCTTCCCGACACGCCCGAGCGGTGAAGAAGGGGGGCGAGCTGGCGTCGGATGGCTACCGCCGACACCAGTCCGCCACACCCGGCGAGTTCTCGAAGGACAGGCTTGGCCCTTGCAGGTCGGCAACCCACTTCCGCGCGATCATGTTAGACTGCACCATGACCGAACGACTGACACCCGAGGCCGCCGTCGATCGCCTCGAAGCCCTTTATGAGGAGGCGACCGCCGCCCTGCGCGCTGCCCTCGCCCGCTATCTCGGCGGCGGAGCGCCGCCGAGCCCCGAAGAGCGCGCCCGCTTCGTCTATCCCGAGATCGCCGTCACCTATGCGCCGGAGCGGGCCGCCCCGCGCAACCGCCGCGCCTATGCCAAGTTCTCCCGGCCCGGTCTCTACCGTACGACCATCACCCAGCCCGGCTTCTTCCGCCGCTATCTCCTCGACCAGCTCCGCCCGCTCACCACCGAATATGACGCGACGCTGGACGTCCGGCCCTCGACCCAGGAAATCCCCTATCCCTATGTGCTGGACGGCGCCGCCGACCTCTCCGCCGACGGCCGCACCCCGGCGGAACTGGCGCGCCACTTCCCCGTGCCCCTGCTCTCCCTCGTCGGCGACGAGGTCGCCGACGGCATCCTCGACGGGCTGCCGCAGGGGACCCTGCCGCTCGCCCTCTTCGACGCGGTGCGCGTGGACTATTCCCTGCGCCGGTTGATCCACTACACCGGCACCGACTGGCGCTGCGTCCAGCCCTGGATCCTGCTGACCAACTACCACCGCTATGTCGACCAGTTCGTCGGCTGGGCCATGGCCGAGATCGCCGCCGGCCGGGCCGAGCGCCTGGTGGCCCCCGGCGGCCTCGCCGTCACCGCGGAGACGCTGGAGGGCGGCGCCGCCCGCATCGCCGCCTCCGCCTGGCACCGCTACCAGATGCCGGCCTACCATCTCGAGCGGCGGGGAACCGCCGGCGTCACCCTCGTCAATATCGGCGTCGGGCCCTCCAACGCGAAGAACATCACCGACCACCTCGCGGTGCTGCGCCCCCACTGCTGGCTGATGATCGGCCATTGCGGCGGCCTCAGGCAGGCCCAGGAGATCGGCGACTACGTCCTCGCCCACGCCTACCTCAGGCGCGACCGCATCCTCGACGCCCTCGTGCCGCCGGAAATCCCGATCCCTGCCCTGGCCGAGGTCCAGACCGCCCTTCAGGAGGCCTGCGCCGCCGTCACCGGCATGAGCGGCGAGGCGCTGAAGCACCGGCTGAGGACAGGTACCGTCGTCACCAACAACGACCGCAACTGGGAGCTGCGCTACGCTCAGGAGGCGCGCCTCTTCAACCTCTCCCGTGCCATCGCCGTCGACATGGAGAGCGGCACCATCGCCGCCCAGGGTTATCGGCTGCGCGTGCCCTACGGCACCCTCCTCTGCGTCTCCGACAAGCCGCTGCACGGAGAAATCAAGCTGCCGGGGGCCGCCAACGCCTTCTATGCCAGCGCCGTCGCCCAGCACCTGCTCGTCGGCCTCGACGCCGTGGAACGGCTGAAGCGCGCAGGCGGCACCATCCATTCGCGCAAGCTCCGCAGCTTCGACGAGCCGCCCTTCCGCTGAGCGAAAAAGCCGTGAAGGCGGCGGCTCCTTTTTCGCTTTCGCGCGTTGTCAGTGGTCTGGGCTCCCTGCGGGGAGCGGGCCACGAGAGCGACGATGCGCAAGTTCGACGATGTGGGTTTTGCGGCGCTGCTGGTCGTCGTCAGCCTGCTGTTCGGCTGGATCCTCTGGCCCTTCTTCGGCGCCATCCTCTGGGCCGTCGTCACCGCCATCGTCTTCGCGCCGGTCAACGACCGGGTCACGCGCGCCATGCCGAACCGGCCGAGCCTTGCCGCCCTGATCACCCTGGTGGCGATCCTTCTCATCGTCATCCTGCCGTTTCTCGGCATCGGGGCAAACCTGGTCACGCAGGGGGCCGAAGCCTATGCCGCCATCGAATCCGGACGCATCGACCTGCCCGCCCTGATCGGCCGCGTCCTGGCCAGCCTCCCGTCCTGGGTCACCGATTTCGCCGCCAGCTACGGCATCTACAATGCCGACGACGTGCAGGCGCGGATCGCCTCCTGGGCCACCGCCAGCAGCCAGTCCATCGCCAGCCGGGCGGTCAGCATCGGCCAGGGCACGGCCGGCTTCGTGCTCGACCTCGGCGTGATGCTCTACCTCCTGTTCTTTCTGCTGCGCGACGGCGGCAGTCTGATCGACCGCATCGCCGACAAGCTGCCGCTGCAGCCGCACCGGCGCCGCGCCCTGCTGCGCAAGTTCGCACAGGTCGTCCAGGCGACCGTCAAGGGCGGCATCCTCATCGCCCTGCTGCAGGGTGCCCTCGGCGGCGTCATCTTCTGGTTCCTCGGCATTCCCTCGCCGCTCCTGTGGGCGGCGCTGATGGCCTTCCTGTCACTGGTGCCGGCGGTGGGCGCCGGCCTCGTCTGGGGGCCGGTCGCCATCTATCTCCTGGCCACCGGCTCGATCTGGCAGGGCGTCGTCCTCGTCGCCTTCGGCGTCATGGTCATCGGCCTCGCCGACAACATCCTGAGGCCCATGCTGGTCGGCAAGGACGTCAAGCTGCCCGATTATCTCATCCTCATCTCGACCCTCGGCGGCATTGAGATCTTCGGCCTCAACGGCTTCGTGGTGGGCCCGCTCATCGCCGCCATGTTCGTCACAGTCTGGCAGATGCTGGCGGAGACGCCGTCAAGACGGGAGCAGCAGGTCCGCGATCCCGGTCCTGCTTGACCGGCCACACTCGGCCGGCTTTGCAGCGCAGCAACAACCCGGTAGGGTCCCCGCCTCGCTGGAAGGCCTTTTCCCATGCTCGTCGGCAAGCGCATCCTTCTCGTCATCGGCGGCGGCATCGCCGCCTACAAGTCGCTCGACCTCATCCGCCGGCTGCAGGACCGCGGCGCGCGCGTGCGCGCCATCCTCACGCGCGCGGGGAGCGAATTCGTCACCCCGCTCTCGGTCGCCTCCCTTACCGGCGACAAGGTGTTCCAGGACCTGTTCTCGCTCACCGACGAGAACGAGATGGGCCATATCGAACTGTCGCGGGACGCCGACCTCCTCGTCGTCGCGCCCGCCACCGCCGACCTCATGGCGAAGATGGCGAACGGCCACGCGAACGACCTCGCCTCCACCGCCCTCCTCGCCACGGACAAGCGCGTGCTCCTCGCCCCCGCCATGAACGTGCGGATGTGGCTGAACCCGGCGACCCAGCGCAATCTCGCGACGCTGCGCGGCGACGGCGTCGCCGTGGTCGGGCCGAACGAGGGCTCCATGGCCTGCGGCGAGTTCGGGCCGGGGCGGATGGCCGAGGTGCCGGAGATCATCGCCGCCATCGAGGCGCTGATGGCCGATCCCGCCGTCGGCCGGCCGCTGGCGGGACGCCACGTCGTGGTGACCTCGGGCCCGACCCGCGAGGCCATCGACCCCGTGCGCTACATCTCCAACCATTCCTCCGGCAAGCAGGGCCACGCCATCGCCCGCGCCGCGGCCGCCGCCGGCGCCCGCGTCACCCTGGTCACCGGGCCGGTCTCCCTCGCCGATCCCGTCGGCGTCGCCACCGTCCATGTCGAGAGCGCCCGCGACATGCTGGCGGCGGTGGAAAAGGCGCTGCCCGCCGACATCGCCGTCTTCGCCGCCGCCGTCGCCGACTGGCGCGTCGCCGAGATCGCCGGCGGCAAGCTCAAGAAGGGCGCCGGCGGCCCGCCGAGCCTCAGCTTCGTGGAGAACCCCGACATCCTCGCCACCGTCGCGAAGAAGACCGCGGGACGGCCCGGCATCGTCGTGGGATTTGCCGCGGAGACCGAGGCTGTCATCGACAATGCCCGCGCCAAGCTCGCCCGCAAGGGCTGCGATCTCATTGTCGCCAACGACGTCTCCAGCGGCACTGACACCTTCGGGGGCGACATGAACCGGGTCCATATCGTCGCTGCCGACGGCGTCGAGACCTGGGAACGCCAGTCCAAGGACGCCGTCGCTAGCGCCCTCGTCTCCCTCCTCGCCCGCCGGATCGCCTCATGAGTCGCCTGACCGTCCCCGTCCGCGTCCTGCCCCACGGCGAGGGCCTGCCGTTGCCGCGCGCCCAGAGCGAGGGCGCCGCCGGCATGGACCTCCTCGCCGCCCTGCCCGCCGACACGCCGCTGATCCTCGAGCCCGGCGCCCGCGCGGCCATCGCGACCGGCCTCGAAATGGCCATTCCGGCGGGCTATGAAGGTCAGGTCCGGCCGCGCTCCGGGCTCGCCTTCAAGCACGGGCTGACCGTTGCCAATGCGCCTGGGACCATCGACTGCGACTATCGTGGGGAGGTGAAGGTGCTGCTCGTCAATCTCGGCCGGGAACCCGTGACCATCGCGCGGGGCGAGCGCATTGCCCAGCTCGTCATCGCGCCCGTCACCGCCGCAGACCTCGTCGCCGTCGAGACCCTGGACGCGACTCGTCGGGGGGCAGGGGGGCTCGGTTCTACCGGTCGCTAAGAATTTTCTTCTCTGCGTTGCAGACACAGGCCTTATGCACGAAATGGTCTTCTACTCTTCGTCTCAGATATGATTTGCTCGAAATTGGGGTGAAACGACGTCGCCCCCAGCATTGAGGGACCCATGTCGATCCTTTCACGTCGTGGCCGGTTGGCGATCGCCGCCGTTGTCGATATCGCCGTACACGCGGTCAACGCACCGGTGTCGGCGAAGGCGCTTGCCGCACGCCACAACCTTCCGCCCCGCCACCTCGAACCGCTCCTGCAGGCGCTGGTCAGGGCCGGGATCCTCAAGGGCATGCGCGGACCGCGCGGGGGCTATGACGTCGCCCGCGACCGCCACCGCATCAATTGTGCCGAGATCGTCCGCACGGCGGTCGGCTCCGGCGTAGACGACTTCGACGCCATCTCGCCGCTGATCGAGGCCATCATCGTGCCCGCCATGGCGGAGGCCGAGCGGGACTATTTCGACCGCCTGGGCAAGATCTCCGTGGCCGACCTCTGCGACAAGGTCGTCGAGGCGCGCGAGGCCGTGCCGGGCCTGCTCGAGCCGGCCTGACCTCAGGCCGCCTGCGCGAAGACGTTCACCAGCCTGTCCAGCGCACCGTTCAGCGTCTCGTCCTTCTTGGCGAAGCAGAACCGCACCACCGAGGTGACGGGCGTCTGCGCGTAGAAGGCCGAGACGGGGATGGCCGCGACGCCGTGATCGGCGACGAGCGCCTTGCAGAAGGCGACGTCGTCGTTGATTCCGGCGGAAGCGAGATCGACGTTGATGAAATAGGTGGCGGCGCTCGGCAGCACGCGGAAACCGGCCTGTACCAGTCCGGCGTGGAAGAGGTCGCGCGAGCGCTGCAGATCCGCCCGCATGCCGGTGAAATAGCCGTCGTCCTTGGCGAGACCATAGGCCACCGCCGCCTGCAGGTTCGGCGGCGTCGTGAAGGTCAGGAACTGGTGCGCCTTGGACAGCACCTTCATGATCGCCGGAGCCGCCACCACGAAGCCCACCTTCCAGCCGGTGAGCGAGAAGATCTTGCCGGCCGAACCGATCTTCACCGACCGGTCGCGCAGCGACTCGATCGCCAGGACCGACAGGTGCCGCCGCCCGTCGAAGACGACGTGTTCCCAGACCTCGTCGGAGATCACGGTGGCACCGAAGCGCTGGCAGAACCGCCCGAGCAGGTCGAGGTCCTCGGCCGGGAAGATGGAGGCAGCCGGATTGAGCGGATTGTTGATCAGCACCACGCGGGTCCTCGCCGTGAAGACGGCGGCGAGGTCCTCTTCCGTGAAGCGCCAGTGCGGCGGCCTGAGCGTCACGAAGCGCGGCACGCCCCCGGCCCTGAGCACGAGCGGCAGATAGGCGTCGTACATCGGCTGGAACAGCACCACCTCGTCGCCCGGCTCGATCAGCGCCATCAGCGCGCCGGCCAGCGCCTCGGTCGCGCCGGAGGTGATCATCACCTCCCGCTGCGGATCCATGGTGAGGCCCTGATGATGACGGTAGTGGTCGGCAACCGCCTGGCGCAGTTCCGGCAGGCCCATCATGGGCGGGTACTGGTTCCACCCGTTCATCACCGCGTCGGCGGCCTTCTGGCGCACATCCACCGGACCGGGATCGTCGGGGAAGCCCTGGCCGAGATTAATGGCGCCGGTCTCGCGCGCCATCTGCGACATGACCTCGAAGACGGTGGTGGGCAGGTCGGCAAAGATCGGGTTCATCGCATCACCGTCGCGAGTGCGTTCTGTTCAAAGAACGATCCGGCCGGTATGCCGAAACGAAGGCTGTGAGTCAAACCTTCGGCGCCGCGACGAAGGTCATGCGGTGGGGGGTGAGCCCGAGATTGGGCAGGTGACGCCGGGCAGAGAAGCCGTGCCGCGCCATCAGCGCCAGCATGTCGGCCTCGGCATAGGTGGCGAGGCCGATCTCGCTGCGGATCTTGCGGTAGGGCGAGACGGCCGTCGCCGCGAGCCCGACGAGGGCCGCCGGCAGGTAGCCGTTGCGCCAGGCGTTGCGCAGCAGCGAGGCGATGTCGGCCGCCATGCCCGCATCGGGCGGAATCACGTCGGCGACGACGAGTCGCCCGTCCAGCTTCAGCTTCGCCCGGAAGCGGCCGAGCAGGGCGGCGAAATCGTCCGTCGAGAGATACTGGATGAGGGAGGAGACGACGATGAGGTCGGCCGTGGCGTCGGGCAGCACGGCGTCGAGATCCTCGGGAAGGGCGAAGGCGACATTGGGCAGGCTCCCGAAGCGGTCGCGCAGCTTGGCCACCACCGACGGCGCGCCGTCGCACAGGACCAGCCGGCCTACGGCCGCCGCCACCCGCGGGCTCTCCAGCGCCTCGCCGCAGGCATAGTCCAGCACCACGGCCTCCGCCCCGAGGCCCGCCTCGGCCACATGGGCGAGGATTCCGTCGGCGATGGCGCGGTAGTGCACCGCCTTGTGGCGGTCGGAGACGTAGATGGCGTGATCACCGTCCCAGAAGGAGCGCCAGTCCGCCATCACTTGGCCGATGCGGACAGCTTGTCCGTCAACGCCAGCAACACGCCCGACACGACGAACGTGACGTGGATGACGACCAGCCAGGTCATCTCCCGGTCCGTCATGGCGCCGACATTCATGAAGCCCTTGAGCAGGTGAATGGCCGAGATCGCCACGATCGAGGCGAGAAGCTTCAGCTTGAGCGCGGAGAAGTCGATGGAACCCATCCATTCCGGCCGGTCGCGATGGGTGACGTGCTCCATTTTCGAGACGAAGTTCTCGTAGCCCGAGAACACCACCATGATCACCAGATTGCCGGCGAGCGACAGGTCGATCAGCGTCAGCACGCCGAGAATGACGTCGGCCTCCTTGGCGGTCGGCACCTTCACCATGAACCCGACGAGGTCGCGGACGAAGACGATCATCAGGGCGAGAAGGCCGATCATCAGGCCCACATAGAAGGGCGCCATCAGCCAGCGGCTGGCGAACAGGCCGCGCTCGAGGGCGCGCTCGATGCCTTCCGACGGGCTTGAATTCTCCGGTATCTGACTCATGGCGCGGCTCTTGGCACGAGATGGAATCGGGAGGCAAGCGGCGTGGCTATTCACCCTCGCCGAACCGGTCCGCGACCAGCGCTGCCAGCGCCTCGACCGCGGCCTCGGCCTCGCGCCCGCGGGCGCTGATGGTGATGGAGGTGCCGATGCCGGCGGCGAGCATCATCAGGCCCATGATGGAACTGGCATCGAC
>JAEZGJ010000081.1 GCA_023416965.1 Pseudomonadota bacterium | reverse complement strand
GGAGGAGGCGGCCCGCAGCGTCGGCGCCCGCGGTCACGGGAGCGCGCGCGGCGAGCGCGTCGATCTCGCGGCGCTCGGCCAGGCGCTGCAGACGCGGGCGCGGGTGATCAGCCGGCTGGCGCCGAAGGATGCGCCGCGGCACTACCTCGCCAAGGCGGTGGCGCGGGCCTATGGCAAGGCTCGCAAGGCCTTTCGCGCCTATGAGGCGGAACCGGGCGAGGAACCGCTGCACGAGGCGCGCAAGCGCATCAAGGACTGCCTGCACCTGGTCGAGGCGCTGGAGGAGGTCCGCCCGCGCGGGGCCCGGCCCAAGGCCGGGAAACTCGACCGGCTCGGCGAGCTGATGGGCGCGATCCGCGACCTCGACCTGCTCGCGCGCCGCATCGACCACAGCGAGGGCGGGCAGGCGAAGCGGGCGCGGATCCAGGCCCGCCATACCCGGCTGGAGCGGGAGGTGGCGCGCACCGGCGAGAAGACCTTCGCTGCCAAGCCCGCCGCGGTGGAGAAGAGCTGGCGCAAGGCGGCGCCATGAACGGCTTCGCCTGGCGGTTCATGACGGCGGCTGACCTGCCGGCGGTCTCCGCCGTCGCAGCGAAGGTCCATCCCGATTTTCCTGAGGACGATGCGGTCTTCGCCGAGCGGCAGCGGCTGTTTCCGCCGGGATGCCGGGTTCTGGCCGGACGAGGAGGGTTCGCTGCCTATGTGGTCAGCCATCCCTGGCGGGCCGGATCCTGCCCGCCGCTCAACACGCTTCTGGGGGCGCTGCCGGAGCCCGCCTTGACCTATTACATCCACGATATCGCCCTCTTGCCCGCCGCCCGCGGGACGGGGGCTGCCGGCGAGATCGTGGAGGCCCTGAAGCGCGAGGCACTCGATGCCGGCCTGAAGGAATTGAGCCTGGTGGCGGTCAACGGCTCCGCCGGCTTCTGGCGGCGCATGGGCTTCGTGGAGGCCGGCGGAGCGGACTTGGCGGACAAGCTCTCCAGCTATGGCGCAGATGCCCGCTACATGGTCTGCCGTCCCGGCTGAACCATGTTGCGGCGCATCATCCCTTCCGCCACGGTGACATCGGCCGCATAATCTGCATCATGCCGCCTCCTCCGGAGCCTGCCGCGGCAGGTCCCGTCCCCGCAGGCCAGGGACCGCGTGCCGATGAGTTCCTTCCAGCTCTCCGACCTCGAGGCGATCGTCGCGCGTCGTGCCGAAGCGCCGCCCGCCGAGAGCTACACGGCTGCCTCGCTCGCCAAGGGGCCCGCCCACTGCGCCCGCAAGTTCGGGGAGGAGGCGATCGAGGCAATCATCGCCGCGACCGAGGGTGACCATGGCGGGCTGGTGGCGGAAAGCGCCGACGTGCTGTTCCACCTCATGGTCGTGTGGAAGGCGCGCGGCGTCACCCTGGACGAGGTCATGGCCGAGCTCGCACGCCGCACGTCGCAGTCGGGTCATGCCGAAAAGGCGTCCCGCTCCAAGACCTCCTGATGAACGAGCGCCCGATGCCCGCAAGCCTCGCCGCCGCCGCCCTGGTCGAGCCGCCCAATGGCAATCCCTCGCCCTACCGCGTCTTCTCGCGGGCCGAATGGGCCGAGAAGCGCGCCGACACGCCGATGACGCTGATGCCGGAGGAGGTGACGAAGCTGCGCTCCTTCACCGACCAGCTCTCCATCGAGGAGGTGGAGGCGATCTACCTGCCGATCTCGCGCCTCCTGTCCTTCTACGTCGCGGCCCAGCAGAAGCTCTCGCGCGCCTCGCAGTCCTTCCTCGGCGCCAAGGACGTGAAAATCCCCTTCGTCATCGGCGTGGCCGGTTCGGTCGCGGTCGGCAAGTCGACCACCTCCCGCGTCCTCCAGGCCTTGCTGTCGCGCTGGTCCAACACGCCGAAGGTCGATCTCGTCACCACGGACGGCTTCCTCTTCCCCAACGCCCATCTCGAGCGCGAGGGGCTGATGAAGAAGAAGGGCTTTCCGGAGAGCTACGACACCAAGGCGCTGCTGCGCTTCCTCGCCGCGGTGAAGGCCGGCGAGCGGCATGTGCGGGCGCCGGTCTATTCGCACCTCGTCTACGACGTGGTGCCCGGAGGCACGGTGGAGGTCGACCGGCCGGACATCCTCATCGTCGAGGGGCTGAACGTGCTGCAGACCGGCCGCGCGCCGCGCGAGGGCAAGGCCATTCCCTTCGTCTCCGACTATTTCGACTTCTCCATCTTCATCGACGCGGAGGAGGAGGTGCTGGAGCGGTGGTATCTCGACCGCTTCATGCGGCTGCGCGAGACGGCCTTCCGCGACCCGCAGAGCTATTTCCGCCGCTATGCCGAGAAGTCGGATTTCGAGGCGATGAAGACGGCGCTGGCGCTGTGGTACGGCATCAATCTCGTCAACCTCAGGGACAACATCCTGCCGACCCGCCACCGGGCCAAGCTGATCCTGAAGAAGGCCGACGACCACAAGATCGAGAGCGTCAGCCTGAGACGGGTGTGAGGACGCACTTGCCTGATGCCGGATGCGCCCACCGGACGAGATGACAGGCTCTGCCGCCTCGGATAGCTCTCTGCCCGACACGCGCCACAACGAGGACTGTCCATGGCCAGCTACGAGACCATCATCGTCGAGACCCGCGGCAAGGTCGGGCTGATCACGCTGAACCGCCCGAAGGCCCTGAACGCGCTGAACAGCCAGCTCGTCGGCGAGATCAACACGGTCCTCGACGGTTTCGACAAGGACCCGGCCATCGGCTGCATCGTCATCACCGGGTCGGAGAAGGCCTTCGCGGCCGGCGCCGACATCCTGGAGATGAAGGACAAGACCTATCCGGAGAGCTACCTCGAGGACTTCATCACCGTATGGGACCGCGTTGCCCAGCGACGCAAGCCGATCATCGCGGCGGTGGCGGGCTTTGCCCTCGGGGGTGGCTGCGAGCTCGCCATGATGTGCGACTTCATCCTCGCCGCCGACACCGCGAAGTTCGGCCAGCCGGAGATCAAGCTCGGCGTCATGCCGGGGGCCGGCGGCACCCAGCGCCTCACCCGTTTCGTCGGCAAGTCCAAGGCGATGGAAATGTGCCTCACCGGCCGGATGATGGATGCGGCGGAAGCCGAGCGCGTCGGCCTCGTCTCGCGTGTCGTGCCCGCCGCGGACCTCGTCGAGGAGGCGGTGAAGGTCGCCGCGCAGATCGCGGACATGTCCATGCCCACCGTGATGATGACCAAGGAATCGGTGAACCGCTCCTACGAGACGACCCTCGCCGAGGGCATCCGCTTCGAGCGGCGCGTGTTCCACGCCATGTTCGCCATGGCCGACCAGAAGGAAGGCATGGCCGCCTTCGCCGAAAAGCGGAAGCCGGGCTTCAAGAACCGCTAAAAGGGCATGGCTGCCGTCCATACGGGCGGCGCGCAGGTGCCCTGCGGCCGGGCGGGGTGCAAATCCCCGTCCGATGGGCGCCAATCAGGGCTCGGAACGAGGTCGTCCCCGGAGGTCCTGATCATGCCGGTATCGCTGGCCGACATCGCGACGGCACATGCCAGTCGCTACCTGCAGCAGCTCTGCAAGCACTGGAGCCACAAGTTCGCCGTCACCTTCGACGAGCGCTCGGGAACGGTGCCCTTCAGCGACGAGGCGGCGCTGACCCTGTCGGCCAATGGCGACGTGCTGAGCCTGAAGCTCGATGCCTCAGCCGACCGGCTGCCGACGCTGGAAGAGGTGGTGGCCGAGCATCTCAAGCGCTTCGCCTTCCGCGAGGAGTTGCACATCGACTGGCAGCCGGTGGGCTAGGGCTCTCGCCCAGAAGGGGTCTCGCGGCGGCGCAGCAATCTGTGGCAGCATGGCGTGGCCGGGTGAGTGACCCGGACGAGGAGGTGTCCCCCATGACCTTCGTCACCGACATGCTGGCCACCGTTTCGCGCCGCAGCCGGGAGCTGATCGGCTGGAAACCGGCGGAGCTGCAGCCGCGCAGGGCGGCCGACGTGGTGGCGCTGGCGCGGGCGCTGCTGTCCCGCCGCGGGGAGGCCTCTGGCACGGCGCTCGCCCGCGAGATCCTCGACGGCTATGCCACGCTCGACGCGGAGCAGCGCGTCGCTGTGCTCAAGGATTTCGCCGAGGTCTTCGGCGCCGACCGGGCAAAGCTCGAGGCGGCCATCACCGCCTATCAGGCCGATCCGACGCCGGCCGCCGCCGCCACCCTGCACGCCGCCGCCGAGCCGCGCCGCCAGGAGCTCATCCGCCGGCTGAACCTGGCGCCGCGCGGCACCGCCGCCCTGGTGCGGTTGCGCGACGACCTGCTTGCGGCCCTTCCCGCCCATGCCGATCTGAAGGTGCTGGACGACGATCTCGTCCACCTGTTCTCCTCATGGTTCAACCGGGGGTTCCTCGTCGTGAGGCGCATCGACTGGTCGACGCCGGCCAACATCCTGGAAAAGATCATCCGCTACGAGGCGGTGCACGAGATCCGCGACTGGGACGACCTGCGCCGGCGCCTCGAGCCGGAGGACCGGCGCTGCTACGCCTTCTTCCATCCGCGCCTCGACGACGAGCCGCTGATCTTCGTCGAGGTGGCGCTGACCGCGGAGCTCCCCGCCGCCATCGGGCCGCTGATCGCCGAGGGCGGCACGCCGCTCGCCGCCGACGACGCCCGCGTCGCGGTCTTCTATTCCATCTCCAACTGCCAGACGGGTCTCGCCGGCATCTCCTTCGGCTCGCTGCTGATCAAGCAGGTGGTGGAGGAGCTGAAGCGCGAACTGCCGAAGCTGACGACCTTCGTCACCCTGTCGCCGGTGCCGGGCTTCGCCAAGTGGCTGGCCAAGGAGCGCAAGACCGAGACCGGCTTCCTGCTGGAGGAGGAGCGCGAGCTGCTCACCGCCCTCGACGAGGCCGACTGGCGCGCCGACCGCAGCCGCGTCGCGAAGCTCGACAGGCTGCTCGCCCGCTGCGCCGCGCGCTACTTCCTCACCGCCAAGACCACCGGCAACCGGCCGCTCGACCCGGTCGCGCGGTTCCACCTCGGCAACGGCGCCCGGCTGGAGCGCATCAATGCCGGCGCCGATCTGTCGGAAGCGGGCCTCGCCCAGTCGAACGGGGTGATGGTCAACTACCTCTACGATCTCGGCCGCATCGAGGAGAACCACGAGGCCTATGCCGAGCGCCGGGAGATCGTGGCGAGCCCGCCCGTCCGCAAGCTGGCGGAGGCCCGCGCCTGACCCGTTACAGGGTTACCTGTCTCACCGACCTGTGTCTTGGTCGCCGCACCGGCCCTTCCTAGGCTCCCCCCAGATGCCGCCTCAACAAGGCATCGCGTCCCGGGAGGACACCATGACACCGATCCTGAAAATGGCCCTTGCCGGGGCATGCCTGTCCGTCGCGCTGGCGGGCCCTGCCGCGGCCCAGCAGGCGCCGATGGGCTTCTTCATCACCTCGGCGCCGCTCGACGGCGGCAATCTCGGCGGCCTCGCAGGCGCCGACAGGCACTGCCAGGCCCTCGCCGCCGCGGCGGGCGCCGGCAACCGCACCTGGCGGGCCTATCTGTCGACGCAAGGGGCGGGTGCGGTGAATGCCCGCGACCGGATCGGCTCGGGCCCCTGGGCCAATGCCCGCGGCGTCGTCATCGCCGCATCGGTCGCCGAACTCCACGGCACCAACAACCTCACCAAGCAGACGGCGCTGACCGAGACCGGCGCGGTGGTGAATGGGCGCGGCGACACGCCGAACCAGCACGACATCCTCACCGGCAGCCAAGCCGACGGCACGGGCTTTTCCGGCGACGCCGACCGCACCTGCGGCAACTGGACGAAGAACGGCGAGGGCTCGGCCATGGTCGGCCACCACGACCGGATGGGGCTGAACACCGAGCCGCCGGCCCTGTCGTGGAACTCGTCCCATCCCTCGCGCGGCTGCGACATGGCTTCGCTGCGGGCGACTGGAGGCGACGGCCGCTTCTACTGCTTCGCGGCGAACTGACGGGACGCTGCCCGTCACGAGGGGGTGACCGCCGCAACCGAACGGCGCCCGGCGGGGTTACCTGCTGCAGTGATGTCAGCAGGAGCTCCCATGACCCTCATCCCCTCGCGCCGTGCCGTGCCGGGCCTCCTCGCAGGCGCGGCCGCCGGTCTCGCTTTGCCGGCGGCGCCGGCGCTCGCCCAGGGCCTGCCGACGCGCGACATCGCCTTCGGGCCCGATCCGCGCCAGCGGCTCGACATCTACCTGCCGCGCGGCGGGGAGGGACGCCGGCCGGTCGTCTTCTTCATCTATGGCGGCTCCTGGTCGAGCGGGGCGAAGAGCACCTACGGCTTCGTCGGCGACGCCTTCGCCGGCCGCGGCTATGTGACCGTGATCGCCGATTATCGTCTGGTGCCGGAGGTGCGCTTCCCGACCTTCATCGAGGACGGGGCGCGGGCGCTCGCCTTCGTGCGCGAGGGCATCGGCCGCTATGGCGGCGATCCCGGCCGCATCTTCCTCGCCGGCCATTCGGCGGGGGCCTACAACGCCATGATGCTGGCCCTCGACCCGCGCTATCTCGCCCGCGCCGGCGTGCCGCGGCAGGCGGTGAGGGCGGCGGCGGGCCTGTCCGGGCCCTACGACTTCCTGCCGCTGGAGGGCCGCGTGACCCGTGCCGCCTTCGGCAATGCCCGAAATCCGGCGGAGACGCAGCCGATCAGCTTCGCCCGCCGAGGGGCGCCGCGCATCTTCCTCGGCACGGGCACGGCGGACACCACCGTCCAGCCGCGCAACACGGATGCTCTCGCGGCCCGGCTCGGCGCCGTCGGCGTGCCGGTCACGGTGCGGAAATACGACGGGGTGGGGCATGCCGGCACGGTGCTGGCGCTGGCGCCGCTCCTGCGCTTGACGAGGCCGGTGCTCGACGACGTGACGGCCTTCTTCGGAGCCTGAGGCCAAACAGGAAAGGGCGGCCCGAGGGCCGCCCTTCCGCCAGATCAGTGCGGGGTCGCCGGGATCACTCCGCGGCGTCGCCCTCTTCCGCTGCGGCGGCTTCCTTCTGCTTCTTCTCGAGGTCCTCGCCGGTCGCCTGGTCGACGACCTTCATGGACAGGCGGGTCTTGCCGCGATCGTCGAAGCCGAGGAGCTTCACCTTCACCTTGTCGCCCTCCTTGACCACGTCGGTGACCTTGCCGACGCGGTTGTTGGCGAGCTGCGAGATGTGGACGAGGCCGTCGCGCGAACCGAAGAAGTTCACGAAGGCGCCGAAGTCGACGACCTTCACCACGGTGCCCTCGTAGATCATGCCGAGCTCGGGCTCCTGCGTGATCGACTTGATCCAGTTCACGGCGGCGCGGATCTGCTCGCCGTTGGCCGAGGCCACCTTCACGGTGCCGTCGTCCTCGATGTTCACCTTGGCGCCGGTCTTCTCGACGATCTCGCGGATGACCTTGCCGCCCGTGCCGATCACTTCGCGGATCTTGTCGGTGGGGATCTTGAAACTCTCGATGCGCGGGGCGTGCTCGCCGAGCTCGGCGCGGGCCGAGGTCAGGGCCTTGGCCATCTCGCCGAGGATGTGCTCGCGACCGCCCTTGGCCTGGCCGAGGGCGACCTTCATGATCTCCTCGGTGATGCCGGCGATCTTGATGTCCATCTGCAGCGAGGTGATGCCCTCGGCGGTGCCGGCGACCTTGAAGTCCATGTCGCCGAGATGGTCCTCGTCACCGAGGATGTCGGAGAGCACCGCATAGCGCTCGCCCTCGAGGATCAGGCCCATGGCGATGCCCGCCACCGGACGCTTGATCGGCACGCCCGCATCCATCAGCGCCAGCGAGGCGCCGCAGACGGTGGCCATGGAGGAGGAGCCGTTCGACTCGGTGATCTCCGAGACGACGCGGATCGTGTAGGGGAACTCGTGACGCTCGGGAAGCATCGGATGGACGGCGCGCCAGGCGAGCTTGCCGTGGCCGACTTCGCGGCGACCCGGACGGCCCATGCGGCCGGCTTCACCCACCGAGAAGGGGGGGAAGTTGTAGTGCAGGAGGAAGTTCTCCTTGTAGGTGCCGGTCAGCGAGTCGATGAACTGCTCGTCCTCGGCGGTGCCGAGCGTGGTGACCACCATCGCCTGGGTCTCGCCGCGGGTGAACAGCGCGGAGCCGTGGGTGCGCGGCAGGATGCCGACCTCGGAGACGATCGGGCGCACCGTGACGAGGTCACGGCCGTCGATGCGGCTGCCGGTGTCGAGGATGTTCCAGCGGACGACCTTGGCCTCGAGCTCCTTGAACACGCCGGCGACCACCAGCTTGTCGTGCTTGCCCTCGCCCTCGCCGGCGAAGGCCTCGAGGGCCTTCTTCTTCACCTCGCCGACGGCGGCGTAGCGGGCGGTCTTCTCGCGGATCGAATAGGCGGCGCGCAGGTCCTTCTCGACGAGCTCGAGCATGGCCTTCTCCAGCGCCGAATGGTCGGGCGGGGTGAAGTCGCGCGGCTCCTTGGCGGCCTTGTCGGCCAGCGAGATGATGGCGTTGATGATCGGCTGGAAGTACTTGTGGCCGAACATGACGGCGCCGAGCATGACGTCCTCGGAGAGCTCCTGGGCCTCCGACTCGACCATCAGCACGGCGTCGGCGGTGCCGGCGACGACGAGGTCGAGCTTCGACTCCTTCATGTCGTCAACATAGGGGTTCAGCACGTATTCGCCGTCGATGTAGCCGACGCGGGCGGCGCCCACCGGACCCATGAAGGGCACGCCCGAGAGGGTCAGGGCAGCGGAGGCGGCGACCATGGCCAGCACGTCCGGATCGTTCTCCATGTCATGGGAGAGCGTGGTGACGATGACCTGGGTCTCGTTCTTGTAGCCCTCGACGAAGAGGGGGCGGATCGGGCGGTCGATGAGGCGGGAGATCAGCGTCTCGCGCTCCGTCGGCTGGCCCTCGCGCTTGAAGTAGCCGCCGGGGATGCGGCCCGCGGCGAAATACTTCTCCTGGTAGTTCACGGTCAGCGGGAAGAAGTCGATGCCGGCCTTCGGCTCGTAGTTGGAGACGACGGTGGCGAGCACGGTGGTCTCGCCATAGGTGGCGAGCACGGCGCCATGGGCCTGGCGGGCGACCTTGCCGGTCTCGAGCACGAGCTTGCGACCACCCCAGGTGATCTCCTCGCGATGGGTTTCGAACATCTTGTTTCCTTTCTCGGACGGATCGGACGGCAGACGGCCATGCGCAAGACGGCGAGAGGCTCGACGTCAGGATCTAGCGATCCCGAGCCCCTTGCGATCCTGCCATGGCGGTCGACTGGTCCAGTGGATTGGCCTTGTTGGCACACAGGCCGCGCGGGTCGCGACCTGCCTTCAGGAAGACGGGCGCCCCGTGACAGGGAGCCCGGAATGCGGCGCGGCCCCGCGCGGTGTCCGCCGGGGCCGGTCCGTGGGGGTCAGCGGCGGATGCCGAGGCGCTCGATCAGCGACTTGTAGCGCGCCTCGTCCTTGCCCTTGACGTAGTCGAGGAGCGATCGGCGGGCGGAGACCATCTTCAGCAGGCCACGGCGGGAATGGTTGTCCTTCGCGTGGGTCTTGAAGTGCTCGGTCAGGTTGGTGATGCGCTCGGTAAGGATGGCCACCTGGACCTCGGGCGAACCGGTGTCGCCGGCCTTGGTGGCGTATTCCTTGATGAGTTCGGCCTTGCGGGCGTCGGAAATCGACATCGGGCGTTCCTTCTGCGAAATGGACTGGGGCGGCCGGCGCCGGGATGTCGTCCAGCGCGGTCGGATGGCCGTAGAGCGCAGTGGAGCGCCGGGCACGGTCCGGCTTCCCTCGGGAAGGCCGAAGGCGCGGCTTATACACGAAAATGGCAGCAAGGGAAGGGAGAGCGCACTTTCCCGTTTCATTCCCAACCCGGCTGCGGCATGATCGGCGCATGTCCGGATTCGCCGCCGCCTCCCTCGTCCCGCCGGTCGACGGCCGCCAGTCGCAGCGGGCGCTCGCCATCGCCCGCGGTGCAACGCGGCTGCTGGCGGCCATGGATTTCGCCGTGGTGCCGGAACTGGCGCTGCCTTCCGGCCGCCGCGCCGATCTCACCGCACTCTCCCGCACCGGCACGCTGTGGATCGTCGAGATCAAGTCCTCGGTGGAGGATTTCCGCACCGACCGCAAATGGGGCGACTACCGCGCCCATGCGGACCGCCTGCTCTTCGCGGTGGCGCCGGATTTCCCGACGGAGATCCTGCCCGCGGATGCCGGGCTCATCCTCGCCGACGCGCACGGCGCCGAACTGGTCCGCGAGGGGGAGACCGGCGCCCTGCCGGCGCCGACCCGCAAGGTGATGATGCTGCGCTTCGCCCGCGCGGCGGCGGGCCGCATGACGCTGCTCTGCGACCCGCAGGCCCGGGGGCTGACGGATCTCTGACAGAGGCCGCCAGTCAGGCAGGGCCGATCCGCGTCGTGCCCGAGTTTCGAAGGATGCCAGCCTGATGCAAGCCTCGCGAGGCCGCGGGACACCGCCCCTCAGCGGGGTGCGCGCTTGGCGAGGATGCGCTGCAGCGTGCGGCGGTGCATGCCGAGCCGACGGGCGGTCTCGGAGACGTTGCGGCTGCACAGCTCGTAGATGCGCTGGATGTGCTCCCAGCGCACCCGGTCGGCCGACATCGGGTTCTCCGGCAGGTCGGCAGTCTTGCCGGCCACGGCGAGAAGGGCCGCGAAGACCTCGTCGGCATCGGCGGGCTTGGCGAGATAGTCGACCGCGCCGAGCTTCACGGCGGTGACGGCAGTGGCGATGTTGCCGTAGCCGGTGAGGATGACGCCGCGGGCGTCCGGGCGCGCCTCGTTGAGGGCGGAGATGACGTCGAGGCCGTTGCCGTCGCCGAGGCGCATGTCGACCACGGCGAAGGCTGGCGGGCGCGCCGCCACGGCGGCAAGGCCCTCGGCGACGCTCTCGGCGGCCGTCACCTGGAAGCCGCGCGCCTCCATGGCCCGGCAGAGGCGCTGCAGAAAGGGCTTGTCGTCATCAACCACGAGCAGCGTGCGGTCCGCGGGCAGGGCGGCCTGCGGCGTCTGCGCGGCGGACTCGGTGGGCAGCATCGGGTCTCTCCTGTCGAACATCGGGTGGCAAAACGACAAATTCTGCGGGGATGTAGGGCTCCCGGGGCGTCACCTCAAGGCATGGGCGGCGGCTGGGCCCGCGACGAACCGCCGCTTCCCGCGGTTCCGAAGGCGCTCCGGGGCCAGGTCACCTCGACCACGGCGCCGGTCTCGAGCCCCGGCCGGTTGCGGTAGACGATGCGCGCACCCGACCGCTGCAGCAGCGTCTTGGCGATGAAGACGCCGAGGCCGAGGCCCGTCTTCTCCTCGCCGGCCTCCTCGGTCCGGGCGGGGCGGCGGCTGCGGCCCCGGCCCTTGCCGCGGCGGGTGAGATAGGGTTCGCCCACCCGGTCGAGGATGTCGGGGGGAAGCCCCGGGCCATCGTCGATGATGGTGACGGTCACGTTCTCGGCGTCCCAGCGCGCCGCGATGACAACCGAAGACCTGGCGAAGTCGACGGCATTCTCGACGATGTTGCCGAGCCCGTAGAGCAGGCCGGGATTGCGGGCGATGAGCGGTTCGCCCTCGCGCTTGTCCGGCAGGTCAACAGTGATGGCGATGCCGAAAAAGCGGTGCGGCTGCGCCACCTCCTCGATGAGTTGGGCGAGCGACATGGTGTCGAAGGGGGCATCGCCGCTCGACAGGCTCTTGAGCTTGGCGAGGATGTCACGGCAGCGCTGCACCTGTTCGCGCAGCAGCGTCATGTCCTCGCCGATCGGGCCGTCCTTCGGCAGGACGCCGGCGAGTTCCTTGGTGACGAGGGCGATGGTGGCGAGGGGCGTGCCGAGCTCGTGGGCGGCGGCGGCGGCGAGACCGTCGAGCTGCGAGAGGTGCTGCTCGCGGGCGAGGACCAGCTCCGTCGCCGTGAGGGCCTCGGTGAGCTGGCGCTGTTCCTCGGCCACCTGCCAGACATAGAGGCCGATGAAGGAGAGGCAGATGAGCAGGGCGATGTAGACGCCGATGAGATAGAGCGGCGGCAGCCTCAGGTCGTTGGTCCACTCCCAGGGCAGGGGCATGTGGATGTAGCCGACGAAGGTGGCGCAGGCGACCGTCAGGAGACCGAGGAGCAGGGTGGTGCGCGGCGGCTGCGACGTCGCGGAGATGAGGACCGGCCCGAGGAAGAGGAAGGAGAAGGGGTTTTCAAGGCCGCCGGTGAGGTAGAGCAGGATGGCGAGCTGGATGATGTCCCAGGCCAGCGAGAAGCCCGCCTCCAGCGGCGAGAGCCGGTGGTTGGCGGGATAGCGCAGGCGCAGTGTGATGTTGATCCAGGCCGAGGCGGCGACGGCCAGAAGACAGAGATCGAGCGGCAGGTCGGCGTTCAGCCCCCAATAGACCGCGACGATGGCGGCGGTCTGGCCGACCACAGCGAACCAGCGCAGCCGGATCAGCGTCTCGAGGCGCAGGCTGCGCAGGGCCGGGGCGGTGTCGAACAGGGACGGGAGCAGAGCATTCGCCATGCAGCGAAACTAGGCCGTCCCGCAGCCAAAGGCCATGGACGGGAGCAGCCAGCGGCGGCGTGCCGCGCCCCCTCCGGCGGAACCCGGCACCGGCTCTCCTGTTAGGCTGGCGCATGGCCGCCCGCATCGCCCGCCTCCTCGTCCTGCCGCTGGTTCTCGGTCTCCTCTTCGCCGGCGCGCTGATCGCCTCGGGGCAGATCGTGCTGCCGCCGCGCTGGGACCCCTTCACCCCCTTCGACCTCGCGGAGGAGCCTGGCTTCCTGACCCGTTTCAAGTTCGCCCGTGCCCGCGGCGACGGCGACCTCTGCCGGGCAGCCCTGGCCCGGGGCGGCATCGCCTTCGAACCCGTGCCCGACCGGACCACAGGGGAGGGCTGCGGCTTCACCGATGCCGGACGCACGGCGACGGCCGGGACGACGCCGCTGTCCTCGCCGGTTGTGCTGACCTGCCGGGCGGCCCTTTCCCTCGCCATGGTCGAGCGGCACGCGCTTGCAGCCGCCGCCCGGACCCATCTCGGGGCGCCCGTGGCGCGCATCGAGCATCTCGGCACCTATGCCTGCCGCAACATCAACCACGCCGCCTCCGGCCGGCGCAGCCGGCACGCCACGGCGGACGCCATCGACATCAGCGGGTTCGTGCTCGCCGACGGGCGGCGGCTGACGCTCACCGCCGACTGGTCATCGGCAGAGCCCGGGCGCGCCGCCTTCCTGCGGGCCATCAGGGACGCGGCCTGCAAGTGGTTCGACGTGACTCTGTCGCCCGACTACAACCCGCTGCACTACGACCATTTCCACCTGGATGTCGGCGGCGGCCGCGCCTGCCGCTAGCCGGTCCGGGCGAGGTCCGCCACCACGGCGTTGAGCACCGGGAAACCGGCCGCCGTGACCTTCAGCCGCCCGCCGGGCAGGCGCTGGACGAAGCCCTCCTCCTCAAGGAAGGCGATGCGTTCCGGGTGGAGCGGCGTGCCGGACAGCGCCTCGTAGCGGGAGAGGTCGATGCCCTCGGCGAGGCGGAGCCCCATGACGAGGAATTCGTCGGCATTCTCGATCTGGACGAGATGCTCTTCCGACACGATCCCCGAACCCTGTTCCTCGACGCGGGCGAGCCAGGTCTCGGGATGTTTCTCCGTGGCCGTGGCGATGCGGCCGTTGCCGAGGGTGAGGCGGCCGTGGGCGCCGGGACCGGCCCCGACGAAATCGCCGGAGCGCCAGTAGATGAGGTTGTGGCGGCATTCGGCGCCAGGCCGCGCGTGGTTGGAGATCTCGTAGGCCGGGAGCCCCGCTTCGCCGCAGATCGTCTGCGTCAGGTCGTAGAGGACCCGGCCCATTTCCTCGTCGGGCATGGCGAGCTTGCCGGCACGATGCAGCGCCTCGAACATGGTGCCGGGCTCGATGGTCAGCTGGTAGAGCGACAGGTGCTCGGCGGCTTCCGCGATGGCGCGCTTCAGTTCCGCCTCCCAGGCCGCCTCGGTCTGGCCGGGACGGGCATAGATCAGGTCGAAGGAATAGCGGTCGAAGTGGCGGCGGGCGACGTCGACCGCACGCAGCGCCTCCTCGGTGGAATGGGTTCGGCCGAGGCTCTTCAGATCGGCGTCGTCGAGGGCCTGGACGCCGAGCGAGACGCGATTGACGCCGGCGGTGCGGAAGCCGCGGAAGCGCTCCGCCTCGACGCTGGTGGGATTGGCCTCCAGCGTCACCTCGCAGTCCGGCGTGACGGTCCAGAGCCGGGCGATGGCGTCGAGGATGGCGCTGACGGTCGCAGGCTCCATCAGCGAGGGGGTGCCCCCGCCGAGGAAGATCGAGGAGACGGTGCGGCCGGGTGTCCGCCGCGCCGCCGTCGCGAGTTCCCGACCGAAGGCGGCGACATAGCGCGCCTGATCGGGCGCGACGTGCCGCACATGGCTGTTGAAGTCGCAGTACGGACATTTCGAGGCGCAGAAGGGCCAGTGGACATAGATTCCGAAGCCGGGATCGTCCGGGCCCCCGGTGCCGGGCGGGGCGGTGGTCATGGGCCGTGTCTCGACGCCGGGCGGAGGTTCCGGCGGCTCATGCCGTCAGGTAGCGGTCGCCAGACCGGATGGCTAGGGGGCGGGGAGGAGTCGTGCAGCACCGATCCGGGCTTTCGGGGGCCGCGGCTGCCCTCGACTCCGTCAGGCAGCACTTCGCTGGTGCAAGGCGCCCGGATTCCCGCCTCACTCCCCGGCCGGCTCCAGCGCCAGCCATTCGCGCACGCGCGTGTCGGGATCGTCGGCATTGGCGATGTCGGAGACGACTGCGATGGAATCGGCGCCGGCCGCATAGACGGCGGGGGCGCGCTCCAGCGTGATGCCGCCGATGGCGACGAGCGGGATGGCGCCGATGCGCTTCTTCCAGACGCCGATGCGGTCGAGGCCCTGGGGGCCGAAGCGCATGGGCTTGATCGTCGTCGGATAGATCGGGCCGAGGGCGATGTAGTCCGGCCGGTGGGCGAGGGCCGTCTCGAGCTCCGCCTCGTCATGGGTGGAAATGCCGAGCGTCAGCCCGGCCGCGCGGATGGCTCCGACATCGGCGGTGGCGAGATC
>JAEZGJ010000309.1 GCA_023416965.1 Pseudomonadota bacterium | reverse complement strand
TTGCAATGCCACGCCGGCGCACCCGCCCTTCCGTTGCGAGCCGGTCAGGCCGGGAAACGATAGGCCTTGAACTGCTCGCGCAGGGTGGTCTTCTGGATCTTGCCCGTGGCGGTGTGCGGGATCTCGTCCACCACCACCACGTCGTCCGGCATCCACCACTTGGCGATCTTGCCCTCCATGAAGGCGAGCAGCCCCTCGCGCGTCGGGGTCCGGCCGGCCTTCGGCACGACGATGAGCAGCGGCCTTTCGTCCCACTTCGGGTGGACGACGCCGATCACCGCGGCCTCCGCCACGTCGGGGTGGCCGACGGCGAGGTTTTCCAGGTCGATGGAGGAGATCCACTCGCCGCCGGACTTGATGACGTCCTTTGAGCGGTCGACGATGCGCATGTAGCCATAGGGGTCGATCGATGCGACGTCACCGGTGTCGAAGAACCCGTCGACGTCGAGGATCTCGCCGCCCTCGCGCTTGAAGTAGGAGCCGGCCACCGCCGGGCCGCGCACCATCAGGCGGCCGAAGGCCTTGCCGTCGCGCGCCAGCTCCTTTCGCGAGTCGTCGACGATCTTCATCTCGACGCCGAAGGGCGGGTGCCCCGTCGTCTCCTTGATGTCGAGCCAGGCGTCGCCCGTGAGGTCGGCATATTCGGGCTTCAGCGAGCAGAGCGTTCCGATCGGGCTCATCTCCGTCATGCCCCAGGCATGCATCACCTCGGCGCCATAGACGTCGCGGAACTTTTCCGTCACGGCGCGCGGGCAGGCCGAGCCGCCGATGATCACCTTCGTCAGGTCGGGCAGCATCTGCCCGGTCTTCTCCAGTTCCTGCAGCAGCATCAGCCACACCGTCGGGACCGCGGCGGAATGGGTCACCTTGTAGGTGGTGAGCAGTTCGGCGATCGAGGCACCGTCCATCTTGGCGCCGGGCATGACCAGCGAGGTGCCGGCCATGGGCGCCGTGAAGGCGAGGGACCAGCCGTTGGCGTGGAACATCGGCACCACCGGCAGCATGACGTCGCGCGACGACAGGCCGAGCATGTCGGGCGCGTTGCACATCAGCGAGTGGATGACGTTGGAGCGGTGGGAATAGACCACGCCCTTGGGGTTTCCGGTCGTGCCGGAGGTGTAGCACATGCCGGCGGCGGTGTTCTCGTCGAAGCTCTTCCAGGCGAAATCGTCGTCGACCTCGTTCAGCCAGTCCTCGTAGGCGACGGCGTTCTTCAGGCTCGTCTGCGGCATGTGCGCGCCGTCGGTCAGCACCACGAAGCGCTCCACCATCGGCAGCTTGTCGGCGAGCTTCTCCATCAGCGGCACGAAGGTGAGGTCCACCAGCATCATGCGGTCTTCCGCATGATTGGCGATCCAGGCGATCTGCTCGGGGAAGAGGCGCGGGTTCAGCGTGTGGTAGATGGCGCCGATCCCGGTGATGCCGTACCAGGCTTCCAGGTGCCGCCAGGTGTTCCAGGCGACCGTGCCGATGCGGTCGCCGAGCTTGACGCCGTCCTTCTCGAGCCGCTTGGCGACCCGCAGCGCGTTGCGCCGGATATCCGAATAGGTGGTCTCGACGATCGGCCCCTCGATGGAGCGCGAGATCACCTTGCGGCCGCCGTGATAGAGCCCCGCATGGTCGATGATCTTCGGGATCAGCAGCGGCCAGTCCTGCATCAGACCGAGCATGGTTTCCTCCGGGAATGTGCGGGCCGGCCCGAACGCCGGCCTCTTTCGCGCGGAAACCTAGTGCAGGAGGGCGCGCGCCGTCCACTGCCGGCCCCTTGGCCGTTCGGCAGGGCGGGGATGGCCGCACCGGGCCCGTTGAACCCGGCGGATCACATCGCTATGGTCCGCCCGCCTGCTTCGCCCCGGCGCGTCGGCACGGCATTGGGTCGTCGTCTAATGGTAGGACTCGGGTTTTTGGTACCCGCTATCTAGGTTCGAATCCTAGCGACCCAGCCACCTGCCGCTGATCCTCCCGCGGCGTCTCCAAGAACTCCCGCAAGACGCGGCAAAGGCGGAACCTTCCGCGGGTTATCCACGTTCTTCAGCCATCTTCCGGGCTCCCGCAGCGTTCGTACGCGGAGCCGTCAGGCTGGGAACGACACCGATGAACAGACACCTCTGTCTGGGCGCGGCTGCGGGGCTCCTCTCCCTCGTCGCGCTCACCCCCGACGCGCGCGCCGAGCGCCAGGCCGCCGCCCGCGTCTGCACCGTGGAAACGCACCAGCAGGTGATGGTCGCCCGTGCCGGCGACCCCGCCTCGGACCGCGTGCTCGCCCTGATTGAGGGCAACCTGCCGCTCTATGCGGTCGACATCGACCTCGACGCCAAGCTCCAGGGCGAGGTGACCGCCCAGCAGATGGAGATCATGCGGGCGGTCGCCGGTGAACTCGGCATGGTGGTCGAGGACAGCGCCCCGACCGCCGACTAATCGGCGCCCTCAGCGAGCGCAGATCCGGAAGTCGTCGCCCTGCCAGCAGGCGCCGTCGCGCTGCGAGCGGCGCGCGGTGCCCCAGCGCGAATTGATGCCGTCGCGGGTCAGCCCGCGCACCTCGGCGAGGCCGGGCTCGATCACCGAGACAGACACCATCGACACCGATCCGAACAGCGCACCCTGTCCGCCGCCGCGCGGCGACAGGGTGAAGGAGCCGTCGCGGCCGTCAGGCGCGAAGTCGCAGGTGCGGTCGAGCACGACGCGTCCTGCCTGCTCGATGCGGCACCCGGCGTCACGGGCTTCGGCGCCGGCGGCCAGGATGACGAGCGGCAGGGTGAGCAGGGTCGCGCGAATCATGATGCACTCCGGGAGTCTTGTGCCCCGGGAATTGCCCCATCGCGGCGCTGCCTGACAAGCGCAGCCGCGGTGGCCGTCAGGCCCGGTCAGGCGGCGGCGTGGCCAGCGGTGCGCTGCCAGTAATCCACGATGGAGCCGATCATGGCGCGGTAGCCGTCGAGCGACACCGGCTTGCGGAACATGGCGTTGGCTCCGACCTCGTAGGCGCGGTCGATGGCCTTGGCGGAATCGGTTCCGGAGATCACGATCACGGGAATGTGTCGGGTGTGCTCGTCGGCGCGCAAGGTCCGAAGGAACTCGAAGCCGTCCATGGCGCCGAGCTTCAGGTCGAGGATGATGATGTCCGGATCTTCCGGCAGCGGCGGGTTGTCTCCCTGGGCCTCGGTGAAATGCAGCCGGGCCAGTGCCTCCTCGGCCGAGCCGAAGGTCTCGAACACGCAGTCGGGGATGCGTTCCTCGAAGAACTGCAGCATGAAGCCGATGTCATGAAGCTCGTCATCGATGATCATGAGGCGGGTCAACTGCCGCATGTCAGTCTCCGGCTAGAGTCGGGATGGTGGAACGAGATGCGATGAATCGCCGCGACGACGCGCAACCAAATTACGTGGGAACGCGGCAAAGGCAACCATTCCCCGACACGGAGCTGCGA
>JAEZGJ010000298.1 GCA_023416965.1 Pseudomonadota bacterium | reverse complement strand
GTGGAGGTCGGCTCGATCCTCGGGACAGGTCGCGAGGCCGTCATCCTCCACAAGGGGGAGCGCTACCGCCTGCGCGTCACCGCCAACGACAAGCTGATCCTGACCAAATGATCCGCCCCGCCCTCCTCCCGCAGCCGCGCCTGTCGCGGCGCGCTATCCTGGCTGCGCCGGCGCTCCTGGCTTTCGGCGTTCCTCATGCCGCAGCCGCCGAACGGCGCCTAGTCGCCGCCGGCGGGGTGATCACCGAAATCCTCTATGCGCTGGGACGGCAGGACCTGCTGGTCGGCGTCGATTCGACGAGCCTGCATCCGGCCGAAGCCATGCGCGAGAAGGCCAATGTCGGCTATGTCCGGGCGCTTTCCGCCGAGGGCGTGCTGTCGCTGCGCCCGACGGACCTGCTGGCCGTCGAGGGCGCCGGGCCGCCGGACACCGTCAAGCTCATCGCCGAGGCGGGCGTGAAGGTCGTGCGGATCTCCGAGGACACCTCGGAAACGGGTGTTGCGGCCCGCATCCGCACCATCGGGGCCATCGCCGACGCCGCGGACCGGGCGGAGGCCCTCGCCGCCAGGGTCGAGGCCGGGTTCGCCGCGCTGAAACAGCAGCGGGACGCGCTGGCGGCCCGCAAGCGCGTGCTGTTCGTGCTGTCGCTGCAGAACGGCCGTGTCATGGTGGGTGGCGCGCGCAGCAGCGCCGACGCCATCATCCGCCTCGCCGGCGGGGTCAATGCCGCCGATTCGGTGGAGGGCTACAAGCCGCTCACCGACGAGGGGCTGATCGCCGCCGCCCCGGATGTCGTGCTGATGATGAAGCACAACGAGCACGCCGCCTCGGCCGACCAGGTGTTCAGCCAGCCGGCCCTGTCGGCGACGCCCGCCGCCCGCACGCGCTCGCTCGTCGCCATGGACGGGCTCTACCTCCTCGGCTTCGGCCCGCGCACGCCCGATGCGGCGCGCGACCTGATGGCCGCCGTCTATGCGGGATCGCGCCCGTGAGCCTCGCGGCCGAAGCCCCGTCAATCGCCGGCATCTTCGCCTCACGGCGCCGGCGACTCGCCGTCGGCACAGCGCTTCTGGCCGTGCTCCTGGTGATGCTGGCCGTCGTCTCGCTCGGCAGCGGCGCGGTGAAGATCGCGCCGGCCGACGTGGTGCGCGTGGTGACCGCCTGGGCGACCGGCGACCGGGAGGCGCTGGCCGGCCGTGACGCCCTCATCATCCTGTCGATCCGGGTACCGCGCCTCCTGCTGGGCTGCCTGATCGGCGCGGCACTGGCGGTGTCCGGCGCGCTGATGCAGGGCCTTTTCCGCAACCCGCTCGCCGATCCCGGCCTCGTCGGCGTTTCGTCCGGCGCGGCGCTGGCGGCGGGCTTCACCATCGTCCTGGGCGACCGCATCTTCGGCACGGTGGCCGCGCAGCTGCCCTTCGTCCTGCTGCCCTTCGGCGCCTTCCTCGGCGGCCTCGCCTCCACCCTCATCCTTTATTCCATCGCCACCCGCCACGGCCGCACCTCGGTGGCGGTCATGCTGCTGGCGGGCGTCGCCCTCGGCGCCTTCGCCGGGGCGCTGACGGGCCTGCTCGCCTTCGTCAGCGACGACCGGCAGCTGCGCGACCTCACCTTCTGGTCGCTCGGCTCGCTGTCGGGAGCGAGCTGGACCAAGGTGGCCACCGTGACCCCGCTGATCCTGCCGGTGCTGCTGGCCGTGCCCTTCCTCGCCCGCGGCCTCAACGCCCTGCTACTCGGCGAGGCCGAGGCCTTCCATCTCGGCATCCCCGTCCAGGCACTGAAGCGCGCCGCCATCATGATGGTGGCGGTGGCCGTGGGGGCGAGCGTCGCCTCCGCCGGCGTCATCGGCTTCGTCGGCATCGTGGTACCACACCTGCTGCGGCTGCTGTTCGGCCCTGATCACCGGGTGCTGCTGCCGCTCGCCGCCCTGCTCGGCGCCATCCTGCTGACAGGGGCGGACCTCCTCGCCCGCACGCTGGTGGCGCCCGCGGAACTGCCGATCGGCATCCTCACCGCCGCCATCGGCGCACCCTTCTTCCTGTGGCTGCTGCTGCGCCGCGACCGGACCCTCGACGCATGACAATCCTCCTGGAGGCCGACGGCGTCGGCGTCGCCTACGGGCGCCACAAGCCGGTGGACGGCGTGTCGCTGGCGCTGGCGCGCGGCGAGCTGATGGTGGTGGTCGGCCCCAACGGCGCCGGCAAGACCACGCTGATGAAGCTGCTGACCGGCGAGGTGGCACCCACCGGCGGCGCGGTGCGGCTCGACGGCGAGGCGCTCGGCGCCATTCCCGCCTGGAGGCTCGCCTCACAGCGCGCGGTGATGGCGCAGGCGAGCCGCCTCGCCTTCCCCTTCACGGTGGCGGAGGTGGTGCGGATCGGTATCGACAGCGTCGGCCGGGCCCTCGCCCGCGGCGCCCGCGAGCGCATCATCGGCGAGGCGCTGGCCGCCGCCGATATCGGCCATCTCGCCGCCCGCTCCTACCAGACCCTGTCCGGCGGAGAGCAGCAGCGCGTGCAGTTCGCCCGCACCTTCGCGCAGCTCAGGGCCGGCCGCACCAACACCGACCGGCAGGTGCTGTTCCTCGACGAGCCTGTGGCCAATCTCGACCTGTCGCACCAGATCGCACTGATGGAGAGCGCGGCGCGGCTCGCCCGCGAGGGCGTGGCGGTCATCGCCGTGCTGCACGACCTCAACCTCGCAGCGACCTTCGCCGACCGGATCCTGGTCATGAGCGGTGGGCGGCTGCATGCCCTCGGAGCGCCGGCGGAGGTCATTACGCGCGCGCGGGTCAGGGACGTCTTCGGCGTGGATCTGTGCCGGGAGGCCGAGAGCGGGCTGCCGGTCGTCCTGCCGCAGCACTATGCCGGGATGCGGCTCGAACGTGGCGCCGCCTGATCGCCCTTGCGGGCGATGGCCCGCGGCTCGATATCGGCGAGGGTCGTCTCCTCCAGCGGCTGGAAGAAGCCGCGGTGGGCGCGGAACATGAGCGTCGAGACGGGGTCTCGCGACTGGTCGGCGGCGAGGAAGTTCACCGGGCAGTCCGCCGGCTCGAAGGCGCGGACGATCTCGGCCACCTTCATCTCGTCGGCGGCCCGCACCAGCCTCAGCCCGCCGTAGCGGCCGCGCTCGGCCTCGAGGAGGCCGGCCCGCGACAGGGCGTGGGCGGTCTTCTGCACGTTGAGGAAGGTGATGCCGGTGATGGCGGCGAGTTCGGCCGCCTTGACCGCCTGCGGCCATCGCGCGGAGAGCTCGGCCATCAGTCGGATCGCGTCGACGGTTCGCTGGTTCAGCCACATGCAGCGTGTGTAGCGGAAGATACCGCGAGATCAAAGACCTATCGGGACGCCCCGCCTTCGGCAGACCTGCCGCGGCAGGTGAACCTTTGCGCCCCTCCCCGCGACTGATGAAGCGAGCGCCACCGGCGCCTGCCAGGAGAGCTGCAATGACCCCGAAACTGCGCTTCCGCATACCATCCCTCGTGTCCTCTGGCGCTCGCCGTCAGCCTGTCGATCGGCCAGGCGCTCGCCGCCGGAGCCGGCACGCCTCCCCCGCCGCCACCCGCCGAGGGGGCGGGTGCCGCCATCCAGCAACAGGCGCCAAGCGCCATGGACGGCTTCCGCGAGACGCTGCAGCAATTCGGCAGCTTCGAAACCCATCCACTCTACGGCGAGGTGTGGAAGCCGTCGGAGCAGATCGCGGCACCCGGCTGGTCGCCCTATCCGCGTTGCCACTGGCAATATGACCGCGAGCAGGGCAGCTGGGTCTTCGCCGATCCCACCCCCTGGGGCGCCATCGTCCACCGCCACGGCCGTTGGGCGAACGACCCCCAGCACGGCTGGATCTGGGCGGCCGACACCCATTTCGGCCCGGGCTGGGTGGTCTGGCGAGCCGAACCGCACCAGGTGAGCTGGGCCCCGATGCTGCCCGAGCAGCACGGCAACCAGCCGCCGCGCGACGGCTGGCAGACCCAGGACCAGGCCTCGTTCAACTCCGGTTGCCGGTCCGCGGCACCGCGGGCCCCGGTCGCCAGCCTGCCGCCGCCCCAGGCGCCCGCCTACCGTGGCCCTGCCTATATGGCCGAGGGTCCCGCCTATATTGCCGGTGGTCCGGCCTTCATTCCCGGCGGCCTTGTTCTGATCGATCGCTGCCGCCACCGGCCCTGGGCACGCGGCTGCCGGCCCGGCCATGTCGGCCTGCCACCGTCCTGCTCGACCGGCATCCGGCCGTCCTGGTGCCGCCCGATCTGCGCCACCAACCCCTTCGCTCCGGGATGCCGGCGTCCCGGCCCGGTGGTCGGCGGCGTCCGCCTGCGGCCCGGCGCCACGCCCGGCCCGCTCGGCAGCCTCTGCGCCCGTGCACCCGGTCATCCCGCCTGCCGGCAGGTGCGGCCGCTGCGTCCGGGTCCGTTCATCGTCCGCCCCGGCCCGCGTCCCGGTCCGTTCATCGGCCGCCCGGGTCCCCGTCCAGGCCCCTTCATCGGCCGCGGCGGTCCCCGGCCCGGCTTCGCCATGGGGGGCCGCGGTCACTCCGCCGGTCGCTTCGCCCGCCGCTGACCCGATCTGCACCACGACCGCGAGGCCCCGGATCCGTCCGGGGCCTTCGGCTTTCGAGGTTCAGTTGGTGAGACGCAGCCGCGTCAGCTGGCCGCCAATGTCGCTCAGCGTGGTGAGCAACTGGGTTGGATTGGTCATCACCGTGAACTTGTCGGTGGTGCTCGCGCAGTTCCGCATCACCGTGGAGGTGGGATCGCCTCCGGTGTTCACCTGGATCGTGTAGATCGTGATCCCCGCGGCCTTGACAGCGTTGCAGAGCAGGGTCTGGCGGGCGTCGATCTCGCTCTGGCGATCGGAATGGCGGCTCTCGGTATTGAGCCCGTCGGAGATCAGGATGATGACCTTCTTGTAGGTGTATTTCGGATCCTCGGCCGGCGCGTTCATCGGCAGGCCCTGGGTCAGGGTCTGCCACGCCCAGGCGAGGCCGATGACCTGGTTGGTGTTCCCCGCCGGGCTCATCTGCGCCACAGTGGAGCGCAACTGCCCCCAGTTCGAGGTCAGCGGCTGGATGGCGGTCGGCGTGCCGCCGGTATAGTTCTCGTTCATCGCCGGAAAATAGGTGGAGGACCCTGCGGGAGCCGAGTTGGAGATGTCGTTGTTCTTGTCGCGGTCCTGAATGGCCCCGCTCCAGCTCGTCGAGCAGAAGATCCAGGTGCAGACCGTCGCATCCGCCATGCGGATCCAGCTCGCATTCCGATAGGCCGTGCCGACATTGACGACCTTGGCGAAGGGGACCAGGGAGACCAGCACGTCGCCGTCGTTCTTGGCGTTGTCGTGGAGCTGCGTCAGAAGGTTGAGTGTCGCGGTCTTCAGAGCCGACATCTTGCCGGAACTCGACATGGAGCCTGTGTTGTCCAGGGCGAGAGCCACCCTCAGCCGGGTGATGCCCCATGCGGTCTTCGACGCCGCCGCAACCGCCACCGAGTTGATGCCCACGACGGGGAGGAAGTGGGCCGGCAGGTCAAGGGTCGCCTTGAGCTCGAGTGTCGAGGTGGTCACCGTCGCGACGACGGACGGGGTCGGAACGCCCGCTTCCTTGAACTGCGCAGCGAAGAAGGCGAGCGCATCCGCCCTGATCTGGTCGCCTGTCTTGCCGGAGGCACGTGAGGAAGCCGCGACCGCAGCGGAATCGAGAGCGGACTGCAGCTTCGCCTGAATGCGGGCGCCGCGGGAATAGTCAACCGCCAGGCCGACGAAGCCGAAGATGGCGACGAGGCAGATGGCAAAGGTGATGGCTATGCTGCCGTCCGCCTCTCGGCCCAGCCGGCGCAGCACGATGGAAACGGGCGGGCGGGCAAACATGGAATGAAACCAATGAGGCGGGCAACGTCCCCACACTGTCGCACGGGGTTCTTGACGAACCGCTAATGATCAGTCCCGTTCCGGTTTCGCCTTGTCACTCGAACCGCAGCGGTGCCCGCCGCTTGCGGGCTCAGCGCAGGAAGCCGTCGAGCACGTCGTCGAGACGCTTGGTCGGCGCGCGCTGGCACTCCGACGTGACGCGCGACAGGACCTGATCGTAGGTCATGTTGCGCAGGATGTCCTTGTTCTTGTGGAAGGCCGAGGCGGAGAGATAGCCGAGCATCCACTCCCGATATTCGGCAGCCTGCGGCGTGGTCCGCACACGCAGCCAGACGGAGCACTGGTCGGTGCCGTGGCCGAGGATGCGGATGGCATGGGCCTCGCCCGCGGCGAGGGCGGTGAGCGCGACGGCGGCGGCGAGGGCGATGCGGCGCATGGAAGGATCCTCCGGTGCACCGGCCGGACTCGGCCCGGTGCGGGCGGGGCGGAGCCTAGCCATGGCCGCAATTTTCGCAAGCGCCGTTCCCGGCCCTCGGCACCGAGGATGGACGGGGCGGCAATGCGAAACGATTGAAATTGCCGCACCGCAGCAACGCTTTTCCGGGGATTGGCTGACCGGGGGCCGGCGAAATCATCGCTTTCCTCGACACTTAGTCTTGCCATCCGGCGCCCGGCGGCCTTGGATGGGCGCCCGGCCGCGAAGAGCCGGCCCCGACGACCGAAACGCCCGATCACGAGATGCCCATGACACGCCGCAAGACCCCTGCGGACCTCCGCAGCGCCCGCTGGTTCGCCCCCGACGACCTCCGGTCGTTCGGCCACCGCTCGCGCTGGATGCAGATGGGCTACGCCCCCGAAGACTGGGTGGGCAAGCCGATGATCGCCATTCTCAACACCTGGTCGGATGCCCAGCCCTGCCACGCCCATTTCAAGGACCGCGTGGAGGACGTGAAGCGGGGCATCTTCCAGGCCGGTGGCTTCCCGATCGAATTGCCGGCGCTCTCCCTGTCGGAGAGCAACGTCAAGCCGACCACCATGCTCTACCGCAACCTGCTCGCCATGGAGGCGGAGGAGCTGATCCGCTCGCATTCCGTCGACGGGGCGGTGCTGATGGGGGGCTGCGACAAGACGACACCGGCCCTGCTGATGGGCGCGACCTCGGCCGGGCTGCCGATGATCTACGTGCCGGCAGGGCCCATGCTGCGCGGCAACTGGAAGGGCCACACGCTCGGCTCGGGCTCGGATGCCTGGAAATACTGGGACGAGCGCCGCGCCGGCAACATTTCCGACCGCGACTGGACCGACGTGGAGGGCGGCATCGCCCGCTCCTACGGCGTCTGCATGACCATGGGCACGGCCTCGACCATGACGGCCATCGCCGAGGCGATCGGCATCACCCTGCCCGGCGCCTCGGCCATCCCGGCCCCCGACGCCAACCACAAGCGCATGTGCGCGGCCGCCGGCCGGCGGATCGTCGACATGGTCTGGGAGGACCTCAAGCCGACGGACATCCTTACCCGCGAGGCCTTCGAGAACGGCATCACGGTCGCCATGGCCATGGGCTGCTCGACCAACGCCATCATCCACGTCATCGCCATGGCACGGCGGGCGGGCGTCGACATCAGCCTCGCCGATTTCGACAAGGCCAGCCGCAAGGTGCCGGTCCTCGCCAATGTCCGCCCCAGCGGCGACACCTACCTGATGGAGGATTTCTACTATGCCGGCGGCCTGCCGGCGCTGATGACCCGGCTGACCGGCCACCTGCATCTCGGCGCCACCACCGTCACGGGGCGGCCGCTGTCGGAGAGCCTCGTCGGTGCCGAGGTGCACAACGACGACGTCATCCGCACGGTGGAGAACCCGATCTATGCCGAGGGCGCCCTGGCGGTGCTCAAGGGCAACCTCTCGCCCGACGGCTGCGTCATCAAGCCGAGCGCCTGCGAACCGCGCTTCCTGAAGCACAGCGGACCCGCCCTCGTCTTCGACGATTATCCCTCGATGAAGGCGGCGATCGACCGCGACGACCTCGACGTCACCGCCGACACGGTGCTGGTGCTGCGCAATGCCGGGCCCCATGGCGGGCCGGGCATGCCGGAATGGGGCATGCTGCCGATCCCGAAGAAGCTGGTGAAACAGGGGATCCGCGACATGGTGCGCATCTCGGATGCGCGCATGTCCGGGACGAGCTACGGCGCCTGCATCCTGCACGTCTCGCCGGAGGCCCATATCGGCGGCCCGCTGGCGCTCCTGCAGACCGGCGACATCGTCGACCTCGATGTCGATGCGCGCAGCCTCAACATGCGGGTCGGCGAGGAGGAGCGCGCCCGCCGGCGCGCCGCCTGGCAGCCGCCGAAGGCCCATTACGAGCGCGGCTACGGCTGGATCTTCACCAAGCACATCAAGCAGGCCCACGAAGGCTGCGATTTCGATTTCCTCGAAGAGAGCTTCGGCGGCCCGGTGGCCGAGCCGGCGATCTTCTGAGCTGCGGAGCCTTCCATGAGCCTCAAGACCGAGACCCGCGAGAAGCTGAAGGGCGTCTCGACCGCCACCCTGTGCACGGCCCTCTTCAAGCGCGGCCTGCGCAACCAGTTCATCCAGGACGTCAGGCCGCTGAACCCGGCCCTGCCGACCATGGTGGGCGAGGCCTTCACCCTGCGCTACATCCCGGCGCGCGAGGACCTCAACCCGATCACCGTGTTCCAGGATCGCGGCCACCCCCAGCGCAAGGCGGTGGAGGAATGCCCGCCGGGCGCGGTCATGGTGATCGACAGCCGCAAGGACGCGCGGGCGGCCTCGGCCGGCGGAATCCTCGTCTCGCGCCTGATGATGCGGGGCGTGGCGGGCGTCGTCACCGACGGCGGCTTCCGCGACAGCGCCGAGATCGCCGGCCTCGCCATTCCCGCCTATCACCACCGCCCCTCGGCGCCGACCAACCTGACCCTGCACCAGGCGCTCGACATCAATGTGCCGATCGGCTGCGGCGACGTGGCGGTCTGGCCGGGCGACGTGGTGGTTGGCGACGCCGACGGCGTGGTGATCATTCCCGCCGGCCTCGCCGACGAGATCGCGGCGGAGGCGGTGGAGATGACGGTGTTCGAGGACTTCGTGACGGAGATGGTGCTCGCCGGCCGGTCGATCCTCGGCCTCTACCCGCCGACGGACGACCAGACCAAGGTCGATTTCGCCGCCTGGCGCGGCAATACGGGGCGCTAGCCGCCCCTCGCTGCCCTACCACCACGGGTCCGGCAGCCAGCCGACCAGGTAGAGGCCGGTCAGGATGAGCATCAGCATGAACAGCGAGCCGCCCGCGCCGCGGGCGCCGCCGAGATAGCCGCCGAAGACCAGAACCAGAATCAGCAGGACAACCAGAAAACCGGTCCACATGGGCTCCTCCTCGCCGGGGGG